>JANMGR010000040.1:0-20775 GCA_031374785.1 Sphingomonadales bacterium | reverse complement strand
TGCGGCCAAATTAGGGTGACAGGACGACAATAGGTTGAAATTTCTGACTGCCACCGACCGCTATATCGCGCGGCTTGTTGCGATTCCGCTGCTCAGCACGCTTGCGCTTGCCGCGATGCTGCTGCTTTTGGAGAAGATGCTGCGTCTGTTCGACTTTGTCGCGGCAGAGGGCGGGCCGGTCAATATCGTCTGGCGGATGCTCGCCAATTTGATCCCTGAATATCTGTCTTTGGGCATCCCCATCGGGCTGATGCTGGGGATATTGCTCGCGTTTCGGCGGTTGGCATTGTCGTCGGAAATCGATATTTTCCGTGCCGTTGGCCTTGGCTATTGGCGGCTACTACGCGTACCGTATATCTATGCGATCATCCTTGCGGGGGTAAACTTAGCGATCGTCGGCTGGATTCAGCCGACCTCTCGGTATTTGTATGAAGAACTGCGTTTTGATCTACGCTCGGGCGCGCTGGGTGCGTCGATTAAGGTCGGCGAGTTCAACAATCTGGGCAAAAACCTGACGATGCGTATCGATGAAAGCCGCAACCAGGGCAATGATCTGTCGGGATTGTTCGTTTTTGCCGAAAACAAAAAGGGTCAGACAATTGCTGTGACTGCCGAAAAAGGTCAGTTCATGCGGACTGAGGATCGCAACACAATTATCCTGCGGCTGACCAACGGCACGTTGGTGCACGATGCCCCGGCCTATAAAAACGCGCGGGTTTTAAGCTTTACCAACCATGATATTCCCATCCCGCTGCCCGAGATTGAAAAATTCCGCAACCGGGGCGAAAAGGGCCGCGAATATACGCTTCCGGAATTGGTCAAAGTCGGTAACGATGTGAAACGGCCATCCAGCGAACGCAATGCCGCATGGGCTAATTTCCATTTCCGGCTGGTCGAGGTGGCGATGATGTTGCTGCTGCCGCTTCTCGCCATTGCGCTGGCTATTCCGCCAAAGCGGTCAACGTCTGCTTTGGGTGTTTTCCTGTCGATTGTGATCGTTGTGACCTATCACAAGATCAAAGAATATGCCGAAAGCGTCGGTGGGCGCGGGCAGATTGATCCGTTGATCGCATTATGGGTTCCGTGCCTGTTGTTTGCGGCAATGATCCTGTGGATGTATCATGTTGCAGCGCATGTTCCGGGCGGCCAACCGATTGGCGCGCTAGAGAAATTCGCGGAGCAAGCGGGCAAAACGATCCGCAAGATGTTTCGTTTCGGGCGCCGAAAATCGCGGCTGCTGGCGCAAGACGAAGAGGCAATGGCATAATAATGATGTCATTCTTCCCCTCACGCCAAATCACGCTTTACATGGCAAAGCTATTTTTTGTGCGCACCTTGGCGGTTTTGCTAATGCTTGTGTTGATCCTGCAAACGCTTGATCTGCTGGGTGAAAGCGGCAAAATCCTTGGCGTGCCGGGAAATGATGATGGCGACCTGTGGCGCTATATTGGAATGCGTATCCCGCAGTTGATACAACGTTTCCTACCATTCTCGGTGCTGCTCGGGACGCTAATCACCTTCACAACGCTCAGCCAGAATAGCGAGATTGTGTCGATGAAAGCCGCCGGGCTTTCGGCGCACCAGATTTTGGCCCCGATGATTGTCGCCAGCCTATTCGTTTCTGCCTTTTCGTTTGTGTTTAACGACACGGTTGTTGCGCCAAATTCGGCTAAGCTGAAACGCTGGCAGGACGTCGAATATGGCCAAATCCCCAAGGATGACGGCATCCGCTATAATGTGTGGGTTCGCGAAGGCCGCGATTTTATTCAGGCCCGCACCGTCGTCGGCAAAGGTGCAGCGACAAAGCTGCAGGACGTTCGCGTCTATCAACGCAGCAGCGGCAGCCTAAGCCGCGTTATCCGCGCCGATAAAGCTCGCTTTGTGGGTGGGGCGTGGACGCTTGAAAAAGTCCGTATTTTCGATGTTCGCGGCGCAGCGCAAGAGCGAGTTGAAAGCCTGATCGTAGGTCGCGGGATTGACCCTAAACGCTTTGACCAGAAAAAGGTCGATGGCGATGCTTTGGGCTTCATCCCTTTGTCCAAAGCTGTCGATGAAATGAAAGCTGCAGGACGGCGCACCAGCGCGCTTGAAGGCAATTTGTGGCACAAGATTTCTGGGCCGTTATCTGCAGTGTTGATGCCATTGCTGGGCTCCATCGCCGCTTTTGGTCTGGCGCGATCCGGCGCATTATTCTTACGCGCGGTGATTGGTATGGGATTGGGCTTTGCCTATTTCGTAGCCGACAACTTTGCGCTGGCGATGGGTAACCTAGGCGCTTACCCGCCTTTTGTCGCGGCATGGGCGCCGTTCCTGTTGTTCCTGTTAATCGGTGAGACGGTGCTTTTCCGAACCGAGGAATGAGCGGGCCGCAGGAAGATGCGCTGATTACGCCGCAGCAAGCCGTCAGCAAAGAGGATGTGGCTAAAGGTGCGGGACTAGCGGCAGTGGCCCGGCTTGGCGCGTTGATTGAGGTCATATCTCAGCCGGCCTATACTTGGATGTTTGGCCTTGCGGGCTACGGCGTCTATGTCGTTTTATGGGCGGCGATCAATATCCTCGCCAATGTTCTCGATCTAGCTTTCGGACAAGCATTGCAGCGGATTATCCCAGCGACCCCTGACGAGAAGGAACAGCATGGTGCGGTCCGTTTTGCACTGCTGCTGAGCACTGGATTGGGCTTGATTGCGGCGGTGATTATTATGCTAGCCGCGCCTTGGTTGGCGAGCCTGATTGCGGCTGACCCCAAAGATGCTGCGGTATTACCGCGCGCCATTGCGCTGTTCGCATGGAGCCTGCCGCTGTGGATTTTCGTTGAAACAGCCACAGCGGCGGCGCGAGCAAAACGCGCTTTTGGCCCCGAAATCCGGTTGCGGATATTCTGGGAACAGGTCGCGCGATTGGTCTTTGCGGCGGGATTTTTCGCCGCAGGTTTTGGTGTGGAGGGATTGCTGCTTGGCCACCTTGCCTCGCTGGCGATGACCGCATGGTTGGCGTGGAAGTTGCTCGCGCGCTATTACGATCCAGCGTTACTGTTGCATGCGCCGCTCCCACCTGCCCTGCGACGTCAGGTGCTTGCCACAGGCTTTGCGATGCTGCCCCCCGCACTTGCTCGCCGTGCCTATAACGATCTGCCGCCCATCCTGCTCAACGCGATGTTGCCCGGCAGCCAAGGTGCAGTTGCTGCTGGTCTTTACGGAATCGCGCGCAAGATCGCGTCGATCCCGCTGATTGTCCGGCAATCATTTCTGTATGTGCTCGCCCCCTTGGCATCCGAACAAGGGGCGGCAAACCGCGCAGGGATTGCGCCGCTTTATGCCTTTTCAACGCATATCTCGATCCTGCTGGCGGTGCCGCTTGCGGCGTTGTTGATCCTGATAGCGCCTGACATGCTCTCTGCTTTTGCGCCGGGATCAAGCGCCGCTCTTTCCGTGTTAGTTGCTCTGCTGGTTGCTCGCGCAGCAGAGGCCGCCTTTGGCCCTGCAACTCCGATTATCGAGATGATAGGCCATCAGGGCTTGCCGCTGGCCAATAGCCTGTTCGGACTGTTGCTGTGGATTGGTCTCGGGCTGTGGCTTGTGCCGCTTTACGGAGCGTACGGCATGGCGCTCGCCGTATCCGCAGCGGTCGTGGCGACCGCATTACTGGCAGTGGCGGAACTCATAGTCAGCGACCGGCTGTCGCCGTTTACTTCAGGCTTTTGGAAATCATCTTTAGCGGCGGGCCTGTTCGTCGCTACATTGTGGGCTGCGGGTTACGTAATGAACGCATTCGGCCAACCGGCGCGCGCCGTAACGCTTTTAATCCTATTCTGGCCGATGCTCTGGGTATCACTACGGTTCGGGCTTGAGCCAAGCGACAAAGCAGCGCTGGGGAAACTCGCCGTCAAATTACGCCTTTAACCGCGCATCGTCCCGACCGAAAAGCTGCTTTTCACCAGCCGCGATACCAGCCCCGGCAAGCCGTTGTAGCTCGCGCGGTTATAGGTTGATTCGGGCGCAAGCTTGGCCGTCAACCGCCGGTGTGCCTCACCCAAGGCGTGATAGGGCAGCCCCGGAAGCAGATGGTGCGTCGCGTGGTAACGCAAGCCCACAGGCGCCCATAATGCCGACAAGACATTCGGCGGCGGCACGTTGACGCTGTCAAGGAACTGCACGGTGGTGCTGACCACCTCGCCGTCATTTTCCCACAGATGTGCAACCAAAGTGCGAATCTGGTTAAACACAATCGTCGCCGATGAAATCGCCAAAAAGATCAAAAAACCACGCAGCGGAATGAAGCCGCTGAACACGCTAAGCAGCAAAGCATTGGCCCAAACCGAGGCCGCAATCTCTTGCAACAGCCACTGTTTCTTCAACTCACCCTCTGGCGCGCGGCGGCGGAAATCGGGGTTAATCACCAGCCCCGAATAACGCTCCACAACCATTTTCCGCAAAGGCGGGATCAGGAACGACAAAGGCGTCAGCAACGCAAAGCGCAGGAACAATACGATCGGCCCGAACGCAGCGATCATCACAAACAACGGCACAGTCCACGGCTTCATCAGCGCAAGCGGCAGATATTCGGGGTCCTCAGTTGTACCATAGCGCGTGCGCGCATGGTGCAACTGATGCACGCCTTCATACAAGAAACTGGGGACCAGCAACGGCACACCGACGACTGCGTTAAAGCCAAAGCGGAACCACGGCAGCTCTCGGTGGCGGACATGAGTTATCTCGTGAATAAAGCTACCTGCACGGTAGAGCGCCGCGACCGCGACCGCGGCGGCGAGCACCGTCCATCCCGTCCCGGGTGCCATAATGGCAGCAAACAACGCCGCATAGCCCAGAAGCGCCGAGCCGAGGAAATCAGACCAATATATGGCCTTATTGGCCCCATTCAGGTCGCGGGTAAGGTCTGCCGCGGCACGGATCATTGCCATATCATCGGGTATCGCAGCATTAGCCAAAGCGACTTTTTCCCGAATTTCCGCAGTTTGTTTAGGATGAGCAATAGCATTCATAGCAACATACATAGGCCATCATCGTGGCAGCATCATGGCAATCTTGACACCGCGCCCAAAAGCGCGACAAGCCGCCATAAAATATCGGCGAATAAAGGGGCGGCCCGATGGAAATGGGTGAAGTGCGGGTAGTGCCAGTGAGCGGTAGAGCAGCGTTGAAGGATTTCATCGACCTGCCTTACCGGCTTTACGCTGATAATCCGAACTGGATTCCGCCGTTGAAAGACGAAGTGCGCGGGCTGTTGACGCCGGGGAAGAACCCGTGGTTCGAACATGCCGAGGCGCAGCTTTTTGTCGCCCGCCGTGCAGGGCGAGTGGTCGGGAGGATCTCCGCGCATATTGACAGGCTGGCGCTTGAACAGCCGGTCGAACAGGGAATGGGACGCGGCACAGGCTTTTGGGGATTTTACGAAGCGGAAAGCGCCGATGTCGGTAATGCGCTTCTCGACCAAGCCGAAAAATGGCTGCGCGCAAAGGGTATGACACGGATGTTGGGGCCAGTTAGCTTTGCGATGTGGGACGAACCCGGGTTACTGATTCAGGGGCATAACCGCCCGCCCACGGTGATGATGGGCTATCACGACGCGCGCTATCAAGAATGGATTGAGACGGCGGGGCATCATAAAGCAGAGGATCTGCTGACCTTTGACCTGACCATTGTTGATAACCTGCCCGAGCTGACCAACCGTGTCGTTGCGATGGGTGAGCGCAGCGGAAAAATCCACATTCGCCGCGTCAACAAACGCAAATTCGACCAAGAAGCAGCGTTAATCCTTAGCATTTTGAACGATGCGTGGAGTGACAATTGGGGCTTTGTGCCGTTCACCCCAGCCGAGGTTGCCTATGCCGGCAAAAAGCTGAAACCGATTGTGTTCGAAGACTTGATCCGCATCGCTGAAATCGACGGTGAGCCGGTCGCGTTTATGATGACGATTCCAGATTTGAACGAGAAGCTCGCCGGCTATAACGGATCATTATGGCCGTTTAACTGGGCGAAGCTTTTATGGTGGCTCAACGTTGGCACACCGCGTGTCACAACGATGCGCGTGCCCCTGATGGGGGTTGTGAAGAAATTGCAAAGTACGCGCATAGCAAGCCAGTTGGCGCTGATGCTGGTCGAATATATCCGCCGCGATGCTATCGCCAAATTCGGTGCCTCAAAAGGCGATTTTGGTTGGGTGCTGTCGTCAAACGGCCCGATGGTTTCGGTTGGCGAGGCGGTCGGCGGCGCGGTGAGCAAAGTGTATCGCGTTTATGAGAAAAGTCTCTAAAGGCTGCGCCCTGCACGCCCCGCCAATTCCACGGCATAATGCCACGCAACGCGGCCCGAACGGCCGCCGCGCTGGTGCGCAAAAGCTAGTGCGTCTGACTGTTCCCATTGCAGCCCAAAATGCGTTGCATAGGCCGAGACCATAGCGAGAAACGCGGCTTGATCAGGATATTGAAAGCCCAACTTCATCCCGAACCGGTCGGCGAGCGCCAGCCGGTCATCGGCGACATCGCGGGCATTAACGGCGGCGTTCTCGTCTGCCGCATTGCGCTCAACAATGTTGCGGCGGTTGGATGTGACATACAGCCGCACATTGTCAGGCCGCGCCTCTGATCCGCCCTCTAGCATCGACCGCAACCGACGCGGTCCGGCGTCATCGCCTTCAAATGCGATATCGTCGATGAACAGGATGAAGCGGCGGTTGGCATCGAAAAGTTTGAGGAACAAGGTCGGCAGGCTAGCCAGCTGGTCAGCGGTGCTTTCGACCAAGGCAATCGCTTGGCTATACGACTGAAGCGCGGCGACCACCGACTTCACCAAAGCCGATTTCCCCATCCCGCGCGCACCCCACAGCAGCACATCGTGCGCGGCATGGCCTTGGGCGAGACGCTGGCTGTTGGTCATTATATCTGTTTTTTGCCGGTCAACGCCGACTATGAGGTCGAGCGGAAGGGGTTTGAATCGCGCTACTGCGGCAAGCGTTTTACCGTCCCAATGATAGGCCGGATGTGCGTTTAAGTCAGCGATCGCTGAAGCGGGGGGTGCTAACCGTTCGAGCGCATCGGCAATGCGGCGGAGGGTTTCACATTGATCAGACATTCGAGTTTTTTGCGCTCAAAATAAAACCGTAGTGCTGAGCCTGTCGAAGCACGCTTGGCAATGTTGCGCAAGGTCGATAGCCGCCCTTCGACAGGCTCAGGGCTACGGTGATTTGTTGACGATTGTTACTCAAGCCGCCAGCCCCTCAGCATCAAGCGCGTACAGCAATCCGGCCCCAGCCATTGCACTGCCCACCAGCGCCAGCGCCTCTGGCACAATCACGTCCAAATAATACCGGCTGCACACGATCTTTGCCTTTAGGAACGGGCTGTTGCCACCCTCTGCCTCTGCTGCGCGCAATTGCCGGGCCATCAACCAGCCGCAGGTTGCAACCGCCATCATCGTCATATAGGCATAGCTGCCCGCCAACCGATCATCGACGGATGCGTCCAGCATAAATTCGGTGACCTGTGCGCAAGCGCCCGCAAGCGATTTCAGCCCCGCATGGTCCCCTGCCTCAGCGCCAATACGCGCCAAATGTTCGCGGATCGCATCGCCGCCGCGCATCCCCAGCTTTCGACCAACAAGGTCTGCCGCCTGGATACCATTTGTGCCTTCATAAATCTGCGCAATGCGGGCGTCGCGGTAATATTGCGCTGCGCCCGTTTCCTCAACATAGCCCATGCCGCCATGCACCTGAATGCCCAGCGAGGCGATCTCCTCGCCCATGTCTGTGCCATAGGCTTTGGCCAGCGGGGTCAGCAGATCGACCATTTCCTGCGCGCCCTCGATGCCCAATACAGCGCGATCCACTTGTCCGGCGGCATAATAAGAAAGCGCGCGGATAGCCTGAGTCCCCGCCTTCATCCGCAGCAGCATCCGCCGCACATCGGGATGTTCGATAATAGCCACCGGATCGCGCGAGGGGCCACCAACGCGCGCCGATTGCACGCGTTCTTGCGCGAACCAGATCGCCTTTTGCGTTGCGCCCTCGGCAATCTGCACGCCTTGTAAGCCGACATTCAGCCGCGCGTTATTCATCATTGTAAACATCGCGCGCATGCCCCCAAATTCAGGGCCGATCAGCTCGCCGACACAATCACCTTCTTCGCCGAACGCCAGCACACAGGTGGGCGAGGCGTTGATTCCCATTTTATGTTCGATCGAAACCGTCTGGATATCTTGCTCCGCCCCAGGCGAGCCATCGGCGTTCAGCCGGTATTTGGGGACGAGAAACAGCGAGATGCCCTTCGTCCCCTGCGGCGCACCCGGCGTGCGGGCGAGCACGAGGTGAATGATATTAGACGCCATGTCGTGATCGCCGAAACTGATATAAATCTTTTGCCCCTTGATCTGAAACGTCCCGTCGCCGCGCGGTGTGGCGGTTGCCTTCAGCGCGCCGACATCGGATCCTGCCTGCGGCTCAGTCAGGTTCATCGTACCCGACCATTCGCCGCTGGAAAGCTTTGGCAGATAGGCCGCTTTCTGCGCCTCCGAACCATGATGGTGCAGCGCCTCGACTGCACCGAGCGACAGTAGCGGACAAAGCGCAAACGCCATATTGGCAGCCCCCAGCGAATCGAGCGCGACCGTCGCCAGCGCATATGGCAGCCCCTGCCCGCCAAAATCGACCGGAGCGTTGATCGACGCCCAGCCATTGTCGACAAACGCCTGATACGCCGCTTTATAGCCTTCAGGCATCACTACCCGCCGATCAACCAACCGCGCCCCAACGGTATCGCCGATTCGGTTCAGCGGCGCGAACTGGTCTTGCGCAAACTGGCCCAACCCCTCGACAATCGCTTGGATCATATCGGGCGTCGCATCGGCAAAGCGCGGATACGCCGCCAACTCGTCAATCCCTGTCACGTGACGAAGCACGAATAACTGCTCGGTGGTGGGGGCAACAAAGCTCATGGGAGAAAATCCTGTTTCAAATCTGTTGCGCCGCCTATAGCGCGGTATGATGCTAGGCTCAAATCCCCAAGGTAAAGGCCGGATTCTTCCAGCCGACGCGCTTGCTGTGGCGGAGGCCGCGACTGTATTGCGCGATGGCGGCATTGTCGCGGTTCCGACCGAGACGGTCTATGGCCTTGCCGCTGATGCCAGCAACGCCAGCGCCGTGGCGAAGATTTATGCGGCCAAAGGACGGCCCGATTTCAACCCGCTGATTGTCCATGTGCCGGATATCGAAGCTGCCGAGGCTATCGCGCATTTTGACGATAGGGCGACGGCGCTAGCAGAACGGTTCTGGCCGGGAGCGTTGACTTTAGTGCTGCCGATGAAGGCGACCGCAAAGATTACGCTCGCTGTCACCGCCGGATTGCCAACCATTGCACTTCGCTGTCCTTCGCATCCGGTGATGCAAGCGCTGTTGCTGGCGAGCGGTCTTGTTGTTGCGGCGCCTTCGGCTAACCGGTCAGGAGGGATCAGCCCAACGACAGCGGCACATGTTGCCGATAGCCTAGGCGTTGCCGCACCGCTGATCATCGATGCAGGGGCATGTCGCGCAGGGCTTGAATCAACGATTGTAGCGTTGCGTGCCGATGGTTGGCAAATCCTGCGTCCCGGCCCGATTACATCTGCACAGATTGCGGTGGTGCTTGGCACGCCGTCGCTCGAAAAGAACGACGACCGGATCGAAGCGCCCGGCCAACTCGCCAGCCATTATGCGCCTAGCAAGTCTGTGCGATTGAACGCTATAACCGCAACGTCGGGCGAATGGCATATCGGTTTTGGCGCAACGACCGGCGACGATACCCTGTCTGCCCGCGGCAATTTGGCTGAGGCTGCCGCCAATCTGTTTGCAGCGCTGCACCGTGCCGATGCAAGCGACCGTTCAGCCATCGCCGTTGCGCCTATTGCGGTTGAGGGCATAGGCGCAGCAATCAACGACCGGCTGCAAAGGGCGGCTACGCGATGAAATGGCTTATACTCATCCTCGCGCTAATAACCGCGCCCGCCATCGCTGCACCAAAGGCAGAAACCGTTGCCGCCTATCGCGCAATCGCGGCCCAAGACGCACGGCTTGCGACGATTGGCTACCGTCTTGCCAATGCCAATGCCACCTATTGCAGCCATAAAATGGGCTTTAATCCCGGCTGGGTATTGCACGACATCGCCCAATATCCCGATGCCGACGCAGCAAAACTGGCATTCAAATTTACGCAACCCGTTGAAGTCGCGTTCGTGGTTGCAGGCGGCGACGCGGAAAAACAAGGCGTAGTCGCGGGCGATGGCCTTATCCGCATCGGCAATCGCGATATCGCCAGCTTTGCTCCAAGCAAAGCACTCGGCGTCGAACGGTTAAACACAGTCCGGACGTTTTTGGATGAATTATGGGGGCCGAGTTATCTGGCACCGCTCCGTGTCAAACGCGGAAATGAAACGCGCGAGCTGTTGTTTCAACTGAACCCCGTCTGCGCCAGCCATTTCTGGGTCGATGCCAGCAACAAGATCGAGGCAGGCGCCGATGGCAATCAAGTGCGCGTCACCTCTGCTTTGATTGATTTTGTCGCCAGCGACGATGAACTCGCCGCCGTCGCAGCGCACGAGCTAGCGCATAATCTCCTCGGCCACCCCCCGGGCTCGGCTGAAACCCGCAAAAGCAAATCGATCACCGCTACCGAGCTAGAGGCTGACCGGCTGTCGATGTGGTTGCTGGCCAATGCTGGCTATGATCCGCAAGCCGCTGTGCGGTTCTGGCAAAGATGCGGGCCGAAATCCTGTGTCGGATTATTCCGTTATCCTGGTTGGAAAAAACGTGTTGCGGGGATCAACGCTGAAATCGCTGTCATCGCAAAAACGCCTGCACAAAATGGACGGCGCGACCCGCCCTTGCTTTCGGCCATTCGCAAGGCACAATAAAGTGCGTTTCGAAACGCAATCGGTAGTTTCCATCCTGCAATGTTTGGCCTAACGACGAAGCGGGCGGAGTGGGAGCTATGGGCGCAACGTGAACAGTCGGGTAGATAAACGCATCATACTGGCGGTGCTGTCGGCAACGCTTTCGCTTTCCGCCTGTGGTGCTGCAAAAAGCGAAAAAGCCGCGCCTGCCGAAGAGACTTTTCCTGTTCAAACTGTCACCGTTCAAACCGGCAATATGGTGCGCACCGTCAGCGTTTCTGGCACAGTTCGTTATCGCCGCGAAACACCTTTGGGTTTCACCACATCGGGCAAAGTCTCCACGGTGCGTTTTAACGAGGGCGATAGCGTGAAACGCGGCGCGTTGCTGGCGGCACTCGACACAACGATTGTCGGGGCAGACCTTAGCGTCGCCGAGGCGGAACGCGCACGGGCGCAATCCGAATTCGCCCGGATTGCTGAGTTGTATAAAGAAGGCTGGGTGACAAAGGCACGCTATGAATCCGCCGACACCGCCGCCAAAGCCGCAGGCGCACGCGTATCGCAAGCGCGCTTTGCCACGGGCACATCGCAGCTTTATGCGCCGTCGAGCGGAACAATCCTTGCCCGTAATGTTGAACCCGGACAGGTTGTCCCCGCTGGCATGGCTGCGGTAATTCTGGGCCAAGCCGATCAGGGATTTGTCTTTCGCGTGCCAGTCGTGGGCCGCGATGCTTCGCAATTGCGCGCCGGGATGGCAGCGGAAATTACACTGGATGCTGTGGAGGGCGGACCCATCACGGCCACTATTTCTGAAATAGAGGGACAGGCGAATGCTGCCACCGGCGCATTCACAGTTCTGTTCAGCCTGCCTGCGCAGGCGAAACTGCGCGCGGGCCAAATCGGCACAGCCAACATCAAACTGCCCGCTGCAAATGATGGCGCGATGCAAATTCCCGCCAGCGCCCTTTTCGGTGTCCGCACTGGCGAGGGGCTGGTCTATATTGTCGATGCAAAAACAAACCGCGTCGAAACCCGCAATGTGATGATCGAACGGGTGATGGACGATTTCATCATCATTTCAGGCGGGCTTAAACCCGGCGACAGCATTGTCGTATCGGGCGGTGAAAAGCTGCGCACTGGCGCAAAAGTCCGGCCGATCGCGGTCACGCGTTAAGCAACCCGGCATAGTCAGCGCATGGATTTCACCGAATTCTCGATCCGCCGCTGGCAACTGACATTGGTGCTATTCGGGTTGCTGGCGGCTTTGGGCTATTCGGCGTTCACATCGATCCCGCGTGCGGTCGATCCGCATTTCCCGTTGCCAGTTGTTGCCATTACGGCTGTTCAACCAGGCGCAGATGCATCAGAAATGGAACAGACCATTGCCAAGCCGATTGAAGAAATCGTGCAAGGGCTGGAGGATGTGAAGGAGATCGTCTCGACCAGCGTCGATGGTAGCACCGTCATCCGTGCCGAGTTCGACTGGTCTGGCGATCCCGATAAATATTTCAACGATACGGTGCGCGAGATTACCGCGATCCGCAGCCGCCTGCCCGCTGAACTGGCACGGCTCGATTTCAAAAAGATGCGCACCACCAACGCGTCGGTCCTACAATTCGCTTTGGTCAGCGAGACTGCAAGCTGGCGGCGAATGGAGAAATATGGCCGCGATATCAGCGAAGCCTTGTCGCGCTATGCCGATGTCCGCGAAGCCGACGTCATCGGGCTCAGCCAGCCTGAAGTCACCGTTGCGATCAACGCGGCGCGGCTAGCCGAGCTGCGCATCCCCGCCAGCGCAATCGCCGATGCAGTCCGTCTGGGCGGGTCGGATGTATCGAGCGGCGCGGTGGTCAGCGGTGCGCGGCGGTTTAATGTCGAGGCGGGTGGTGCGTTCAAATCACTTGAAGCAGTGCGCGCGCTGCCGCTGCGCACGAACGACGGAACGCTTGTCCGCGTTGGCGACGTCGCCGATGTCGCATGGGGGGCCGAAGAACCGCGCAGCCATTTATACCACAACGGTAAACGCGCCGTCTGGATCACCGCGAACCAGAAAGTGGGCACTGATGCTACTAAACTTGCCAAAGTGCTGATGGCCGAAATCAAGCTGCAGCAATCCTATCTGCCCGCCGACATTCAAATCATCACCCAGTTCGACCAAAGCCGCGACATTACCAAACGCCTGCAAGAACTGGCGCGCGATTTTACGTTGGCGCTTGCTTTAGTGATGCTGACGCTTCTGCCGCTGGGTTGGCGGGCCGCGGCGATCGTTATGGTCTCGATCCCGCTGTCGCTCGCATCGGGCTTGCTCGCTGTATATGCGGCGGGCTTTAATCTTAGCCAGCTGGTTGTCGCGGGATTCATCCTGTCGCTCGGCCTGCTGGTTGATGACAGCATCGTGGTGATCGAAAACATCGCGCGGCATCTACGAATGGGTAAAGATCGCATTCAGGCCGCAATTGACGGAACCAAAGAAATCCGCGTCGCAGTGCTCGGTTCCACCGGCGTATTGGTTTTCGCCTTTTTCCCGATGCTATTCCTGCCAGAGGGTGCCGGGAAATTTACACAAAGCTTTATCTCGACTATTATCTTTACCGTGGTCGCCTCGCTGATCATCTCGCTGACGATCATCCCGTTCCTCGCCAGCCGGTTATTAAAGCGCGATGCCGATGAACATGGCAATCCGGTGCTCCGCTGGTTGATGCGCAACATCGACCATTTCTATCGCCCGATTTTGCATAAGGCACTAGAAATGCCGCGCCGCTTTGTCTGGGGCGCGCTGGCGCTGACGCTTTCGGCCTTCGCGCTCGTTCCCGCGCTTGGTTTTGGCCTGTTTCCCAACGCTGATGCCAGCTATTTCCGCGTGCAGATTGATGCTGAACAGGGGACCAGCCTTGACGGCACAGGCCGCATCGTCCGCCAGGTTGCCGACATATTGGCGAAGGAACCGACGATCAAAATCCGCGCTGAAAATGTCGGGCGGCACAATCCGTCAGTTTTCTACAACGTCTTTGACAGCGCCGAAACCAGCACATCGGGCGAAGTTCTGGCGATTATGGACAAGTGGCGCGGCGAGGAGAGCAACCGGATGGTCGACCGGTTGCGCAAACAGTTTGACGGGATCAGCGGCGCGCGGATCAAGCTGGTGCTGTTTCAAAACGGCGCGCCAATCAATGCTCCCATCGAGTTCCGCGTGGTCGGGCCAGAGCTGTCGGTGCTGAAGCAGCTCGCCGCCAAGATGCAGAAAATCCTGCACGATACCCCCGGCACACGCGACGTGGTGAACCCTGTGGCTACAGACCGGATTGATCTGGATATGCGGATCGATGATGCAAAGGCGGCTTTGCTCGATATCCCCGCCGGGTCGCCGCGCCGCACAATCCGCCTTGCCTTATCAGGTGAACGCGCCGGGCAGTTCCGTGATAGCGAGGGCGATAGCTATCCTGTCACCGTCCGTCTGCCGCTGGACAATAACCAGCCGGTATCTGCGCTCGATTCGTTCTTTGTGCCAACGCGCTGCGGCGCGGCGGTGTCGCTGTCTGAAATCACCGATCCGCAGCTGGTATCGGTCCCGCCGCTAATCAAACGCCGCAATCTGGAACGTGTTGTCGAAATCTCCGCCCAGTTAAAGCCCGGCGCGGTCACCGGCAAAGTGGCAAACGATGCACAATCTAGGCTGAATAAGCTAAAACTGCCCGCAGGCTATTCGATCCGCGTGGGCGGCGAGGCGGAAAAAGTACGCGAAACATTCAGCGGCTTTGGCCCCATCGTGCTGATAGCGTTGTTCATCATCTTCGGCATCCTTGTCGCTGAATTCGGGGAGTTCCGTGAAGCTTTGGTGGTCGCGGGCGTCATCCCGCTTGGCACCTTCGGCGGACTGATTGCCTTGTTAATGACCGGCAATAACCTGTCGTTCCTTGCGGTCATCGGCTTTGTCGCTTTGATCGGGATCGAGATCAAAAACTCTATCCTATTAGTCGATTTCACCAGCCAGCTACGCGAACGTGGGCTGGGCCTGCGCGAGGCGATTGAACAAGCGGGCGAAGTGCGCTTCTTGCCGGTATTGCTTACCTCGGTCACCGCCATCGGCGGGCTTCTGCCGCTCGCTTTGTTCGGCGGCAGCCTTTACGGACCGCTCGCCATCGTCCTGATCGGCGGACTTATTTCGTCCACCCTCTTGTCGCGCATCGTTACGCCCGCCATGTATCTTCTGGTCGTGCGCGGCCGTGAAGATAAACGTGAAGCGGCAAAGGCTGCGTCTGCATAAGGATCAAAAATGGCTGAAGCAATTTTCGCAGGTGGATGTTTCTGGTGCACCGAGGCGGTGTTTGGCCAGTTGCAAGGCGTGTCTGGCGTCAAAAGCGGCTATCTCGGCGGTCATGTCATCGACCCGACCTATAAACAGGTGTGCGGCGGCGACACCGGCCATGCCGAGGCGATCCGCATCACTTTTGACGAAAGCGTTATCAGCTACGCCGATCTGCTCGACATTTTCTTTGCAACACATGATCCAACGCAGTTGAACCGGCAAGGCGGTGACGTAGGCACGCAATATCGCTCCGCCATTTTCCCGCTGGACGACGCGCAACGCGCCGAGGCAGCGGAAGGCATAACCCGCGCTCAGCCCGATTGGCCCGCACCGATTGTGACGAGCATCGAAGCGTCCGCGATCTGGTATCCGGCGGAGGATTATCATCAGGAATATTGGTCTGGCGAAGGACAGCGCAACCCCTATTGCCTCGCAGTTATCCCGCCTAAACTCGCCAAACTGAAAAAGAACTTTTCTGCGCGGTTGCTGTCATAGACAATTAACCATGTTCCATTATGGCACAATACATGACGCATAAACCTATCCGCAAAGCTGTGTTCCCCGTCGCAGGGCTTGGCACACGTTTTCTTCCTGCGACCAAAGCGATCCCCAAAGAAATGCTGCCCGTCGTCGACAGCCCGCTGATCCAATATGCGGTTGATGAGGCACGCGAGGCGGGGATCGAGCAGATGATCTTTGTGACCGGGCGCGGCAAAAGTGCGATCGAGGACCATTTCGACATCGCCTTCGAGCTGGAACGCACAATGCTCGATCGCGGCAAAGACATATCAGTTTTGGCCCCAACGCGGCTCGGCCCCGGCAACTGCGCCTATGTTCGGCAGCAAGAGCCAATGGGCCTTGGCCACGCCATCTGGTGCGCGCGCGATATTGTGGGCGATGAGCCGTTCGCAATCTTTCTACCCGATGAATTCATGCACGGCAGCCCGGGCTGTATGGCGCAGATGGTCGCCGAATATAACCGCGTCGGTGGAAATTTGCTGAGCGTGCTTGAAGTGCCGCACGAACAGGTTTCCAGCTATGGTGTAATCGATCCCGGCGCAGGGCAAGGCAAGCTAACCGAGGTGCGCGGGCTGGTCGAAAAACCGGCAGTTGACGCCGCCCCGTCGAACCTGATTATTTCAGGCCGCTATATCTTGCAACCTGAAGTCATGCACGTTCTGGCCGACCAAGAAAAAGGCGCGGGCGGGGAAATCCAGCTGACCGATGCGATGGCGCAGATGATTGGCAGCCAGCCTTTCCACGCAGTAACCTTTGACGGCGCGCGTTACGATTGCGGGTCAAAGATCGGCTATCTTGAGGCCAATTTAGCGGTGGCTTTGGTACGCCCCGATATGGCCGACGAGGTGCGCGCGATGGCGGTTAGGTTGTTGGGATAGCACGAGAATTTAGCCGCAAGATAATATCTATTACAAAACCCTCGTCGCCCCGTGCTTGACACGGGGCTAGGCTATTTTGCGAACGCAAGCGTGATTAAAAAGCCGAACCCCGTGTCAAGCACGGGGTGACGAGAGAGTTAGTTTTGACGATGTGAACGGAACCTAGAGAGCAAGTCCTCAGCCCTACCCCCCAGTCCCCGGCACAAACACCACTTCGCCAATAATCGCTTCGGTTCGGGGCGTATTAACCGGCATCTCTTTCGCCCGATCCCCGCCAAGCCCTGCAAACAAAAACCCGCCATCGCGCAAAATCCCGAACAGCCATTCACGCAAATGCGGGGCAACCACGAAACAGCCCTCGCTCATCCCCGGCTTTCCGCCGCGCACTTGCACTAGGCTTGCGTTAAAGTAACGGCGCCGCTCGGGTGGGTAACTGTGCGCGACAATATCGCGCACTCGCATCGCACTGTTGCTCGGGTCCAGCCCGTCGAGCCGCAGCGAAAGCCCGTTGATCCCGGTATACAACTCGCCCCCACGCGCTGCGCCCAGAGAAGACGCTAGGCTATTGTAAACATTGCTAAACCGTTCAGCGATGCCATCATCATCGCGGTCAGACCCCACCCCGTGCGCGACAAGAACCGGCGTATCCAACCCCTGCCCGCTCACCAAATCCACCGCATATAACCGCGGCTGTGACGAAGACTTGGCGAAATCAATAATGACGATTTTGGAAGGGCCAAAGCTGCGGCCTTCGCTTTTAACGCAGATGTTGCGGTTATAGCTGTCGAGCGCGGTATCGAGCAGAGTTTTGTCGAGCAGGTTGGGGGGAGTGGCGATGGTGGTAGCAGTGGGAGTGGCGGCGACCGCCTCGCCCAGTTCCGGCGCTGCGATGGGCGCGTCAAAGGGCCGGTAAACCGCCTCAATCCGCTCCCGCGCCGAGGCAAAATCGGCGCAAGACAGCGGTACGTACAAAACAGGGATGGGCCGAGGCAAAGGACCGACTTGCGCAGGCTCGCCAGACCCCGTGCCAGGTGCGAATATGATATCCGATTGGGCGATGGCGGGTGACCCGATTAGTCCCACAAAAGCCAATACGGCTGCAAATACATGACCCTTTTGCACGGCAATCATAATGGACAGTGGCACCTCTGTCCGTCAACCCTGTATCACCCCTTCCCGGCTTCAGCGGCTAAGGGTTTCCGTGAGTTACATTTACCGACGATTTTATGACGTTGATGGACTTTTTTGAAGTTGGTGAGGGTGGTCCCGCAGTGCAGTAATCCCGCAGCTTGAACCACCCCATCTTTATCTGTGAGCGAATAGCTAACCACCGAACCGCCTGTAATACCTAACGAAGACGCACCAAGCGCTACTGCAAGGTTTTTGCGCTTAAGCAATGTGCCACCAACTTTTTCGACCTTCAGCTCCAAAATATTGTGAGTCTGAGCTGCGGTCGTGAACTTTGCCGCGCGTAATGCAGTCAGTAGAGGTACTTTGCCATCCACAGGCGTCTGGATACGGACGATGAAATCGTCGTAACGCTTCAGCACTGCCTTTTGCTCATCGCTTTGTTTTGCCCCGGTTCGGATATTGTCCGCGAGTGACGCTAGCTCCGACAATTCACCAATGAGTGTGCTTGTGTTCGGGTCGCTTCTCCAATCGGTAAACAGAATTCTGTTTGAAAGGGTTACGCCTACTTTTTTGTCCACCAGCGCGCTGGCTACAGCCATTCCTAGGGCATTGGCGTCAAGCTCTGATCCTGGAAGATCAGAGATTTCAGTTTCGGATCGTAACAGGCTACTCAACAGTGACAACACTTCGCCGATGCCTGCGATCGGCAAGGCACCCATAATAGTCACTCTATTATCTGCTGTGCCTTGATGAGCGTTCAGTAAGTTTTTGAGTCCATCGATCTCAATCGACAGTGCCAGATATGCGTCCATATCTGGCAGCGCACCACCGGACATTATGACTACGGGCTTTTGAGTGGCATTGCTATTTGTGTCAGCCGGATTTTTTTCGCCACGTTGGCTTATGTCTAAAGCAATATCTCTGGCTGCGGCGTTCAGCGCTTCGCTTGACAATATTGTCGCTTCCATTGCGCCCGCACCATCCTTTAGGCTATCCGCTGGTTTATTACGTAGGGCTTCAAGCTTAGTAGTCAGGTCAGATATCTGTTTTTTCCAGTCGTCATCCTTTGCCTGTTCTGCTGGCTCATCTTCTTGCGCCTGTAAAGGAGTGGCTGGAATCGCAGCAAGCAAAACGGCCGCTGTCGTTAGACCGAACAGCCGATTGTAAGCAGGGCTTAGTTGCGTTCTTACCTGTGGCTTCGTAGAGCTAGATGCTGAATATTGCATAGCGTTTCTCCGTCATGTGTATCCTGCGTCGAGATTGCACAGATCAAAACAAATTAGTGTGACGGACATCACGCAATAACGCCGCTTGCAATACTGCATAGTTGTTGCCACCTATTTTCAAACACCGCAAACCTTGCGCGCACTGAACAAATATGGAACAAGTCTCCCTGTCATGTCCTTAACCCACATTAAAGTGCGCGGTGCGCGCGAGCATAATCTTAAAGGGATCGATATCGATCTGCCGCGCGATCAGCTGATCGTGATTACTGGCCTGTCGGGCAGTGGCAAATCGTCGCTGGCGTTCGACACAATCTATGCCGAGGGGCAACGGCGCTATGTGGAATCGCTGTCGGCCTATGCGCGGCAGTTCCTTGAAATGATGCAGAAACCCGATGTTGAACATATCGAGGGGTTGAGTCCTGCGATCAGCATCGAGCAGAAAACCACCAGCCGCAATCCGCGTTCCACCGTTGCGACAGTCACCGAAATCTATGATTATATGCGGCTGTTATGGGCGCGCGTCGGTGTGCCTTATTCGCCTGCAACTGGCTTGCCGATTACTGCGCAGACGGTGACGCAGATGGTGGACCGCGTGATGGCTCTGCCAGAGGGCACGCGGGCTTTTCTGCTCGCGCCGGTCGTTCAGGGCCGCAAAGGCGAATACCGTAAAGAGTTGCTGCAGTGGCAAAAAGACGGCTTCACCCGCGTGCGCATCGACGGCGAATTTTACGCGATTGATGAAGCACCGGTGCTGGATAAGAAGTATAAGCATGACATCGAGGTTGTGGTGGATCGCATCGTCGTAAAGGGCGATATCCAGCAGCGTCTGGCCGAGAGTTTTGAACAAGCGTTGAAACTGGCGGATGGCTTGGCGTTCGTCGATCTGGCCGATGGGACAGTTGCGGAGGCGATGAGCGCGACCAGTGGTGTTGCGGAGGCACGTGCAACCTTTACGCCACAAAACATCGTTAGTGCTGAGCCTGTCGAAGCACGGGAGGGGCGCGCAAACCGTACTTTGACAAGCTCAGCACTAACGGTGGAGGGGGACGCACCAGGCAAAAACGTCACCGGTGGCGCGATGAAAGGCACCGGCCTTGCCCCCAACCGCATCGTATTTAGCGAAAAATTCGCCTGTCCCGTTTCGGGCTTCACCATCGCCGAAATCGCGCCGCGATTGTTCTCTTTCAACGCTCCGCAAGGCGCCTGCCCTGATTGCGACGGGCTGGGTGAACGGCTGGAGTTCGACCCGCAGCTGGTCGTGCCAAACGAGGCGCTAACGCTAAAAAAAGGCGCGGTCGTGCCTTGGGCGAAATCGAATCCGCCCTCGCCTTATTACATGCAGGTGCTGACCAGCCTGGCCAAAGCCTATGACTTTAACCTCGATACCCCGTGGCAAGACCTGCTGCCTGACCAAAAACTCATCATCCTGCACGGCACCGGCGGCATGCCAGTCGAGCTGACCTTCAAAGACGGGCGCAAGGAATATACGGTGCGCAAAGCGTTTGAGGGCGTCATCGGCAACCTCAACCGCCGTTTGCTGCAAACCGATAGCGCGTGGATGCGGGAAGAGCTGAACAAATATCAAACCTCGCAACCGTGTGAGACTTGCCACGGCGCGCGGCTGAAGCCAGAGGCCCTCAGCGTCAAAATCGCAGGGACAGACATCGCTGGCCCGACACGGATGAGTGTTGCCGATGCGCTGGCTTGGTTTAGCAGCGTCGACGAAAAACTCACCCCCACACAAAGCCAGATCGCCAAAGCGATCCTAAAAGAAATCAACGAACGGCTCGGCTTCCTCAACAATGTCGGGCTGGATTATCTCAACCTAGACCGGACCAGCG
>JANMGR010000194.1:0-3114 GCA_031374785.1 Sphingomonadales bacterium | reverse complement strand
GCGGGCCGTGCAAACAGTTGACACCTGTGCTGGAAAAAGTCTGCGCAGACTATGCGGACCGGTGCGTGGTTTTGGCCAAGGTTGATGTTGATGCCAATGCGTTCATCGCCGGGCAGTTTCAGGTGCGGTCTATCCCGACGGTCTATGCCTTGTTTCAGGGGCAGCCCGTTGCGGACTTGACCAATGCCCGCACCGAGTCACAGCTTGCAGCGATGCTGGATCAGCTGCTCGAAAAATTTCCTGTCGAGCTGGGTAACGCGGTTGAGGATGGTCCTGATTTTGCGGCTATGGTCGATGCAGGCTCTGCGGCCTTGGCAGAGAATGCTGGGGAAGAGGCCTATGCGATCTTCACCGATGTGCTTGCCTTGGACGCTGAAAATGCCGATGCGCTTTCAGGAATGCTGCAGGCCTTAATGGCGCTTGACCGCAAGGGCGAAGCCGCCGCTATATTCGGCAGCCTGCCGGATGATATGAAGGCGAACACCGCGCTGGAAAAGGTCGGCATCATGCTCGCAATTGCCGCCGAAGCGCGTGACCCCGAGGAATTGGCTGCGCTGCGTTTAGCTGTCGAGAGCAGCCCGGGTGACCACACCGCCCGCTTTGATCTCGCCAATGCCTTGATGGCAGCGGGCGACCGTGACGGTGCAGCCGAGGCATTGCTGGCCATCATCGAAGCAGAGCGCGATTGGAACGAAGGCATGGCACGAACGAGGCTGTTGGAGATATTCGGCGTGATCGGGCTGGAAGACCCTTGGGTCGCGGCGACACGGCGCAAGCTGTCTGCGATCCTATTCGGATGACCATAAAGCGCATCTCGCTGTTCCCCATTGCGGGCGCAATTCTATTGCCTGGTATGCAATTGCCGTTGCATATTTTTGAGCCGAGATATCGTTCATTGATCGGGGATTCGCTGGCGCGTGACCGGTTGATCGGAGTGATCCAGCCCAGCGGCGACGGAAAACGCCCGGATTTGTTCGCCATCGGCTGCCTTGGCCGGATCGAGGATGTAGAGGCGCTGGAGGACGGGCGTTACAACATTGTGCTTCAAGGGCTGCAAAGGTTCACCATCGCAACCGAACTCGACGTCAAAACCCCGTTCCGCCAAGCCGAGGCCGAATTGTGGGAAGAGGACGAATTGGGCGAAGTGCTGTCCATTGCCGAACGCGCCGCGCTGGAGATGGAATCGCGGCGCTTTGCCGATAGTCAGGGCTATGCCGTAGACTGGAACTCGGTCAGCCAGCTCGACGATTTCTCGCTCGTCAACGCCATCGCCCAAATTGCGCCCTTTGATACCGCCGCCAAACAAGCGCTATTGGAAGCACGCGGACTTAGCCTCCGGTCAGAACTGATTATTCAGCTGATGGAGTTTTTCGGGCGGCACGACGGATCGGATGATCGGGTCACATTGCAGTAATGCCGTCGCTGCTGAACATTCCGACATCGATCCTTGGCCAAGAATGGCAATGGCGCGGGGGAGCAGCTGACGCACGCGATCCCAATTTCGCACCCGACGATCTGGTCACGCAATTGTTGCTGGCACGCGGCGTCGCACGCGATGACCTGGACCGCCACCGCAACCCCAGTATCCGCGGTTTCATGCCCGATCCGTCGGTATTCCAAGATATGGACCGCGCTGCACAGCGGCTATCCGACGCGGTGCAATCGGGCGAAGTCGTCACCGTCTATGGCGATTACGACGTTGATGGTGCGACCAGCGCCGCATTGCTGATCCGCCTGTTGCGCGATCTCGGGCTGCCCGCTGGCTATTACATCCCCGACCGCTTGCTCGAAGGCTATGGCCCATCGGGCGACGCTTTGGTGCGGCTGGGCGAAGCGGGGAATAAGCTGATCGTCACCGTCGATTGCGGGGCAATGGCGTATGAAGCGCTGGCCGAGGCGAAAGCCGCTGGCATCGAAGTCATCGTCGTCGATCACCATAAATGCGGCATCGAACTGCCCAAAGCCTTTGCGCTAGTGAACCCCAACCGATTGGACGAAAGCGATGAGGGCGCTACGCACGGGCATCTCGCGGCAGTCGGCGTCGCGTTCCTGTTGGGTGCCGCAATCATCCGCGTGTTGCGTGGGCGTGGCTATTTTGCCGAGCGAACCGAACCGAACCTTATGGCCCTGCTCGATATTGTCGCGCTTGGCACCGTCGCCGATGTTGCGCAGCTAAAAGGCCTCAATCGCGCGTTTGTGGCCCAAGGGCTGAAAGTCATGGCGGGTAGGCGCAATGTCGGGCTGAATGCACTTGCCGCTGCTGCACGGCTTACCCGCGCGCCAATATGTTCTGACCTGGGCTTTGCGCTTGGCCCGCGGATCAATGCCGGTGGCCGCGTAGGTAAATCCGATCTTGGCGTGCGCTTGCTGATTACCGAAGACCCCGAAGAAGCGCGGATGATCGCGCAGGAACTGGACCAGCTAAACGACGAACGCCGCGTGATTGAGGGCGATGTGCAAGAACAAGCTGAGGCCTTGCTTGCCGGACAGCACAATCGCGCGGTCGCCATCGTCGCAGGTCAAGGCTGGCATCCCGGCGTCATCGGCATTGTTGCGGGGCGATTAAAAGAAAAGGCCGGAAAGCCAGCCATCGTCATCGCGCTGGATGCGGACGGCACAGGCAAAGGATCGGGCCGGTCGATCAGCGGCGTTGATTTGGGTGCCGCGATCATCGCAGCCCGCGAGGCAGGGTTGCTCGTTGCAGGCGGAGGCCACGCGATGGCCGCTGGCCTGACCATAGACGCCGATAAAGTTGATGCACTTGGCGAATGGCTCGACGAACGGCTGGCGAACGATGTTGCCCGCGCGTCTGCCAGCAAAGCGTTGTTGGTTGACGCAGTGCTCACCCCGCGCGGCCTGCAACCCAATTTCATCGACGCTATCGAAACCGCTGGCCCCTATGGCACCGGCTGGCCCGGGCCTCGCGTTGTCACTGGCCCGGTGCGCGTCGTCAAATGCGATATCGTTGGCAAAGACCATGTCCGCGCGATTGTTTCTGGCGATGATGGTGCGTCGTTTAAGGCGATGGCATTCCGCCAAGGCGAAAGCGTATTGGGGCAACAATTGCTCCACGGCGAACGCGGCCAGAAATACTGGCTAGCGGGGCGCGCAAAG
>JANMGR010000193.1:0-29466 GCA_031374785.1 Sphingomonadales bacterium | reverse complement strand
CCCTTCGACAGGCTCAGGGCTAACGGTTGAAGAGAAAGCCGACCTCGCAGCCCAAGCCGAACGCGCAGCGCGCCTGTGCAAAGCCGACCTCGTCACCGGCATGGTCGGCGAATTCCCCGAACTGCAAGGCATCATGGGCGGATATTACGCCCGCGCCCAAGGCGAACCCGATGCCGTTGCCGACGCCGTCCGCGACCATTACAAACCCGTCGGCCAAGGCGACGATGTGCCGACCGCGCCGGTAACGGTGGCGGTGAGTTTGGCGGATAAGTTGGATACGCTCTCAGCCTTTTTTGCGCACGATATGGCCCCAACAGGCTCTAAAGATCCTTTCGCACTCCGGCGTGCTGTCTTGGGCGTCATCGCAACTATTGTATCGAACGACCTTCGCTTGCCATTGTCAGCTGCCTTCAGGTTTGCCAGAAAATCGACAGGCGGAGAAATCGAACGGACGTCAGCCCGGCATGATCTCCTCGACTTTTTCGCCGACCGCCTCAAAGTCCAGCAGCGCGAGGCTGGCGTTCGGCATGATCTGATCGACGCGGTGTTTGCGCTTGGTGGTGAGGACGATCTGGTCCGCTTGTTGGCGCGGGTGAAGGCTTTGCAGGCTTTTGTCGCGACCCAAGAGGGGGCGGATTTGTTGGCTGGGTATAAACGGGCGGCGAATATACTGAAATCGTCGGGTGATGCGAAGGGGACTGTCCCAAGAGAAGCGCCGTGGACTGTCCCCGGCGGAGCGGTTGAGGACAGCGCATCCAACGGGACAGTCCCCAAGAAGGGACAGTCCCCGGCCGAGGTGCAGTTACTCAACGCCCTCAACACCGCCGAACCGCTCGCCGCATCGGCCATCGAAGCCGAACAGTTCGAAGACGCAATGGCGGCGCTTGCCAGTCTGCGCACACCCATTGACGCGTTTTTTGACGGCGTAATGGTGAATGATCCAGACCCGGAAAAACGGGCGTTTAGGGTGGGATTGCTGACAAGGTTCCGTGACGCAGTTTGCCAAGTTGCGGATTTTTCGAGGATTGAGGGGTAGCGTTCCAAACGCAGCCACTGCGCCAGATGGATAGGGACATATGACTCACACGAAGGCACGAAGACACAAAGAAGGAAAAGCGCGTAGTGCATTCCATCACCGTCACCTTTCGAGTTGCGGCGACGGTGCACATATAAAATGGCTTCGCCGAACAAAATCTTCTTCGTGTCTTCGTGTGAAATTACTCTTCCCTTCCCAAATCGCCCAAGCGTTCAGGTGAAAAATCAATGACCCAATATGTGTACCGTTTCGGCGGCGGCGTTTCAGATGGTAGCGGGCTTTCCAAAAACCTGCTCGGCGGCAAAGGCGCGAACCTTGATGGGATGGCGGCGATTGGCCTGCCTGTCCCTCCTGGCTTTACGATCACTACCGAAGTCTGCACCGCCTATTACGCAAACGGCGAGGCTTTCCCCGATGGCCTGAGCGACCAAGTCGCCGCTGGCATCGCGCATATCCAATCCACCACCGACCGCAGTTTTGGCGACCCAGCCAACCCCCTGCTCGTCTCCGTCCGATCCGGCGCGCGCGTCTCTATGCCCGGCATGATGGACACCGTCCTGAATCTTGGCCTGAACGACCAAACCGTCGAAGGCCTTACCGCATCCTCTGGCGACGCCCGTTTTGCGTGGGATAGCTATCGCCGCTTTATCCAGATGTACGCCGATGTTGTGCTCGGCCTGAACCACCACGCGTTCGAAGACGCGCTGGAGATTGCCAAGGAAGACCAAGGCTATTTCCTTGATACAGAACTATCCGCCGATGATTTGCGCGCACTGGTTGGCGAATACAAAAAACTTGTTGCCGCCGAATGGGGCAAGCCATTTCCGCAGGACGTGCATGAGCAACTATGGGGCGCCGTCGGCGCCGTTTTTTCCAGCTGGGAATCAGACCGCGCCAAAGTCTATCGCCGCCTGAATTCCATCCCCGGCGATTGGGGAACTGCCGTCAATGTGCAGGCGATGGTGTTCGGCAATATGGGCGATACATCGGCCACCGGCGTTGCCTTCACCCGCGATCCAGCGACCGGCGAGAATGCCTATTACGGCGAATATCTGATCAACGCGCAGGGCGAAGATGTGGTCGCGGGCATCCGCACACCGCAATATCTGACCAAGACAGCGCGCGAAACCGCAGGGGCAAAACCGCTGAGCATGGAAGAGGCCATGCCCGATGCTTATGCTGAGCTGGCGCGCGTATTCGACATCCTCGAACGCCATTACCGCGATATGCAGGACATCGAATTCACCGTCGAACGCGGCCAATTGTGGATGCTGCAAACGCGGTCTGGCAAGCGCACCGCCAAAGCCGCGCTGAAAATCGCTGTCGATATGGCTGCCGAGGGCTTGATTGCGCAGGACGAGGCGGTGTGCCGTGTCGATCCGATGGCGCTCGATCAATTGCTACATCCGACGCTTGATCCCGATGCCCCGCGTGATGTGCTGACCAAGGGTCTGCCTGCGTCGCCGGGAGCCGCCTCCGGCCAAATCGTCTTTGACGCCGACACCGCCGAACGCCGCAACGACATGGGCGAGAGCGTGATTTTGGTCCGCACCGAAACATCGCCAGAAGACATTCACGGCATGCACGCCGCCACCGGCATCCTGACGGCACGCGGCGGGATGACATCGCACGCCGCCGTCGTCGCACGCGGCATGGGGCGGCCTTGTGTGTCGGGCGCAGGCAGCCTGTCCATCGATTTATCGGCACGCGTGCTGCGCGTATCTGGCCGCGAGTTTAAGGAAGGTGAGATCATCACCATCGACGGTTCAACCGGCGAAGTGATGGCAGGCGCTGTGCCGACTTTGCAACCCGAACTGGTCGGCGATTTTGGCACGTTGATGGTCTGGGCCGATGCAGGCCGCCGGATGAAAGTCCGCGCCAACGCCGAAACCCCGCACGACGCACAGGTCGCGCGTGATTTTGGCGCAGAGGGCATCGGGCTTTGCCGCACCGAACATATGTTTTTCGACGCCGCGCGGATTACCGCAGTGCGCCAGATGATTCTTGCCGACGATGAAAAAGGCCGCCGCGTTGCGCTTGACCGGTTGCTGCCCGAACAGCGCGCGGACTTTATCGGCATTTTTGAGGTGATGGCGGGCCTTCCCGTCACCATCCGCTTGCTCGATCCGCCGCTCCACGAATTTTTGCCGCATCAGGAAAGCGAATTTGCCGAGGTTGCAGCGGCGGCTGGTGTTGGCATCGAAACGCTGAAACAGCGCGCCAGCGAGTTGCATGAGTTCAACCCGATGCTGGGCCATCGCGGGTGCCGGCTGGGCGTGACTTATCCCGAAATCTACGAGATGCAGGCGCGCGCCATATTTGAGGCGGCGTGTTCGCTGGCCGTAGCTCCTGTTCCCGAAATCATGATCCCATTGGTCGGCACACGCCGCGAGCTGGAGCTGATGAAAGAGGTTGTCGATCAAGCCGCCGAGGCGGTCTTTGCCGAACAGGGCAAGCGCATCGAATATCTCGTCGGCACGATGATAGAGCTGCCCCGCGCCTGCCTAATGGCCGATGAAATCGCCGAAGTCGGCGCGTTTTTCAGCTTTGGCACCAACGACCTGACGCAGACAACCTTGGGCGTATCGCGCGACGATGCGGCACGCTTCCTGACGCACTATGTCGATAAAGGCATCTATGCCCGCGACCCGTTTGTCTCGCTCGACATCGAAGGCGTCGGCCAGCTGATCGAAATCGCCACCAACAAAGGCCGTGCGACTCGCCCCGACATCAAACTCGGCATTTGCGGTGAACACGGCGGCGATCCGGCCTCGATTGAATTCTGCGAGAAGACCGGGTTAGATTATGTCTCGGCCTCTCCCTATCGCGTGCCCATCGCAAGACTTGCCGCCGCGCAGGCAGCTTTGAACGCAAAATAGGGGTTGCGAATCCTAGGACGCGCACCTAATAGCGCGACACCGTGCACCCGTAGCTCAGCTGGATAGAGCATCAGACTACGAATCTGAGGGCCGGGCGTTCGAATCGCTCCGGGTGCACCATTTTCCTCTCTTTGTTGGCATTTTGCTCCCATTTAGGAAAATCGATTTTTTGTACCGCTAGTGCTGAGCCTGTCGAAGCACGTCCATCGGTACTGCGAAACGCCCTTCGACAAGCTCAGGGCTAACGGTTAAATGACAATAATGAACAATCTCAATATACCGAAATCCGCCGCAAAATCCGCCATTATTCTCCTCTCCGGTGGCCTCGACTCCATGGTCGTTGCCGGATTGGCGCGAGAGGCGGGCTATGATCTGATCGCGCTGACCATCGATTATAATCAGCGCCACCGGATCGAGCTGCAATCCGCCGCGGCGATTGCCAAGCATCTGGGCGCTGTCGAGCATATCATTTTGCCGCTGGACTTGACCCGCTTTGGTGGATCGGCACTGACCGCCGATATTGACGTGCCCAAAGACGGTGTTGAGGCAGATGCAATTCCGGTGACCTATGTTCCGGCGCGCAACACCATATTCCTGTCGCTCTGCCTTGGCCTTGCCGAGGCACGCGGGGCCCGCGATTTGTGGATTGGCGTCAATGCGCTGGATTATTCGGGCTACCCCGATTGCCGCCCCGAATTCATTGCCGCGTTTGAGGCGATGGCGAACCTCGCGACAAAGGCGGGAATTGAAGGCGCAAAAGATGGAGTTGGGGGCTTCACCATCCACACGCCTTTGCTGGACATGAGCAAAGCCGACATCGCTACCGAGGCAGCGCGGCTGGGCCTTGATGCGGGGATGAGTTGGTCGTGCTACGATCCGACGCCTGACAACAAAGCATGCGGGCAATGCGACGCATGCCGCTTACGCTCAAAGGGCTTTGCTGATGCAGGGCTGCCCGACCCGACAGTTTACGCATGAGCTATGCAGTCAAAGAAATCTTCCTGACGTTACAGGGCGAAGGTGTGCATGCGGGGCGGCGCGCGGTGTTCCTGCGCTTTACCGGATGCAATTTGTGGACAGGGCGTGAGGAAGATCGCGCCACCGCGATCTGCCAATTCTGCGACACCGATTTTGTCGGCATGGATGGTGAGAATGGCGGCCGTTACGACGCAGAGGCGCTGGCGGCGAAAGTGGCGGTTCTATGGGGTGAAGGCATGGCGTATCGCTATGTCGTTCTGACCGGCGGTGAGCCGATGCTGCAAGTCGATAATGCACTGGTCGATGCACTGCATTTGGCGGGCTTTGAAATTGCCATCGAAAGCAATGGCACTTTGCCTACACTTAAAAGTATCGACTGGGTTTGCATTAGCCCCAAGGCTGGAAGCAATGTAGTCCAGCAAACAGGCGATGAATTAAAACTGGTTTGGCCACAGGTTGGCACAAACCTGGATACGCTGGAGAAATGGGATTTCGCCAATTTCCTGCTGCAACCTATGGATAGCGGCGGCATTGAGGCAAATGATGCAAACCGCGCTTCTGCCATCGAATTGACAATGGCGCGTCCGAAATGGCGACTTTCGCTGCAAAATCATAAGCTACTCGGCCTGCCATAGGCTTTGGTAAAGACCTTTGACTCCTGCGCCACTTGGTGACATCTTTGCATCGGGGAAATGAGGAGAGCTTAACATGGCATCAAAGGCGCATTCGGGCGCTCGCGTCCGCGAAGCGAGCAGCTTTGGCAAACGGATGAGCACACACATCGCTTATGCTTTGGTTGTTTACACGCTGCTTCTGATTTTCGAAGTATCACCGCAGATGGAAAGCAGCGGAATGTCTATATTGCCCTATTTCCTGCTTGTGGTTCTGGTTGGCTTTGCGATTCTACCGTGCCGCCGTCTTGAGCATCGCTGGAAAGCCATAGATGCGCGTCAAGAAACAGGCGTTGAGGGGGAATTCCGGCGCGATGCGATCCTGCTTTGGCTCGGTGCAATTGGTGGGCCTACGCTGTTAATGGCGATTATTTGGATTATCCCCTAATTGACGCAAAACTGCCCCGCGCCTAAGCGGGGGAAATGTTAACTCCAGAAGCCGCGCTAGACCGCGCCACCCGTCTTGTCGAACAGGCCAAAAAAGCCGGAGCCGATGCCGCCGATGCAGTTTACGCGTGCGATGCCTCCACAGAGGTGCAGGTGCGGCTGGGCGCATTGGAAGATGTGGTGCGGTCCGAAGGCGAAGATATCGGGCTGCGCGTTTTTATCGGGCAGCGGTCGGCGACGATCTCTTCTTCCAGCATGAACCCCGACATATTGGCAAAGCTGGTGGACCGCGCGCTGGATATGGCGCGTGAAGCGCCAGAGGACCAGTTCGCCGGATTGGCGCCCGCTGAACTGCTGGTAAAGGGGCCGTTTGCCGATCTGCAAAGCGATGACGGGCTGGACCCCAACCCACAATCGTTGCGTGAAGCCGCTTTGGCATGCGAAGACGCTGCGCGCGCTGTCAAAGGCGTGACCAACAGCGAGGGCGCTGGCGCAAGCGCAGGCAAATCGATCTTTGCTTTGGCGACCAGCGATGGCTTTGCCGGTGTCTCTCACGCATCGGGCTATGGCATTTCGGCAAGCGTCATCGCGGGCGAAGATGACGCAAAAGAACGCGATTACGACTGGCACTCTGCGCGGTTTCTTTCCGACTTGAATCAACCAGCTGACATCGGCCGCCGCGCCGGCGAACGCACCGTACGCAGGCTAAATCCGGGAACGTTGAAAAGCGGGACGATGCCCGTCGTGTTCGATCCCCGCGTCGGCGGGTCCATGATCGGCCATTTGATAGGCTCGATTAGCGGTTCTTCTATTGCACGCAAAACGAGTTTCTTGCTCGATAAATTGGGTGCACAATTGTTCAACGCGGGGCTTTCGATCATCGATGACCCGCTGCGTGTGCGCGGGCTTTCCAGCCGTAATTTCGACGGCGAAGGCCTGCCTGCCACGCGGCGCGTCATCATCGACAAAGGCGTGCTGACCGGTTGGTTGATGGAAAGCGCCTCGGCCCGCCAATTGGGCCTTGCCCCCACCGGCCATGCCAGTCGCGGGGTCAGCGGTGCGCCGGGGACGAGCCCGTCGAACCTGCATCTTGAAGGCGGAACTGTGAGCGTCGCCGAGTTGATCGGCGATATCAAACAGGGCGTGTATATCCACGAACTTTCGGGCCAAGGCGTCAATCCCGTGACCGGCGACTACAGCCGAGGCGCTGCCGGTTTCCGCATCGAAAATGGCGAAATTACAGGGCCGGTCGCCGAATTCACCATTGCCGGAAATTTGATTGATATGTTTGCGGCGTTAAGTGCCGCTGATGATCTGCAATTCATCCGCTCCACTAACGTGCCGACGCTGCGCATCGACGGGATGATGATCGCGGGTGCCTGATTACTCCGCCGTTATCGCAACGACACAGGAAGCCGCCGATCTAGCGATGAGCCAGTGGCGCGACGGCACAGCGCCTGCCACGAAAGTTTGGGAGAAAAGCAAAGGTAATCCGGTTAGCGAAATTGATTTGGCAGTCGATACGTTATTAAAGGACCGATTTGCCGCGATCCTGCCAGAGGCAGCTTGGCTATCCGAAGAGACCGTTGACGATCCAGTAAGGCTTGGCGCGAACTTGGTTTGGCTTGTCGATCCCATCGACGGCACGCGCGATTACATCAGAGGACGCAGCGGATGGTGCGTATCGGTTGCACTCGTCAAAAACGGCGTGCCGATCTTTGCGATTATGGCAGCGCCCGCGCAGAGGAAAACTTGGATCGCATATGCCGGCAAAGGCGTCACCTGCAACGGCCAACGGCTATCTGCCAGCAGCCGCAAAGACTTTACCGGTTCGCGCGTTCCGACCGACGCTTTGCCAGCGGTGGACCGCGATCTTATCGTCGTCGAGAAACCCAACAGCATCGCGATGCGGATGACAATGGTCGCGTGCGACCGCGCCGATCTAGTTGCCACATTACGCTGGGGGCATGAATGGGATGTCGCAGCCGCGCATCTGGTTGCACAAGAGGCAGGGGCAGTGGTCACCAACGCGTTGGGAAAACCGATTCTGTATAATAAACCCGACCCAAAGGACTTTGGACTGATTTGTTCGGCACCGGACATTCATGATGCAGCGGTTGAACGCTTGGCGGATAGGGCATCGCAAATTTTGACTCGTTAAGTGCGGTTAAACATAAACCGTTAGTGCTGAGCCTGTCGAGCCGAAGGCGACCGAAGGTCAACCACGCCCCTCAGCCTAGCGCTACCTTTAGGGACGCCCTTCGACAGGCTCAGGGCTAACGGTCTAATTACATACGTTATTCACCTCACCCAAACCCCGCACTCTTCCGCAACTGCGCATAGGCATCAATCACCGCTTGCAACGCTTTTTCATGGCTGCGATCGCCGCCATTGCGGTCAGGATGATATTTCCGCACCAGCCGCGAATAGGCCGACCGCACCGCGCGCCGATCCGCATCATGGCCCAGCCCCAATGTCGAAAGCGCCTTGCAATCATCGCCCGACAACAGCTGCCCATTGGCCCCCATTGCTGGCTTCGCTTCCTCAACGCGCGCCTTAAACCGGGCCGAAATCGCGTCGAGCGGGTCGTGAAAATCAGCCCATTTTGGCGGAATGTCGACATTGCCATTGGCTCGAAAAGCCCGCGTTTCCCCTGGCCAAACATTTGTCGGACTTTGCGCCGCCGCGATTTCCTCCGCTGTCATTCCGGCGAACCAATCATAGCCTGCATTGAATTCTCGGACGTGCGTCAGGCACAGCCACTGATAGTCGCCGGGGCCATTGGGACCGGGCGCCTTGCCATAGGGGTTGGGCGCGCGAAATTCCCCACGTTCGGCGCATTGCGGATAGGCGCAAGGCCGCCGCGAGCCATACATGCGGCCGTGGAAACGATCGGGGTTACGCGGGGCGGACATGATTTCGCCTTGGCGAAACTAGCACGATATGGGAATAGTGATTTTATGACCAAAGGACCAATCCACATAGAAATGGAAGCGTTGCTGACCGCCGCCTTCTTCCCCACCCGCCTTGCCGTGATAAACGACAGCGCATCGCACCACGGCCATAGCGGCGACGACGGTTCGGGCGAAAGCCACTTCACCGTCGAAATCGAAAGCGCGGCCTTTGCGGGGGTTAATCGTGTGATGAGGCAACGGATGGTTAATCAGGCGCTCGGCGATATTCCCGGACAGCGCGTTCATGCGCTGGCGATCAAAGCGTCAGCGTCAGCGTCAGGGGAGATGAAATGACAATAGCCAAAGTTAACCTTGAAAACGCCTTTTCGCTTTTCTCAGACCATTGGAGTCCCAAGATCGTCGGCGATGTCAACGACACGCAAGTGAAACTCGCTAAGTTCGAAGGACGTTTCGATTGGCATCACCATGCGAATGAAAATGAGATGTTCTTCGTATTAAGCGGATTGATGCGCATTGATCTGCGCGACGGCGCTATAGATGTTGGCCCCGGGGAATTCATTATTATCCCAAAAGGCGTCGAACACTGCCCTGAGGCGATTGGCGGTGAGTGCAGCGTTATGTTGATCGAGCGCGCCGAAATCAAACATACGGGCAATATCGTCACGGAAAAGACTGTTATCGAATACGAGCGGCTATAACCATGCAACTCATCACCCCCGTCACGCACGACCTCGGCATGTTTGAGGTCCGCCGCACGCTCCCTTCGCGCCCGCGCACGATGGTGGGTCCGTTTATCTTTGTCGATCAATTCGGCCCTGCGCATTTTGACATTGGCGCTGGCATGGACGTGCGCCCGCATCCGCATATTAATTTGGCGACCGTCACCTATTTGTTCGAAGGCGCGATTGACCACCGCGACAGTCTGGGCACTTTTGCCACGATCCGCCCCGGTGCGCTGAACCTGATGACCGCAGGCAAAGGCATCGTGCATAGTGAGCGCACGCCAGCGCCAGAACGCGCCAGTGGCTCGCCCATATCGGGGATGCAAACTTGGCTGGCGCTGCCCGATGGCATGGAAGAAATCGACCCCGCATTCGAACATGTCGCCGCCGCCGATATGCCTAAAATTGACGACAACGGCATCACCGCGACGATCATCATGGGCAGCCTATGGGGCCGCACTGCGCCAACCACACAACATGCCGAGACGATCTATGCCGACATCAACATGCGCGCCGGATCGACAATCCCGATTGATGCCGAGGCGGATGAGCGCGCGGTATTGGTCGCGATGGGACAAGCCAGCCTTGATGGAGACGCGTTGCAAACTCACAACCTGTATGTGCTGGAACCCGGCGTGCCGATGACGCTGCACGCCGATAGCGACTGCCGCGTCATGCTGCTCGGCGGTGAAGCGTTCAAAACGCAGCGCCATGTCTGGTGGAATTTCGTCAGCTCATCGCGTGACCGGATCAATCAAGCCAAGGACGATTGGAAAACACGCCGTTTTCCCAAAGTTCCCGGCGATGATGCCGAGTTCATACCCATCCCCGAAGTGCCCCTGACGCGGAGCGACACGTGAGCATGGAACAACGGCGGGTTCCGCTTTCCACCGGCGTCGAACTCGATGTGTGGACTTTGGGCGATCCGGCCAATCCGCCGATTATATTCCTCCACGGCTTTCCCGAATCGCACCGCACATGGACGCATCAGATGGCAGGCATTGCCGAACGGTTTTACTGCATCGCGCCCGACCAGCGCGGCTATGCGCGGTCGTCCAAACCGGCGGACGTCAGCGATTATCGGATATCGTTGCTAACCGCCGATGTGTTCGCACTGGCCGATGCGATGGAAATTGAATGCTTTACCCTTGCCGCACATGATTGGGGTGGCGCGATTGGTTGGGCGGCGGCACTAAGCCGCCCCGACCGGATCGAGCGGTTGATCATCGCCAATGCGCCGCATCCGTATATCTACCAAAAGACCATCATCGAGAATCTCGATCAGCGGCAAGCAGCGCAATATATCCGCAGTTTTCGGGGTGATGCGCTGGAACGGCGCATAACCGAAAACGGGCTGGATTGGTTTTTCGACCACAGCTTTATGCGCTATCTGGACGCTGATGCTGTCAGCGCGGAGGCGCGCGCAGCCTATATGGATGAATGGAGCCAGCCGGGTGCGCTGACTGCAATGTTCAACTGGTACCGCGCGTCACCTACCGATGTGCCCGCAATGGACGAGGTGGTGACGACCACAGAGTTTCTGCAAAAGCCGTTCCCTAAGTTACACATCCCAACGTTGATTGTCTGGGGCATGAAAGACCCGGCGCTGCTGCCGTGCCAGCTCGATGGGATCGAGGAATATGTGCCTAATGCGACTATCGTCCGAATCCCTGATGCTGGGCATTTCTCTTTATGGGAGGCACCCGATGCTACGACGAAGGCGATCCAGTATTGGCTGGCAACCCAGCTTGCTGAAACCGCCCGAAGAGGCAAGTATATCAATTAACGCGGTAGCGTATCCGAAAGGAGAGGGTCGAACTTGCCGCCATTGTGGCTTTGGGTCGCAGACGAATAGTCGTAACAGCCGAGTCGGTTCCATTGGCACTTGCGACAGGCGTGTAGGTCCAGCTTGTCCCATTATTATTGGAAAATTCGATGTCGTCTGTCGCGCTAGCAAGGCTGATAAACGTATATGTAAGCCCCGTAGAACCAGCGGTAAATGCTGCTGGACCACTGCCTGCTCCACCAATATCGGTTACAACAAATGCCATATTGGCCGGAGTCTGATCCGTCAGCATAATGCTGTTTGCTGTCACGCTATAACTCGCAGGGCTGGTCGCTGCGAGCGTGTATTGCATAATCGCACCAGGCAGCGATTTGGGATTTGCCGCACTGACCGCGTCTGAAATGGTCGTACTCGTTTTGCTAACTGCCAACGATGGTTTGAATACAAAACTCGCCAAATCGAAATTGGCATAATCCGGCATGGTAACTTCAAAAATGTACGTCCCGGCGGCTATCGGAATATTGGATGCCGTTGCCTGTTTCCATAAACCGATGGGGTCTGCGGCGGCAAAGCTGGTATTTGTCGTTGCAACAACGACGTTGCTAGAATTGCGAATGTTGATATTTAGTCCGGTCAGCACTTGGGCAAAATCTCTAACTGAAAACCAACCGCTGAAATCGATCATACCTTGCGAAGGAACGGTAACAGACTGCCGGATAGTCCCAGATGCTCCATTGATATCAAGATATAGGCTACCACCTCCGGATGGCGTTGCAGTCGGATTATTGGCATAGCCCGCGTGCGGCCGGATGACATTGAAAGGAATGGTTTGCGTGGAGGGCGACACATTTATTACCGTCCAATTGGGAATGGTCGTGTAAAAGTTATTTCCGTTGACCGGCGTTGGCGTCAGCGCGCTTTCAAAGCTGCGGTTGACGAGCAACTCTTGCGCGGCGGCGGGCGCAGAAAAGCAACATGCGCTGGCTATTGCCAGGCATAATAATACACGCATAATTTTCGCGCAGTTCTGCACCATAATGGATGCAATAAAGCAGCCAGCCCTAAGGAATTGTTAACTACTCGGTTTCGCTTTCATACCACTCAACCCATGCGCCATGCGCTTGTGCCTGTCCGAGCAGCGCCCACTCTTCGCCCCCCGGCCAATAGCGAATGGTTAATTCATGCGCGAAGGTTTCGCGGTTGGTCTCCAGCATTATCCATGCAAGTGGTTTTGCTGGAGAGGCGTTCACGCCCGCCGCCTCAATCGCTGCTGTAATCGCTGCGCGTTTATCCGCCGGGATATACTGCCAGACGATGCTGTGATGGATGACGCGAGTGACGCCCTCGGCTTGCGGCGCAGCGAGCCGTTCCAGCACCCAGTCAAGCGCATCGGCCTGAACCACATTAGGCCGTTTCTGCGCGGCAAGCGCAATGGCCGCGTCCATCCGCACGATCCGCTCGGCATTTTCCGGCCAGACATAGCTCTTGACGCGCAGCGCCGCTTGCGGATCGGACAGGTCAATCGGTGCCTGATCGCAGCCTTTGATGGCAACAATCTCGACCGGATTATCAGGCGGCGGAGGCCCGCGCCATTCTGGCTGAATCCGCATCGGCGAATCGTCAGGCCCCGCGGTCACACCTCCTAAATCATAATGATAGCGGTCCATCATGCTGTTGATGCCAGCGCTGGCACCCACTTCGTTCAGTTCGAAACGCGTACCCAATCTCCCCGACAACCACATCAGTCCAGCCATAAAGCTGGCCGAACGCCCCGCCTCATTGGTTTGCGGCGGGCCGTCGAGCCAAGGGAGCAGGCGCGCGTCATGATCGGCTACCACTGCAGTCACTATGGCATCAACTGCCCCCTGATCGGTAACCTCTCCGCGATAAACCGGCTCCAATCGCTGCTCATCGCCGGTTAGCAACAAATGGTGAAACCCACCAGTCAGCCGCAACGGCATTGCGTCCTCAAGCGGCAGCCCCGGCCAATTGGCGATACGGCGGCCCACCGCAGTATCGGTTTTCATCAGCGGAACCTGCGCCTCAATCAACCGTGCGGTCACTGGGGCATTATTCCGCCTGCAATGTTCAGCCTGCCAGCGTATGCCGTTTTCGATCCGCGCATCGTCCATCAATCCGCCCCCGGCTGGTCCAGAGAATAGTTCCGCCATATTGCCCTTTCGCCGATGCACCCGTAAGGCGCGCATCAATCATGGCTGGAAAACTGATCTTTGCAATCCCCAAGGGACGGATACTCGATGAAGCGCTGCCCTTAATGCGCGCAGCAGGGATCGAACCTAGCCCCGACTTCTTTGACAAAAACAGTCGTGCATTGATGTTCGACACTCACGACTTCGATGTGCAGATCATCCGAGTACGCGCCTTTGACGTAGCAACCTTTGTCGCGCACGGCGCAGCGCAGATTGGCATTGTCGGTTCGGATGTGGTGGACGAGTTCGATTATTCTGAGCTCTATGCCCCCGTGGACTTGAAAATCGGCCACTGCCGGATTTCGGTCGCGGAACCTGCCGAACTTGCCGCGACGGACGATCCGCGCAGCTGGAGCCATGTGCGCGTGGCGACCAAATATCCTAATTTGACGCGCAAGCATTTCGCGGCGCGCGGTGTGCAGGCCGAGTGCGTGAAGCTGAACGGAGCGATGGAAATTGCGCCTCTGTTGGGGCTATCGAGCCGGATCGTTGATTTGGTCTCATCGGGCCAGACTCTGAAAGAAAACGGCTTGGTCGAGGTTGAGAAAATCGCAGAGGTGTCCGCACGATTGGTGGCCAACCGCGCAGCATTCAAAACCGATCCCCGCGTCGCGGCGTTGGTTGATAAATTCCGGGCCGCGGTCAATGCTTAGGCTCGATGCCACCCAAGCCGATTTCGACGCAAAATTTGACGCGCTCGTCAACGGGCGGCGCGAAGCCGATGCTGACGTCTCGACGATCGTTGCGCAAACGATCCGCGATGTCCGTGCGCGAGGCGATGTCGCGTTGCTCGAACTGACCGAGCGCTTCGATGGTTTCGATTTAAGCGAGCAAGGCTGGCAGATTTCAGCAGCGGAATGCAAAGCGGCCTATCAAGCGTTAGCGCCCGAATTGCGCGACGCGCTCAAGCTCGCCGCGAGCCGCATCAAAGCGTATCACAAGGCGCAGCTGCCCAAAGACCGCGATTATACCGACGAAGAAGGCGTGCGTCTGGGTGCGCGCTGGAATGCCGTGGACGCCGCGGGCATCTATGTCCCCGGCGGCCGTGCAGCCTATCCTTCGTCACTGTTGATGAACGCGATACCGGCGAAAGTCGCGGGCGTGGGCCGTCTGGTCATGGTCACACCAACGCCGCAGGGCGAGATCAATCAGACCGTCATGGCCGCCGCGCATTTGGCGGGTGTCGATGAAATCTGGCGGCTGGGTGGCGCACAGGCTGTGGCTGCTTTGGCTTATGGTACTGAACGGATTGCGCCGGTTGATGTCATCACCGGCCCCGGAAACGCCTGGGTCGCTGAGGCCAAACGGCAAGTTTACGGCGTCGTCGGGATCGATATGGTCGCGGGACCATCCGAAATTATTGTCGTGTCTGACGCCAAGAACAAACCTGAATGGATCGCGGCGGACCTGCTGAGCCAATCCGAACATGATCCGACCAGCCAGTCGATCTTGTTTACTGATGATGCGGATTATGCCGATGCGGTGGCCGCTGCCGTGGATGCGCAGCTGGCGACACTTTCGACGTCCAAGGTAGCGACCGAAAGCTGGAATACCAACGGCGCAATAATCATCACCAAAACGCTCGAAGAGGCAATGCCCCTCGTCAACCGGCTCGCAGGGGAGCATGTCGAGCTGGCCGTCGATACAGCGCGCGCCGAAAAATTGTTCGGGATGATCCGCCATGCAGGATCGGTGTTTCTCGGTCGCCTGACGCCCGAAGCCGTCGGCGATTATGTTGCGGGGCCGAACCACGTATTGCCAACCGGCCGCCGCGCACGGTTTTCCTCTGGGCTTTCAGTGCTCGATTTTATGAAGCGCACGAGTTTTATCGGCCTAAACAAAGCAGCGTTGAAAGCCATCGGCCCTGCCGCTGTAACACTCGCTAATGCCGAAGGCCTGCCCGCGCACGCCGCCAGCGTGAAAGTCAGATTATGAGCAAAACCCGTTCCGCCGCCCGCCTTGCCGCTGTGCAGGCGCTGTATCAAATGGACATGGAAAAAATCAGCCTCGCCCGTTTGCTTGATGAATTCCACTTGCACCGGCTGGGCGAAGAGATTGAAGACGCACAGATCGCGCATGCTGAGGTCAGCTTTTTCGATGATGTCGTCAGCGGTGTGAATGCACGACGCGAAGAAATCGACGGTGTGATTGAGAGCAAATTGGGCGAGCAGTGGAAGATTGGCCGACTCGACAAAACTATGCTGCAAATTCTGCGCGCTGGAACCTATGAGATTTTAGCGCGTGCCGATGTGCCAACGGGCAGCGTTATCAATGAATACATGGACGTTGCCCATGCGTTTTTTGACGCCAAGGATGCGAAGTTTGTTAATGGCTTGCTGGATGCGGTGGCGAAGGAGAAGCGGGGCTGAACCAAAACCGTAGCCCTTAGCTTGTCGAAGGGCGCTTCTCAGGTGTAGCGCGGGGTTGAAAGACGTGCTTCGACAGGCTCAGCACTAACGGTTTCTATAATGACCTCAGAATCCACCTTCATCGCCCTGATGCGCAACATGGCCACCGACCCATCGGCACGCGGCCTATTGGACGACGCCGCAATCATCGCTCTCGGCGCAGAAACGCTGATCCTGACGCATGATATGATGGCAGAGGACATCCATTGGCTGCCTACCGCCGACGCCGCTGATGTTGCTTGGAAGCTGGTATCAGCTAACCTATCCGACCTCGCGGCAAAGGGCGCGCATCCTTTGGGGGTATTGCTCGGCTTTATGCTTGGCGACGATGCGTGGGACCGGCATTTTGCAACTGGACTGCAAGCGGCGCTAGCGCATTATGATGTGCCATTGCTAGGCGGTGACACCGTGTCGAACCGGGGCGACAAGCGCGCCTTGGGACTTACGGCGATTGGCGCGGCTAGCTTTATGCCTGTGCCGTCCCGGTCGGGCGCGCAACCCGGCGATGTGTCGTATGTCACCGGAACATTGGGCGACGCCCTCGCCGGATTTGAAATGGCTGAGGTCGGGCTGAAGGGCGCAACCTCGCTGATGTCTGCCTATCACCGACCGGTCGCGCGATTGACCGAGGGAAAAGCTTTAGCTTCGCTTGTGACCGCTATGATGGACGTGTCTGACGGATTGCTGCTTGATGCCGAACGTATGGCGGCTGCCAGCAAAGTTAAAATCACAATCGATCTGGCCAGCATTCCCCTATCAGCACCCTATCGGCAGCAACGCGGGGACAGCATCGACAGCCGATTACAAGCCGCAAGCTGGGGTGATGATTATCAATTGCTCTTTACGGCGCCACCTGCGCTGGAACTACCCATACCCGCCACAGCGGTCGGCCATGTCACTTCCGGTTCGGGTCTTTCTCTCACCGACGCCGGAACCCCAATCCCCCTGCCCGCAACGCTTGGCTACCAACATGGCTGAAGCCCGCTGAAATGGCCAGTTTTCAGGCCAAAATCGAGCCAGAATCAGGGTTGCCGTGCTTGTAAAGCCACCCTATAGGCAACCGGCTTGCACCCGTTTGGGGCGGGTGCGTTCGAATACAGAACAAGCAAAATAACGGGGAAGGGACAGTCTATGTCTTTATCAATTATGGCCATTTTGTGCGGGCTTGTTGCCGTACTTTATGGAATTATCACGAGCCGCTCGGTGCTCGCTGCATCGGCTGGCACGCCGCGGATGCAGGAAATCGCAGCCGCAATTCAGGAAGGCGCTGGCGCCTATTTGACCCGCCAATACCGCACCATCGCCTTTGTTGGCGTGGTTGTTGCGATTTTGGTCGGCTGGTTCTTGGGGCCACTTTCGGCCATCGGCTTTGTGCTGGGCGCTGTGCTCTCGGGCGCGACTGGTTTTATCGGGATGAACATCTCGGTTCGCGCCAACGTCCGCACCGCACAAGCGGCAAGCGAAAGCCTTCAAAAAGGCCTGACGATGGCGTTTAACGCAGGCGCAATCACCGGCATGCTTGTCGCTGGCCTTGCTCTGCTTTCGATCGCTGGTTTCTTTTATTACTTGACCGAAGTGGCGATGAACCTGCCGAACAGCCGCGCGGTTATCGACGGCCTTCTGGCTCTCGCATTCGGTGCGTCGCTTATTTCGATCTTTGCACGTTTGGGTGGCGGTATCTTTACCAAGGCTGCTGACGTTGGCGCTGATCTGGTCGGCAAGGTCGAGGCGAATATCCCTGAGGACGATCCACGCAACCCAGCAACCATCGCCGATAACGTGGGAGATAACGTTGGCGATTGCGCCGGTATGGCCGCTGACTTGTTCGAAACCTATGTTGTTACCATTGGTGCAACGATGGTATTGCTGGCGTTGCTGATGCCTGCCGATATGGCGCCTGCAACATTGCTCAACCTGATGTCCTTGCCTTTGGTTGTTGGCGGGATTTGTATCCTGACATCGATCCTAGGCACATTTTTCGTCCGTCTGGGCGCCAAAGGATCTGGGGCAACCAACATCATGGGTGCGATGTATAAGGGTTTCCTCGTCACCGCAGTCTCGTCGATTCCGGCGATTGGCTATGTCACCTATCAAACGCTTGGTGGCGATATGGATGCTGCAATCACCTACAGCACCGGTAGCTTCACTGGCTGGAACCTGTTTTATTCGATGATGGTCGGCCTTGCGGTCACAGGCCTTTTGGTCTGGATTACCGAATACTACACCGGCACCAACTATCGCCCGGTCCGCTCGATTGCCAAGGCATCGGAAACAGGCCATGGCACTAACGTGATCCAGGGTCTGGCGATCAGCCTTGAATCGACTGCGTTGCCAACGCTTGTTATTTGCGTCGGTATCATTGTTTCGTTCCAGCTGGCTGGCATCATCGGCATCGCCTTTGCCGCAACATCGATGCTGGCGCTTGCCGGTATGGTCGTTGCTCTTGATGCCTATGGTCCGGTAACCGACAACGCAGGCGGCATCGCCGAAATGGCGGAAATGGACAAATCGGTGCGTGAAAAAACCGATGCGCTCGACGCTGTGGGCAACACCACAAAGGCTGTGACCAAAGGCTATGCCATTGGTTCGGCTGCTTTGGCGGCGCTTGTGCTGTTCGGTGCTTACACTGCTGACTTGGCGTTTTACTCCAAGAAGCTTGGCCTGACCGAAGGTGTCGATTTCACGTTGATGAACCCATATGTCATCGTCGGTCTGCTGCTCGGTGCGTTGCTCCCTTACCTCTTTGGAGCGATGGGCATGACAGCCGTCGGCAAGGCCGCTGGTGAAGTGGTGAAGGACGTTCGCGACCAGTTCGCGAGCAACCCCGGCATCATGGACGGCACGTCAAAGCCAGATTATGCGCGCACCGTAGACCTTGTCACTAAGGCTGCGATCCGCGAAATGGTTTTGCCTTCGTTGCTGCCCGTGCTCGCGCCGATCGCGGTTTACTTCATCATCGCTGGCATAGCAGGCCCAGCACAGGGCTTTGCCGCTCTTGGCGCTCTACTGCTCGGCGTGATCGTTGGCGGACTGTTCGTTGCTATCTCGATGACATCGGGCGGCGGCGCATGGGACAATGCCAAAAAGTATATCGAAGACGGCAACCACGGCGGCAAAGGGTCTGAGGCGCATAAAGCCGCAGTCACCGGCGATACCGTTGGCGATCCGTATAAGGATACAGCGGGCCCTGCGGTCAACCCAATGATCAAAATCACCAACATCGTGGCTTTGTTGCTGTTGGCGGCTCTCGCCCACGGCGCGGTATAACCGGGGACAGCGTATTCGCTGTCCCTTTCCGACACTCGAGATTGGGACACGCAATAGCATGTCCCCAAAAAACCCCGCTGGAGAAATCCGGCGGGGTTTTTCGTTAGGCGTTTCGTTACCGGCAAACCCCTGTATCGCCATTCGTCGAATTTAGGCGACATATTGCCAAAGCAATCTTGTGTCGCGCAGGCGACGCTTTATACCTCAATCCATAACAACCTTAAGCTGGGGAGCTTATCTATGCGTATTTCGAAATTGGCAGCCCTGATGGTGTCGGCAGCCGCGTTTTCAATCGTGCCAGTTACAGCAGTATTTGCCGAGGATGCTGGTACGAGTGCTGAGCCAGTCGCATCACCTGAAGCAGCAAAATCCGGCATTATTGTCACCGGTATAAACGGCCGCGTCGATAGCGCTGTTTTTGGCAAACGCCCGTTTATGCGCACACCGCGTTTGTCGCCCGATGGCACGAAGATCGCAGTGATGATGTCACGCAATGGCATCGACAATCTCGGCTGGATTGATGTGACTAAGCCAGGTTCAGCCCCCGTGTTCTTTTTGGCCGCTGAAGAACAGCGTGAAGTGGGTGACCGCTCGGTCAATAGTTGGCGTTGGGTTGGCAACCGCACTATTGTTTACACACTTACCTCGCGCGAAAATATCGGCGGTCAACGGTTTGATATGGCTCGATTGGTTGGTTATGATGTCGAGAGCGGCAAAATGACTCCTTTGGCTTGGGACAAGGCCGGTGCCAATGGTGCCCGAATCATGCATGTCGATGACAAAACAGAAACGATGCTTGTGCAGCGCGACAGCATCAAAGATGGCGTCGATTATGAAGCCAGTCCGGAAGTCATCGAAGTCGATGCTCGCTCCGGTAAATATAAAATCATTCAGCGCCCCAATGTCGAAATCAGCAGCTGGGTTTCCGATGGCAAGGGCGTTATTCGCGCAGGATTAGGCGGTGATGGCGATAGTGGCAAACAAAGGTTGATGTATCGTTCCGACGCTAACAGTGCGTTCAAAACGGTGTCAAACGAAGCTGACACCACATTTACCGGAACGCAAATCACTCCGGATATCTTCCTTGATGAACCCGATATGGCCTATGCCACCAGCAACAAGGACGGGTTTCGGAAAGTTTACAAAATCAACGTCAAAACGATGCAGATCGTTGGTGAGCCAATCTTTGGCGTGAAGGGCTATGATGTTGACGGACTTGTGGCAAACGAAGCAGACAACGATCTCGCCGGCGTTGCGTATACATCGTCCAAGGAGCGCACCCGCTGGTTCGATCCGCGCTTAGCCGAGGTTCAAAAATTCTTGGACGACGATTTTGGTCGCGGCAACGCGCGGATTATCTCGACCAACGACGGATTTACCAAGCTGTTGATTTTTAAGGGCAAGCCAAGCGAACCCGGTGGTTATTTCTTTTATGATACCGAATCGGGAAAAATGCAGCTTTTGGGCTGGTATCACCCTGTGTTGAAAGATGCGGACATGAACCCGATGGACTCGGTTCGCTATAAAGCATCTGATGGCATGGAAATCGAAGCGGTTGTTACGTATCCGCGCCACCGTCCAAGCCGCAAAAACTTACCCGTTATCGTCATGCCGCATGGCGGCCCATTCGGCGTGCGCGATTCCGAGGAGTTTGGTTTCTTCCCTTGGCATCAGGCGATGGCTGAACTGGGGTATGTTGTAATCCAACCCAATTATCGAGGCTCAGGTGGTTACGGCAAAGAATTCGTGAAAGAAGGTCGCAAGCCCACCGGCTATGGCCTTCGTATGCAAGACGACTTAAATGACGCGCTGACATGGTTTGGTGCGCAAGGGTTAATCGACCCCAAGCGCGCCTGTATCATGGGCTGGTCCTATGGCGGCTATGCCACCGCGCGCGGTGCACAGCGCGATGGCGACAAATGGAAATGTGCCATCGCTGGTGCTGGGGTCTATGACTTCCCGATGATGAAGGCCTATGATACCCGGTCATTCGGCTCATTCGGTGCTAACTTCCAAGCGACTTCGGATAATCTGATCGGTATCTCCTCGGCCCGCAATACCGATGGGAAATGGGCGCCGATCCTTATTGTTGCTGGTGTGCGCGATGCACGCATCCCCATCGAACAATCGCGCACTTTAGTGTCGCGACTAAAAGGTTCTGGTAAAAAGGAAGGCATCGATTTCCGCTATGTCGAACAACCCAAAGGCACGCATAACCTGCCCTATGAAGACGTTCATATGGAATGGTTGAAAGAGGCCGAAGCATGGGCGCGTCGTTTCAATCCGGCCTATATCGAAACTGACGTTGAAAAAGAGCCAAAGGTTACGTTGACGCTGACCGGCAATTAATCAGCAAAAACCAAAAACGGGCCGCCATCACCATGATGTGCGGCCCTTTTTTATGCGATGTTCACGCAAAATTCGTGAGTTTGCGTTATAGCATGCGTCATGAGCCGGAGTGACATCGCCCGATGAATGCGCCTGTTGCCTTTGCTGCGACAGCCAAAAAGCGCGCTTTTGCGCCTATTACTGCTGTGCCTGTTTTGCCGAAAGTCACCGCGCTGACGATAAATGAACTCCGCGCCGATACTGCACTTTTGGCCGAGTGGGATAAACTGGCAGCGCTAGCGAGTGAGCCGAACCCGTTTGCCGAACGCTGGTATTTGCAAGCGGCGCTGGATGCTTTGGGCAGCGATGCTATCCGTATCGCGGTTGTTCGTGCCGAGAGCTTGATTGGTGTCATGCCGCTGTTTATGCAAACTCGCTACGCCGGTCTGCCTATTGCGCATGTGCAGAATTGGCTGAACCACAATGCATTTCTTGGAACGCCAATAGTCCGCAAAGGCGCAGAGCAATCGTTTTGGGCAGCATTGCTCGACCATCTCGATCATACCCCGCAAAATGGCTTTTTCCTGCATTTGGCCGGAATGGCTATCAACGGGCCGGTTGCTGCTGCACTTGAGGCGGTATGCCAAAACGAAAATCGCCGCTTTGCCCTTGTTCATCACGAAGACCGCGCTTTGCTTGAACATGGACTTTCACCAGATGCCTATTGGGAAGAAAATGTGCGCGGCAAAAAGCGTAAAGAGCTGCGCCGCCAGCATAAAAGGCTGGCCGAGGAAGGCGCGCTAACTTTCGAGCGTAGCGATGGAAAGTCTGGCCTTGACCAATGGATCGCCGATTTCCTCGCGTTGGAACGTGCGGGCTGGAAAGGCGAAAACGGCTCTGCGCTCGATTGTGCCGATGAAACCCGCGCTCTCTTTAGCAACGCATTGGCCGGAGCTGCTGCCGCTGGAAAACTCGAACTGCTCGCGCATTACCTAGACAGTCGCCCCATTGCGATGCTGGCCAATTTTCTGACGCCGCCCGGCGCATTCTCCTTCAAAACTGCGTTTGATGAGGACTATGCCCGCTTCTCCCCCGGCGTGCTGCTCCAGTTCGAAAACCTTGCTTTGCTTGAGCGCGACGGCATCAATTGGTGCGATAGCTGCGCGGCGCAGGATCATCCAATGATCGATAGCCTATGGTCCGGCCGTCGCGGCATCGGGCGTTATTCGGTGGCCATTGGTGGCAAAGCAAAGCGCGCAGCCTTTGCTGCATTGCTGGCAGCTGAAAAAGCCAAAGCGAAGTTGAAACGACGGAAATCTGTATGACGACGATCTTTAATCAAGACGCGCGGAACCAATTCGCGGCGAACTATCCGGAAACGCCGCACACGCTGCCGCACGACCTGCGCAACCATCCATTGCTTGCGCTGGAGGCACTCGCCAAGCTGAGCGAGCGGCTGCCATTTGCGTCGGTGGAGTATAACAAAGGCGATCTGCCCACCGGCGTTGATCCCAAAAGCGACATCGCCAACGGCCTTTCCATCGGCGACACGATCCGCAATGTGGACACATGCCGCAGCTGGGCGGTGTTGAAGAATATCGAGCAAGATGAGGCCTATCACGACCTACTGCTTTCGCTATTGGGCGAACTCCAACCCCTCATCGAGGCAAAAACCGGGGCAATGCTGCGCCCGCAGGGCTATGTGTTCGTGTCCTCGCCCGATGCCGTAACTCCGTATCATTTCGACCCCGAACACAACATACTTCTGCAATTGCGCGGCACAAAAACCATGACACAATTCCCCGCAGGGGACCCGTTTTTCGCGCCTGATGAAACGCATGAAGGCTATCACACCGGTGGCCCGCGTAATCTTGTGTGGCGCGATGAATTGTCTGCGGGTGGTTCGGAATGGCCGCTCGCGCCGGGCGATGCGCTATTCGTTCCGGTCATGGCCCCGCATCATGTGAAGAACGGGCCGGAACCGTCAATATCTTTATCGATCACATGGCGCAGCGACTGGAGCTTTGCCGAGGCCGATGCGCGGGCATTTAACAGTGTGTTGCGCAAAGTGGGCTTTCGGCCCAAGGCAACCGGACGTTTTCCAGCGCAGAATGGAGTGAAGGCGACAGTTTGGCGCGCAATGCGCAAACTGGGAATCAGCGGCTAAACGCTTTGCGGGTCCACAATCCGTCACGCCCCACTGGCTGAGGATTGTTCGCGACTGCTTGACTTAACGCCCGCGCGACCCAGCGCAATTTCTCGCGCTTGCTGGTGTAAATCCGCTGATCCCAAGCATCGACACCAGCGGCCCGAACTTTGCGGGCAATGTCGCCATAGATACCAGCCGCTGACAAAACCGCCCAGCGCGCACGAAACGGTAGCCGCGACGCCCCTATCCGCGCCGATGCTTCATATTGCCCGGCCTCATCCGCCAGCCATCGGCCCATCAGCGCCAATTGGCGGCGGTTATGCGGACGCATGATTTCGCCCGGGCCGATGTCGAGCAACGACTGCCAGTCGTCGGGCAGATAACAGCGCCCAGCGGCGTCATCCTCGGCGATATCGCGCGCGATATTGGCGAGTTGAAACGCAAGACCAAGGTCGCACGCACGGTCGAGCGTATCGCTGTCCGACGGCGGCACACCCATGACCTGCGCCATCATCACGCCGACCGCGCCCGCGACATGATAGCAATAGCGATACAAATCACCTTCGCTACGCGGATGCCATTCGGCCGCGTCGAGCGCAAAGCCTTCGATCACATCATCGGCCATTTTGGGTGTCAGTCCGCATTCGCGGGCAACCACTCCCAAAGCATCAAACGCGGGATCGCCCGTGGCTTCTCCGGCAAAGGCTTTTGCGGTCAAATCGCGGACCATTTCAAGACGAACCAGCGGATCATCGACCACCGCCATCGCCCCGCCATGATCCTGCCCATCGGCCAGATCATCGCATTTCCTACACCAAGCATAGAGCAGCCAAACCCGCTCTCGCGTTTCCCGATCAAACAAACGGCTAGCGAAGGCAAAGCTTTTGGAACCACGTTGGATGCTGTCTCGGGCGTAAGCGACAAGGGCTGGACGGTTTGGTGCTGATAAGCCCCTCCCCTTCAGGGGAGGGGTTGGGGTGGGGGCTGTCAACATTGCACTACGCCTCGAAGCCCCACCCCGCTGCGACTAGGTACCAAAGATACCAAGTCTCGCTGCCCCTCCCCTAAAAAGGCGGGGTTAGGTTGGTCTAACCTCACAAATCCTCAGCCTTCATCTGGAAAATGCTTTTGTGCGGAACGTAACCCGCCATTTTAGCCAGCAGCCCGTCGAGCGCATCATCGACCACCATAATCCCGGCATGTTGTTCGCGGATGAAGCCGACCGAAATCATATGCTGGTTGAACTCGATAAGTTTATCAAAGAATCCGGCAGCATTCAGCACGCCAACGGGCTTTTCATGATAGCCCAGTTGCGCCCAGCTGATCGCCTCCCACAATTCGTCCATCGTGCCGACACCGCCAGGGATGGTTACAAATCCGTCGGACAGATCGGTGAACATCCGCTTGCGTTCGTGCATTCCGGCGACGACGTGCAGTTCGGTACAGCCTTTGTGCGCCACTTCGCTGCCGACCAAAGCTTCAGGGATTACGCCAATGACTTCGCCGCCCGCTGCCAATGCTGCATCCGCCACCGCGCCCATCAGGCCCAGCCGTCCTCCGCCATAGACAACGCCAATGCCGCGCTCGGCAAGCCCTACGCCGACTGCACGGGCAGTTTCGATATAGATCGGATCAGCAGGCGTTGCCGATCCGCAATACACGGCAAGACGTTTCAAGCAGCCAGATCCTCCAACATCAACTTCGCCGTTGCTTTGGCACTGCCCACAACGCCCGGAATTCCTGCCCCGGGATGCGTGCCTGCGCCGACAAAGTAAAGGTTGGAAATCACATCGTCACGGTTGTGTGCGCGGAACCACGCCGATTGCCATAGCACAGGCTCTAGCGAAAAGGCGCTGCCCAGATGCGCGTTCAGGTCGCGGCCGAAATCTGTGGGAGCATAATGGAAGCTGGTGGCAAGATTGGCTTTCAGCCCGGGCATAACGCGGCGCTCGACCTCGTCCAAAATCGCAGCCTCAAACTGGTCGCCAAAACCGCCGTCCCAATCGACATTGGTTTTGCCCATATGCGCGACGGGTGCGAGGACATAGAATGTCGAATAGCCATCGGGTGCCATTTTCGGATCAGTAGCGGTCGGATGATGTAGATAGAGCGAGAAATCGTCCGGTACAGTTCCGGTTTTGTAAATATCGTCTAGCAATCCTTTATAGCGCGGGCCAAACAGGATGCTGTGGTGCGCGATGTCGGGATAATGGCCCTTCACGCCGAAATGGACGACAAACAACGATGGCGACCAGCGTTTGCGCTTTAGGCTTTTGGTGGCCTTTGCCCCACGCGGATGGTCTTTCAACAGGGCAGCATAATTGTGCATCATATCGCCGTTGCTGGCGACGGCGTCGGCGGTCCCCTGCCAGCCGGACTTCGTCACAACGCCGGTTACGCGGTCGCCCGTTGTCGTGATGCGCTCGACCGGATCGTTCAGACGGAGAACGCCGCCCAGACGTTCAAACAACGCGACCATTCCCGCAACCAGCCTGTTCGTGCCACCGCGCGCAAACCACACGCCGCCGTCTTTTTCGATAGTGTGAATCAGCGCATAGATCGCGCTTGTGTTCATCGGATTGCCGCCGACCAGCAAGGTGTGGAACGACAAAGCCTGCCGCAATTTCTCATCCTTCACATAGGATGACACGATGGAATAGACCGAGCGCCATGCCTGGTATTTCATCAACGCTGGCGCGGCCTTAATCATCGAGGCGAAATCGAGGAACGCAGCGGAGCCGAGCTTTACATAGCCCTCTTCATAAACGCCCTTTGAATAGTCCAAAAAGCGTTCATAGCCCGCAACGTCTGCAGGATTCAGTTTGGCAATTTCAGCATTAAGCGCGTCGTGATCGTTGGAATAATCAAAGTTCGTGCCGTCTGGCCAGTTGAGCCGATAGAACGGCGACACCGGATCAAGCGTCACGTCTGCGGCCATGTCGCTGTCGGACAATTCCCACAATTCCTGCAAACACGGCGGATCGGTGATCACCGTTGGGCCTGCATCAAAGACAAACCCTTGCCGTTCCCAATAATAGCCGCGCCCGCCCGGCTTATCTCGTGCCTCGATCATCGTCGTTGCCACGCCTGCCGATTGCAGCCGGATGGCAAGCGCAAGCCCGCCAAAGCCTGCGCCGATGATAATTGCTGATTTCATGACTTGCTTTTAACCCTGACTTTTTTCCGTGGGCGCAAAGCCTTTAGGGCTCGACCAACCGGAACCGGTGGTTTTCCCGCCAAAATCCGTGCTTTATCGCCACCTGTACTCTGGCCGGAATAGAAGCGTTCGATCAATCCGGGCTTAAGCCTGTAGAACCGTTCAAAGATTTTATAGCGTTCGCCCGAGACCGATGCGCGGAACAACATGCGGTTGAGCATGCGGTAGTATTTGCCGTTGTTCCACAGCGCCTCGGCGCGTTGTTTCAACAGCATGTTAAGCTTGTCACCGTCAAAATCGGAGAGTTCCGCAACATAAGTCGCAAGCCGCACAGCCTCTGGCAATGAATAGCTGGTAATCGGATGAAAAAACGCGCCGCGTGCGCCTGCTTTGGCTGTGCGTCCGCTGCCACTCGCCCAATAATCATCGAGATCGCCGCCCATAACCACAGGCAACACACCATTTTCTTCGCGCAGCACGCGTTCGACCTGCCAGCCTTTGCTATCGGCATATTCGGCAATCCGTTGCCGCAACCGGCGCGGATCATGATCGGGGCGGTCGCTGTAGTATGTGTCTTCAATAAACAGCTTATCGAGGCCGAACGGCAAGACATAGACAAAGCGATAGCCATCATGCTGATCGACCGTCGCATCCATCACAATCGGCCGTGTTAGGTTGTGCGGCTCGGACAATTGCATCAATTGCCCAGTAAATTTTTGCCAGCCGCAATCGAGATGATGCAAATCGCCCGGCCCGCGCGCGTCGATGACGCCGCCCGCGTTGATCCGTTGTGCGCCTTCCAAAACCACCAAGCGCGGCGACACCGCTTTTACTTCCTTGCCGGTAATCAGCGACGCAGATGGCAACGTGCTTTTCAACAACCAATCGAGCCGTTCGGATTCCACGGTGTAGTAAATGTTATCCAGCGTGCGTGAATGTTCAGGGAAATGAACATCGTAGCCGGACCAGCCATAGGTCACGAGCGGTGCCGTCAACCAGCGGTGCTCGGGCGCGATGTCGCTGGCGAAATAGCTCCAGATATGATTGCCGCCGAAATGCTGTTCCTGTTCGATCAGGACAATTTTCAACTCGGGCCGTTGCCGCGCGACGGCAAGTGCGATTAGCCCACCGGCTAGCCCGCCGCCAACGATCGCAAGGTCACATTTGATATGGTCTGGTGCAGCGGATGCCATCGCCAACTCCTAGGCGCGCAATCGGGGCTAGGAAAGCGAAAGCCGACAAAGACCTGTGGAGATTCGGCGGAACTCTGCCATTGCGGTGGACATATCCAAAGTTGCTGGCTAAATTTGCACAATGGACCGTTGCAATGCCTTTATTTTGACTGCGATGCTCGCTGTCTCATCGGACGCATTGTCATTGCCGCATCCTGCAAAAGCCATGCAGGCCGAGCCGACACTTGCAGCGGAAAGCTGTATCGCTTACCGCGAAGATGGCCAAGGCGGATACCGACTTTCCAACGCGTGTGACTATGGTGTCGATGTCGCATTTTGCGCGCAACCAAGCAACGACCCCGGCCTGTGCCTGCGCACGCAAAGCTACACGCGTGAGACGTTGAAAGCCAAAAGCGAAGGCGTGCAAAAGGTTTGGCCCGAACAGGCACTTGACCTGTTCGCGTGTCGCACGCCGGGTAAGGTCGAAATTCTGCCATCAGGCATGGCGCGATGTAGCCAGCCGCCAGCCCAACCTGCAATGCCGTGGCTGGTATCAGCATCACTGAAAAACCCCGGCTCGGTTATCCTGAATACCGACTATCCGGCGCGCAATCACGATAAAGAGGGCACAACCCGTTTTGAACTGATTGTGGGTCCCGACGGTAAGCCGCTGTCCTGCACCACAACGCTTTCATCGGGGCATCAAATACTCGATCAAACCGCCTGCAATGCCTTTGTCAAACGCGCAAAGTTTAGCCCAGCCAAAGACGAAGCAGGCAACCCCACCACAGGCCGCTATAAAGGCAGCGTGACGTGGAAAGCGCCGTAAAAACAGGCCGAGGCGGTGAAGCCCCGGCCTGCCTTGGGCCGACTGCGGGAAACTGATCTGCAATCAGCCCGAAGGGATTAGAACTCGCCAGCAACGCCTACGCGCGCGCCGACGCTGTTCCCGCCCGCATAAGAAACGCCGCCAGTCACAGCGAACGGATTTTCGCTATTGGTGCGATACGCAAACGAAAGCCCGACCGCTTGTTCACCCCGGAACGTCGCTGCGTTCAGGGCATAGCTAACCCCGCCAATTTGCGAAGGCATCGACGGGGTGGTCAATGCCAGCGCAGTCGAGGTTCCGCGCCGTGCATCGCGCCGGTCCGTGTCCGTCAGCGCAAATAATTCGGCAATTTGCGTAGAATGGGTAGCCGTGAGTGCTTGCAACGCCGGAATCGCCCCTGCGCTGAGCGTTTCGAGCGCGGTTAGCCGGGAGTTTTGCGTATTGTTTAGGACTTGGATCGCCGCAATCTGCGTGTCTTGCACGGTATTTTGTGCAACCGCTGCGTTTGCTGTGGCTTGTGCTGTCGCAGCGTTTGCCAACGCTGTGTTGGCAGTCGTCTGCGCCGTTGCAGC
>JANMGR010000170.1:0-2838 GCA_031374785.1 Sphingomonadales bacterium | reverse complement strand
CCGCCGAAGGCAGCAAAAGCAGCGGTCAAAAAAGCCGTTGCAGCAGTTGCGCGAAAGGCGGCAAAAAACGCTGCTGGGTAACTCGGGAAACGTTGGTTCGTTTGGAGAGGCAGTGCCACTTCGTTTCACGCAAAGGGCGCGTAGTTTTTGAAGGGGGCGGTGCGCAAATGCACGCTTATCAAAACGCGGTACGATGATTTTTCAATGCACTGCGTGCAGATTATCTACCGACGTCTTGAAAATCTTCGCGTTCTTTGCGTGAAACGAAGATCGTTCCGAAGCACTATTAAAACCGCATCGCCACACTAACGCCTGCGCTTTTGCTGTCGCCCCACGGCATCACCAAAGCTTGCCGCTCGCTGCGGCGGTTGGTGATAAGGAACCCTGTCGCGGTGCCGATGCCAGCGCCTACGACCACGTCATACCAATGGTGCTTGTCCGCCTGCACGCGGGCGAGGCCGACAAAGCTTGCGACGACCATTGCGGGGATGCCGACCTTTGGCCCTTGCCGGTTGAACAGTGTCGATGCGGCGGCAAAGGCTGTGCTGGTATGGCCCGATGGAAAGCTTTTCCGGTCGCTGCCATCGGGACGGAGCTCGGGGAAGGCTTCTTTCAATCCGGTGGTCACTAATGCCGACGCGCCGATTGACCCGAAAGCCTGAAACGCGCCTTGTTTATCACCTTTGGCAATCGGCACGCCGAGCGCTGCAATGGTCAGACCGGCGACGCCGATGTCGCTTGCGGTCGCCCATGCTTTTTCGTCTTTGGCTTGCGCAGATATGGGGCATAGGCCGATGACTAGTGGTAGGCAGATAGCCTTTGTTAGCGTCTTCATCGATTGGTTTCCTTGTTCCGATTTGGAATCTGCCCATCGCCTAACCCTCAGCCCATAAAGCCACTATACGGCTTTACTGCCAAGCGCCGCCAAGCCAATTGCCCTTCGCCGCGCATCTCCCTATATCGCTCGTATGTCCTCCATACGCCCTTGGCGCGATATCGCGCGCCGTTCGTCTCGCCAGATCATGGTTGGTTCCGTCCCTGTTGGCGGCAATGCGCCGATATCGGTGCAGACAATGACCAACACGTTGACCAGCGATGTTAAAGCCACCGTTGACCAGATCCGCCGGTGTGAGGAAGCCGGCGCCGATATCATCCGCGTGTCTTGCCCTGACGTTGAGAGCACTGCCGCGCTGAAACAGATTGTTCGCGCGGCGCATGTGCCCATCGTTGCTGATATCCATTTCCATTACAAACGCGCGCTGGAGGCGGCAGACGCGGGTGCGGCGTGCCTTCGCATCAACCCCGGCAATATCGGTTCGGCGCAACGCGTTAACGAAGTCGTCAATGCCGCGAAAGCGAACGGCTGTGCGATCCGTATCGGCGTAAACGCGGGCAGCCTTGAAAAGGATTTGCTCGAAAAATATGGCGAGCCATGCCCAGAGGCGCTGATCGAATCTGCGCTCGACCATATCAAGCTGCTGCAAGATCGCGACTTTCACGAATACAAAGTTGCGGTAAAGGCATCCGACGTTTTCCTTGCGGTCGCCGCTTATATGGGCCTTGCCGAGGCGGTCGATTGTCCGTTGCATCTTGGGATTACAGAGGCGGGCGGATTGATCGGCGGAACGGTGAAATCATCCATCGGCATGGGCAATATGTTGTGGGCTGGAATCGGCGATACCATCCGCGTTTCGCTGTCTGCCGAACCCGAAGAAGAAGTCCGCGTCGGCTATGAAATCCTGAAATCCCTAGGCCTGCGCACCCGCGGCGTCCGCGTTGTCAGCTGCCCCAGCTGCGCGCGCCAAGGCTTCGACGTGATCCGCACCGTTCAAAAGCTTGAAGAAGCGCTGGGCCATATCAAAACCCCGATGTCGCTCTCGGTCCTCGGCTGCGTCGTCAACGGCCCGGGCGACGCGCGCGAAACTGACATCGGCATCACCGGCGGCGGTAATGGCAAGCACATGGTGTACCTATCGGGCGTCACTGACCATCATGTGCAGGACGACGATATGATCGGGCATATCGTGCGGCTGGTTGAGGCCAAAGCGGCAGAGATCGATGCAGGGACGAGCGTGAGCATGGATGTCACTCATGGGAAGGCGGGTTGAGTTTGTTGGTGGCCTGCGACTTGGATTGGCAAGCGATTGCAACTTTTGCGACAGGCATCCTCGCCGTTTGCGCAGCGATCTACATCGGGCGGAAGCAGACCATCATACAACACCGACAGACAATATTGATTGAAAATGACCTTAAGGTTCAGTTGCTTGAAAGACGATCCGCGTGCGTCAGTGCTATGCGGAAAATTTTCTATGCTTGGCAAGCCAACGTTCGATTGGAACATCAGCAATGGCGTGATTTCTATAGCCTGATGGACGATGTCGAATTGCTTTTTCCCAAAGAAGTTTATCACGACATCTCAAAGGCTGTAGATGGAACTTTGTGGTCTAAGCGCCACTACGATTTGGCACTTCTATTTCACAAAGATGGAAAAACGGATGAGGCACAAAAGAGAGTACAACAATCTCAAGAGCAAGAGAATCGCGTTCACGATGTTATGCCACGTTTGTTGGAAGCCATGATTCGCCATACACGCATTGATGCTTGGGAATGAGCGGAGACAAATAGACGTATTGAATCTGGTAGCAAAAAGTGCTACCAATTCCTACCATGAGTAAAGTTGAAAAAATCTCCATCGCCTTGACTGATGAAATGCTGGCATCGGTAAAGGATGCAGTCGCATCTGGCGATTATGCAACGTCGAGCGAGGTCATCCGCCATGCGCTGCGCGATTGGAAGAAAGAGCGGGAGCGAGATGCCGATGCCGTCGCTGAACTTCGG
>JANMGR010000145.1:0-5133 GCA_031374785.1 Sphingomonadales bacterium | reverse complement strand
CCTTTCGGTCTGGTGATGGAAAAGGTGCTGTCGCCCACCGTCGCGATTTGCAACGGCAAGGAAACCATCCTCCTCGGCACGTACAACTACATGGGCATGACCTTTGACGATGATGTTATCGCGGCGGGCAAGCAAGCCTATGAAGATTTTGGCGCAGGCACCACCGGCAGCCGCGTCCTCAACGGCACATTCAGCCCGCACCGCGATGTCGAGGCGGCGTTGCGCGAGTTTTACGACATGGACCACGCGATGGTCTTTTCGACAGGCTATCAGGCGAACCTTGGCATTATCAGCACCATTGCTGGCAAAGGCGATTATATCATCCTTGATATCGACAGCCATGCGTCAATCTATGATGGCTGCAAAATGGGCGATGCCGAAATCGTCGCCTTCCGCCACAATGATATCGAGGCGTTGGAAAAGCGATTGAAGCGATTGCCCGCCGAAGCTGGCAAGCTGGTGATTCTCGAAGGTGTCTATTCGATGCTCGGTGATGTCGCGCCGCTCAAAGAAATGATCCGCATTTCCAAAGAAGCAGGCGCAATGGTGCTGGTCGATGAAGCACACAGCATGGGCTTTATCGGCGAAAATGGGCGCGGTGTGGCCGAAGAACAGGGCTGTTTGGATGATGTCGATTTCATCATCGGCACGTTCAGCAAATCGGTCGGCACCGTCGGCGGATTTTGCGTTTCGAACCACCCGAAGTTCGAAATCCTACGCCTCGTGTGCCGTCCTTATGTCTTCACCGCCGCTCTGCCGCCCAGCGTGATGGCATCGAGCGCGGTGTCGATCCGCAAGCTGATGCACGGCGGCAACAAGCGCGCGCATTTGTGGGAAAACAGCAAGACGCTGCATAAAGGCCTGCGCGATCTGGGCTTTCAACTCGGCACCGAAACGCCGCAGTCCGCGATTATCGCAGTCATCATGCCCGATCTGGAACGCGGCGCAATGATGTGGGAGGCATTGTTGAAACAAGGCCTTTACGTCAACTTGGCGCGGCCACCGGCAACACCCGCTGGCATGACATTGCTGCGCTGTTCTTTGTGTGCTGAGCATACCGCCGAACAGGTTCAGGACGTGCTGGGACGGTTTGAACGCGCGGGAAAGGCTGTGGGGATTATTTGACTCGCACAGCGCGATGAGGTCATTGGACCAGACGGATCGTAGGATGGCCATTATCCTAGCGATGTTGGCGGGGCTAGTTGGTGCCATTGGCTTTCTTTCCAGCGGCGGATTTTTCCTGTCGTTTATGAGCGGAAATTCGACCCGCCTCAGCATCGGCATCGCTGAACGAGCATCCTATGCAGGCCTTGTCGCAGCACTTCTGTTCAGCTTTGTTGTCGGCGTAACCGGCGGCTCGATGATCGGTCGACACGGAATATTGAGCAACAAGCACCGGCAAGCCGCCATACTTTCTATCATGGCGATATTGCTCTTTGCGGCTCCGTTGGTTGCAGCATACGGTTGGATAACAGTCTCCCTTTGCATCGTTGCGTTTTGCATGGGTGCGGAAAATACGCTGTTCGAGCGCGACGGAACCGTCAGCTTTGGCCTGACCTATATGACGGGCGCTTTGGTTAAGGTTGGTCAAGGGCTGGCGACATTATTTTCGGGCGGCGAAAAATTGGCTTGGTTGCCGTTTCTGTTGCTGTGGTTCGGTCTGATCGGTGGAGCGGTTTTGGGAGCCACATTGTTCGCCCATTTCGCGATGTTCAGCCTATGGGTCGCAGCGGCGCTGGCAGCTGGATGCGCGCTATTCTCAATACGGCGCGCTTAATGCACCCTTTCCGCCACCAAAGACCAATCAACCCGTTTTCCGCAAATCCTGTTCAAAGGCACGGCGCAGGGTGGCGTTGATTTTGGTCTGATAGCCTTTGCCGTCGCTGCTCTGCGCTTTGAACCAATCAAGCACATCAGCGTCGAGCCGCAGGGTCACCTGTTCCTTGACTGGACGGTAAAATTTACCGCGGATCGCTCCCGAAAAATCGGTTCGTTCGGGGATGTCGCTCAAATCGATATCTTCGTCTTTCATCGCCGCGAGAGCCGTCAGCTCATCCTGAACATGCTTGGGCAGATCTTCAAATTTCTTCCTCATAGAACCTTCTTTCCTTCGTCGTGGCTTTTCGCGCACTGATTATCCGGCCACCGCTGTCATCATCATATAGAGTGTGTATGACTACCACGGTCAACGGATCGACAAGACCATAGGTTTCCCAGCGATCACCATGGGAATGGGCATTCAATACCGTCATGTTGTGCGGATCATCGAAAACTAAAATCGCTGTGTCGAACGATATGCCATGTTTTTGCACGTTGGCTCTGGCTTTTCGTTCGTCCCAATGCCATTCCATAAGTCACTACGTATCTGTAACTACAAATGATGTCAAGACTAACGCACTGCACCCTTCACCAGCAACCTCGGCACCAGAACCAACGCAGCCACCAAAGGCCATTTGCGCTGCCACGGCTTGATCTCGATCTTGGTCCCGGCATGGCGGTTTATCTTCCACGCGAGGTAATCAATGCCGCCAGCATAGGTGAATGCGGCTTTGCCTAGCCGTGCCACTGTCAGCATTTTGCCGCGCCGCCGCAGGCCGGGCCAGCGTTTCTTTTCTTGCACAATCCGCCCCTCGGGATCAGCGAGTAAATGGACTTTGCCGTCTTCGCGGACGGCATTGGGGATTGGAGTGTGGAGCAAAGCGGCTTTGCCAAAGGCACAGTATCGGTCGGGGTCAAACTCGACGACTGACGCGGGTCGGTCGCTGCGTTCGGCGCGCAGTTCCGCTGAATAGGTGAGCGAGAATCCAAGCTCCCACAGATCGAGCACAGCATCGTCATGCCCCATATGCGCCAGTGCGCCGTTGAGCAACGTGGGCGCTGCACCAGAGATTGCTAAAGCCGCTGTCTTGCGCGATGCATCATCGACGGCCCACACCAGGCGCGCCGGCTGCGCAAAGCGGGCCCAGACGGAGACGGCAGACGCCTGTGCACGGTTCAGGTCGTGAAAGTCGGCCTCGCTCAACACCGCGACTTTTGCGGATAGCCCATCATGCTGCACCGGAAAGACATTGGGCGGCAGGCGGCGGTTCCATTTCGCCAACCATTTGCGATCATAGGCTGCGTCATAATCCGACACGATCAGATAGAAATCGAGCATCTGGCCGTCGAGTTGTTCGGTGCGCAGGCACGATCCGTAGAACAGAACGGCACGGGCAGCAGCCGAGTATTGCGCAGCGATATGCGCGGCGAACACTTGCACTTGGGGCAGTGCGGGAATGGCGAGTTCTTCGGCGATTAGGTGTTGGAGTGAGTGCATATCCGGTGTCTTAAACTGCAAGCACTCAAAATTAAACCGTTAGCGCTGAGCCTGTCGAAGCGCGTCCCCGCAGTACCAAGAGACCTGCTTCGACAGGCTCAGCACTGACGGTGTCATTAACCGATTTTTTGGCCTCAAGCCGCCAGTTTCAAAAACGGCACCGGCGGCGTTGACCGCAACACAATCGGGTGCCCCAGATACGCCGAAAAAACCTCACCATCCAAAACGACGCTGCTGTTGTCACCGTCGATCTGTATCGTGTCGCCTTCACCGATGTGAACGCCGCCATAGCGTTTTTTACCAAGCAGCCCGATCAGCGTGGCCCAAATAACGCGCACCATCGCCAAAGGCGTTTGATCGACAGCCAACAGTTTCAAACGCCCACCGCTTTCGCCATTGGCCACGCGGCCACCCATCAACAGTTTTTCCAAGGTGGTGACAACCAACACCGAAAAACGACCGGAAATTTCGCCGTCCCGCATCAATGAAATGCGAACTGAATTGGATTGCGGCGGCAGGAAATCTGCTTTCGCCCCAAAAATCGCTGAGACAAAAACCGCGATAAAGGTCAAAAAATGGCTGATGCCATTGGGAAGCCCCAAGGGATAAATCTTGTTGCGGCAATACAGAATCGTGTCAGCCAGCCCCGCCCCACCCAAAAACATACCGATGACCGGCCGAGCATTTTCGCTGCCATCGGTCAATGCGATCAGCTCGCGCGCAACTATGTGCTCCGTCAAATCGCCCTTTGCGAGTTCAAGGATAATCTCCAGCGCCTTTAAAGGATCACCTTCTGCTCCCAGATCAAGCGCGATCAGGTTGGTTTTACCATTGGGCAGCACAGCAACCGGTGGCGGTGTGCCTTTGAAATGGCCGCCATGATACAGCTCGGTCAGCGCGGCTTGCACAGTGCCATCGCCGCCATTGACCACCAACACCTTTGGCTTCACCCGCGCAATCATTTCCAGTGCGCGCGACACCTGACCGACTTCCTCGACTTCATAGTGAAAGATATCAGCGTTTTTCGCGCAAAAATTCCGCACTTCTGGCAACAGCGAACGGTTGCCAGTGGAGTGTGGATTGGAAAGAAGCGCGACGAGTGCCAAATGCGGGCCTTACATATACTTCATATTGACGGTGATAGTAGTGACACCCGGACCAGCCGAAAACGCAACTTTGCCGACCGCCGGCTTGCCTAGGTTCAGCACATTGATGGACGGATTGTTGGAAAAACCGCCGCCATCGGCCGAAATATCAGTTTTACCATTGCTGTTTTTGTCGTGCCGTACCGCAATCGCATATTTGCCCGATGCCGACAAAGGCACACAGAAATTTAGTGCGCTTGCGCTGGCTTTTGCCTCAATCCGGTGCAACCAACGGCCTTTAGCAAGCCAAGCTGATGCCGTGGCTGGGTAATTCTGCACGCGCAGTTTTCCGGTTGTGCCTTTGATACCGCGCACATTGACCTGTATAGCAGGGCCTTTGCCAGCACCACATTTGGTCATATCATTGCTAATCACGCTGCCTGCCTCGGCGCTCCCTGCGATGGTCAGCAATCCGGCAGCCATCAATGGAATCATGACTTTATTCATTTTACTCTTGCTCCTTGAGCGTTAGAGGCCAACACGGTTTTCCGCGCTAGACGTTATTGCTCCTGATCTTGGATCAGTATATCCCGTCAATTTGCGGCCAAATTAGGGTGACAGGACGACAATAGGTTGAAATTTCTGACTGCCACCGACCGCTATATCGCGCGGCTTGTTGCGATTCCGCTGCTCAGCACGCTTGCGCTTGCCGCGATGCTGCTGCTTTTGGAG
>JANMGR010000093.1:0-23967 GCA_031374785.1 Sphingomonadales bacterium | reverse complement strand
GTTTTTCAAGCGTGAATTGAGCAACTTCTGCTTTACGCAGACAAGCGGTAGCGGTTTCGCAACGTGCACATCGCAGCCAGTTGGCAATATTCCAGTGCCGAACACCAATGGCCAGATTTTCACAGTCTTGCCGACTGCGGTTGGGCCTTATGCACCGAACGCTGTCTGGGCGCCGTTTGAAGCTACATATAAGTTCTCGCCGGTTCTGCCGAGCTTTGGGTTTACCTATAAGTTCACCGACGATGCAGCGATTTTCGGAAGCTATGCAAAGGGCTTTTCTGCGCCGCGCACTGACAACCTGTATCGTGCGCCCATAGTAACGGTTGATCCGGAAACAACCGACACATTTGACCTTGGTGTCCGTTATACAACCAACCGAGTTCAGGCGCAGGCTACCGTTTGGATGACGAATTTCAAAAACCGTATCGTCACTTCATTCGATCAGGTGAACAGCATCTCTGTTGACCGGAACATCGGCACAGTTAAGGGCAAAGGCGTCGATGTCGGCATAGCCGTCCGTCCGCTGGATTGGTTTACCTTCCAAGGAAACGCTTCCTACAACGACTCAACCTTGCGCGATGACATTCAGGTTGGCGTTATTCCCGCAGTGGGCGTAACGCCTGCGCGTCCGTTGCTGTTGCCAACAACCGGAAAGCGCGTTGTGGAAACACCGAAATGGACCTTGGGCTATCGCGCTTCGGTGGAATTCGGTCCAGCATCGGCAGGTTTGCAGGTTAAATATGTCAGCGACCGGTTTGCTACCGATTTGAACGATATCAAATCGCAGGCCTATACCACTGCAGACTTCGACGCTCGTTTTGAACTGGAACAATTCGGGATGAAAAATAGCTGGTTGCAGATCAATGTTACCAATATTTTTGATCGGTTCTATCTTGCAAACATCGGCACGCAGATTGCTGGGACAACCAACATCGGTTTGGTTAAGGTTCCCGATCTCGCTATTGGTGCTACGATTCCGGGCGGGTCGGCTCCGAACTTTAGCATCGGTGCACCGCGCACCTTCTCAGCGACGTTGCGTTTCGGTTTCTGATACGCGCAGCATCCAGTTAAAAGCGGCGCGGGGGAGCATATCCTCCGCGCCTTTTTCTTTGCGCGTTTGACCTATTTGTAGATGCAGCTATCCAGCCTATCTCGCTTCACCACCGCAATGCGAGCAGCGATGGTGTTGCCATAACGGCGGGTAAAGCCGCCTGCGCCGTTGACTGCGCGCTTTTTGGGTAAGGGCAAGATTGCGGCGATGCGGGCGGCCTCTGCGCGTGACAAGTTGGCGGCGCTTTTGTTATAATAGCGCTGCGCGCCTGCCTCTGCGCCGTAGGTGCCAAGGCCGGTCTCGGCGACGTTCAGGTAAACCTCTATTATGCGCGGCTTGCCCCAGAATGTTTCGATCAGGAACGTGAACCACACCTCTGGCACTTTGCGTAGATAGCGTGTCCAGCCGCTGCCTTGCCATAGGAAGACGTTCTTTGCGGTTTGCTGACTGATGGTAGATCCACCACGCATCCGTCCGCCTTGCGTGTTGCGCTTGATAGCTTTCTCGATAGCTTCGGTGTCAAAGCCGCTGTGTTGGCAGAATTTACCGTCCTCAGCAGCAATCACCGCGCGGGTTAGATTCGGGGAGATATTGGAAAGCGGCTCCCAATCGCGTGTCGCACCATTACCGTCAAACAGCATGGTCGCTGTAATCGGTATGGGAACGAAGCGAAATAGGAAGACCAACAGCAGACTGACCGCAATGAACCACAAGCCCGACTTGAGTAAGAAAAGCGAAAAACGGGCGAATGGTGAGCGTTGCGGTGTGATCATAACGTAAAGCTAAACCACCGCAACGCCACCGTCACTCGTTTTGTAAACGCGCTCTAATAAGCAGCCAACATCCGCTTATCACCAGCAATACGCAACATCGCTTTCTGCAGCTTTTCAAACGCGCGCACTTCGATTTGGCGCACACGCTCGCGGCTGACGCTGTAACGCTGGCTTAGCTCTTCAAGCGTTTTAGGCTCATCGACCAAGCGCCGCTCCATCAGGATATGCTTTTCGCGCTCGTTCAGTCCGTCCATCGCCTCGGCAAGCATCGCGTGTCGGACATCAGCTTCCTGTGCCTCGGCAACGCGCTCGTCTTGCAACGGTTCATTATCGACCAGCCAATCCTGCCATTGGCCATCGCCATCTTCGCGCATCGGGACGTTCAGCGAAGTATCGCCGCCCATCGCCATGCGGCGGTTCATATCGATAACTTCTTTCTCGGCAACGCCAAGGTCAGTCGCAATTTTGGTCAAAGTCGCTTGATTAAGATCACCATCCTCAAACGCTTGCAGCTGGCTTTTCATCCGTCGAAGGTTGAAAAACAGCTTTTTCTGCGCGGCGGTCGTGCCGATTTTGACAAGGCTCCAACTACGCAGGATGAATTCCTGCATCGATGCTTTGATCCACCACATCGCGTAGGTCGCAAGGCGAAAGCCGCGATCGGGATCGAATTTCTTGACGCCTTGCATCAGGCCGATATTGCCTTCGGAGATCAGCTCGCTGACGGGCAGACCGTATCCGCGATAGCCCATCGCAATTTTAGCGACGAGCCGCAGGTGCGACGACACCAATTGCGCAGCAGCCGCAGGATCCTCATGCTGTTGATAGGCCTTGGCCAGCATGAATTCCTGTTCTGGCGCGAGCAGAGGGAATTTGCGTATTTCTGAAAGATAACGGTTAAGGCTTGCGTCCCCCCCAAGGGCAGGGATTGTTGCCGGAACATTTTTTGTCTTCGACATTTTTCTTCCTTTAGTGTGTCCTCCGCCGGGCCTTCATTAAGCACCCTTTGGCAGGACGGTTACGATAATCTTATGGCCTCAAACACATTAGTAGTTCCTGAATATCCGCAGGAAGGTTACTAAGGAAAGCCAGCTTTTCACCGGTAATGGGGTGAATAAACCCCAGCGATGCGGCGTGCAAGGCTTGCCTTGTGAAATACGACTGATTTGGTCCAAATCTAAATGTCTTTTGTCGATTATTGTATACGGAATCTCCAATCAACGGATGGCCGATATGGGCCATATGGACGCGCACCTGATGCGTGCGTCCGGTTTCCAACCTACATGCAACCAGCGAAGCGGCTTTAAGTTGCTCGATCATGCGAAAATGGGTGACGGCGTGTTTGCCGCGTTCGTCAGGCAAGACCGCCATTTTCTTGCGATCGACCGGATGCCGACCGATCTGGGTGCGGATGACGCCAGCGGGCGGGGTAGGTTGTCCAGCGACAATGGCTAAATAGCGTCGTTCGATGTCGTGCGCGGCGAACAGCTTGGCTAGCCCTTCGTGCGCCTTGTCAGTCTTTGCCACGACGAGGAGGCCCGAGGTGTCGCGGTCGATGCGGTGGACGATGCCGGGCCGCTGGATGCCGCCGATGCCCGAAAGCCTTCCTTTGCAATGGTGTAGCAATGCATTGACCAGCGTGCCGTCGTAATGCCCGGCTGCAGGATGCACGACAAGGCCAGCAGGTTTATCGACGATAATCAGGTAATCATCCTCAAAGGCGATGTTCAGGTCGATCTCTTGCGCTTCGGCCCGGTCTGGGCGGGCGGCAGGGATGTCGAGAGTGAACCGGCGGCCATTAAAGCGGGTCGACGAGGCGTCAGTGACAGGCGTTCCATCGATGTGAAGTGCATTGTCGGCGATCAACGCTTGGATGCGCGCGCGGGAGAGATCGGGCAGGGCATTGACCAGCGCGCGATCGAGCCGACCTTCGCCTAAAGTCCCCTCAAACATGGTGTTACCCTCCGCCATTTTGTTCATGTGGGTTGCCGTTTGCGGGTTATCAAGCTGAATATGTCCACGCAACGTTGTCAGTCTGGGCTTGAAACATTGTTTCACAAAGTTCATTGCGCTTTCAGGATTACAACCAAAGAGGAATTCGCAGCAACATGGCCGAAAATGACGTTGATTTGGCAGCATTGCTTTGCTCGCGCCTGTGTCATGACCTTTTGAGCCCCGTCGGCGCAATGAACAACGGGCTTGAGTTGCTAGCCGACGAACACGACCCAGAAATGCGCAAACGCTGCATGGATTTGCTCGCCGAAAGCGCCAAATCGGCAGCGGACAAGCTGAAGTTTTTTCGTTTAGCTTTTGGTGCTGCAGGCGGTTTCGGCAGCGAAGTTGATCCGGCAGAGGCCCGCGCTGTGGTGGAGCCGTTAGTTACTGCCACCAAACGGACCGAACTCATCTGGTCAGTGCCCAATGCATTGATGCCCAAACGTGCGGTAAAGGTGCTGCTCAATTTGGTGCTGATTGCAAACGACGCACTCGTTCGCGGTGGAAAACTGCATGTCGGGGCCGAGTTGCGTGATGGCGAGCAAGAGATAGTGATTCACGCAGATGGCCCGCGCGTTATTTTTGACGAAACTGTGCGCGAAACGCTCGAAGGCAAAATGGCAGCATCGCAGATTGATTCTCGAACAGCTGCGGCTTGGATGGTCTATAGCCTATGCGCGCAAAATGGCGGCAGTGTGCAAATTGCCAAGCCAAGTGAAACCGAGCTGATAGTAGGGGCGCTCGTCCGCTAGCTGGACGCAAGCGTAAACAGCTTTTTAACCATCATTGGCCTAGATGTCAGCTAAGGAAACAAGGCTGCCACTCATGGATGATCTGCGCGAAGAGTTTATCGCCGAAACCCGCGAAACACTGCAAATTTTGTCAGGGCAGTTGGTGCTTTGGGAAAAAACGCCGGGCGATCACAGTCTGGTCGACAGTGTTTTTCGTTTTGTGCACACCGTGAAGGGCAGCTGCGGATTCCTCGACCTGCCGCGATTGTTGAAACTCAGCCATGCCGCCGAAGAGGTTCTCAGCGCAGCGCGCGATGGGAATCTTGCGCCCTCGACCGAATTGGTGACGGCCGTTCTATTGCTGATTGATCGTATATCTGAACTCACCGAAGCACTGGAAACCGGCGCAGCAGTGCGCGACGACGATGCACAGCTTATCTCGGCGATGCTGGCGTTTTTGCCGGAGACGAATGGCCATACCGACAATATTGAGTTGGACGATATTTCTGTTCCGCAATTTTTGAGTGAAGCTGATCCCGACGACGGCTATCTTCGCAACCGCGGACGCACCGTTCGTGTATCGCTGACGCTGCTTGATAAGCTGATGAATGGAATTTCCGATCTGGTGTTATCGAGGAATGAAGTGTCGCGGCAATTGCGCCGACTTACCGATTCAGCGGATGCGGAACATGCCTTTGGTCGGTTATCATCCAGCGTCGCCGAAATGCGCGATGCCATTGGCCAAATGCGATTACAAAGCATTGATCGGTTGTTTTCGTCGCTACCGCGCACATTGCGCGATATCACTGTTGAGCTGGACAAGCCGATTGAACTGATAATCGAAGGCAATGAGGTCGAAATCGACCGCGAAATGGCTGAAGCCATGCGCGATCCGTTGACGCATATCCTTCGCAATGCGGCAGACCACGGGATAGAGACCGCGACTGAGCGCTTGGCTGCGGGCAAGCCGGTTACTGGCCGTATCAAAGTTCTTGCCCGACAATCTGGAAACCAGATCCTTGTCGAAATTTCTGACGATGGGCGCGGCATTGACTTAGAAAAGCTAGCGGCAAAGGCGATTGAGCGTAAATTGTTTACGCTATCGCAGTGGCAAAAACTGTCGGAACGGCAGAGACTAGAAACGATTTTCCATCCCGGACTATCAACGGCGGATAGCGTAAGTGCCATTTCCGGGCGCGGCGTCGGCATGGATGTGGTGCGGACCAACATTCACGCCATCGGCGGCACAATCGATCTCGACACTGTACCGGGCAGGGGACTGAAAGTGACGCTTCGACTGCCGCTAACCCTGTCTATTATCGCGGGGCTATCGGTGACGGCAGGCGGACAAAACTTTGGCATTTCCCGATCATCCATCGTCGAGATATTGTCAGTCAATAACCGCAACGTTGTGATCGAAGATATCGGTGGCATGGCAGTTGCGAAGGTCAGAGGCCGTCGTTTCGCCTATGCAATGCTCGAAACGGTTCTTGGCATCGAAGTGCCAAAGGACTGCGCAGAGGTTACACGAACCTTAATCATTGTCCGCCCGGCAGTTGGGGCAACATTTGCACTAAATGTTGCTGCGGTCGTTGATAATGAGGAATTGGTTGTCAAACCAGGCGCTCCATTGGTCATGGCAGCTGGGCTGTATGCGGGCACTACGCTCCCCGATAATGGACGGCCGATGTTGCTGCTCGATGCGAGTGGCCTGGCAGATGCCATTGGTGCGCAGGAAGAACTCTTTTCCGAAAGCGAAGTCGCTGATGCCGTTATTGCGTTAAATCAAGCTGAAAACGCAGCATCCGCGTTGCTGTTTGAAGGCACAAACGGCGTCATCAGAGCAATTCGCTTGGCGGTGGTCGACAGGATGGAAGAGGTTGAAGCAGACCAAATTCATTATGTCGGCGGGCGGTGCTGCATCTCATTAGATGGTGAATTGCACGATGTGCACGGTTTAGATCGCCTACGCCCATTGGGCCCGATCAAACTTTTGCGAATCTCCGACGGACAGCGGGCAACTTATTTGTCAGTCAACGATGTCATGGACATTTTTGCGATACCGACAGAAATTGCGCCTTCGGTTGAGCCGGTGGAATTTGAAGGTATTGTCCATTTTGAGGGCAGGCCTGTTGAACTAATTAACCCGTTCATATTTTTTCAAAGCGACACGGGAGTGGGGATCGCTGGATCAACCACGCCCATTTGTTATTTGGAAACAGGAGCGGACGACAGCTGGGAGACGCGCATATTGCAACCTTTGCTCACAGCCTCTGGCTACCGCGTTAGCTATGATGAAGCCGACCGCAACTCTGCAGCGGTGATCCTCTCTAGCGCCGGTAATTCCAATGTCGAAGCAGACCATCGCACAGTGATTTTGCGGGATACCGTGCAAGCTGCCAACACCCAAGTGTCGAGCATTTATCGCTATGACCGAGTCGCTCTGATCTCTGCGATTGAATCCAAATTGGCGGGAGCGCGATAATGTCGAACCTGTATTTAATCGCAGTCATTGCGGGCACCGAAGTCGCAATTCGCAGCGATTGCATAGAGTCGGTTGTGACAATCGGCGATGTCATCGAAATTCCGAAATGCGACCCAATGGTCGCAGGATTGATGGCGCTGCGTAGCCGCGTGCTGACTTTGATCGATTGCCAATACGCTGTGACCGGAAACAGTCGAACTGTCGGTCCAAGGAGCCATGCGGTTATCGTCGACATTGGTGGGTATAACTATGCTCTGTCAGTCGATGCTGTGCGCGATGTTGTTTCTGTAGAGCCAAAAGCCATTAAGGCTGTAACTCGACTCGATAAGCGCTGGCATGCGATTGCGACAGAAATTGCGGTCATCGACGACCGAGTTTTGATGGTGGTGTCACCCGGATTGCTCCTGTCATCCCGAATGGCAATTGCAGCGTAATATTCGCCGACAATTTTTGACTAAGAGACAAGCAAAATTAACCTGTCGATAAGCCGCACATCCTATGCCGTTTATGGAGATGGTGCAAAAGGTGGGTGGGTATGAAATCTTGTTTGATTGTGGATGACAGTAAAGTGATCCGAAAAGTGGCGCGGCACATATTAGAGACGCTGCAGTTTAGCGTTTCCGAAGCCGTCGATGGCGAAGAAGCGCTCACTATGTGTGCCAACGATAATCCCGATGTAATCCTGTTGGATTGGAACATGCCAGTGATGAGCGGAATGGAATTTCTGCGCGCCTATCGTGCAAAATCGATTCAGGATGCTGCAAAAGTCATTTTCTGCACAACCGAGAACGGAATCGCGCATATTCAGGCAGCGATTGACGCTGGCGCAGACGAATATGTGATGAAGCCGTTTGATCGCGAAACGCTTGAAAACAAGCTGCAAATCGTGGGTTGCCTTTGATTGATTATGACGGCATCGGCGAACATCCCGCGTAAACTGCCGAGTGCAGATAAAAATCCGATTCGGGTGATGCTGGTCGATGACAGCCATGTTGCGCGGTCGATTTTTTCGCGGTTGCTGTCGGATAACGATGATCTGTGCATAGTTGCCGAAGCAACCGATAGCGCCGACGCATTGTTCCAGCTGCTTCACACGGAAGTAGACGTAATTCTACTTGATATTGAGATGCCGAAACGAAGCGGTTTGGAGGCATTGCCCGAAATCATGCTCGCGGCAAACGGCGCGCGCATCATAGTCGTTTCTTCGTTTGTTGAGGAAAATGGACCGGCGGCGATCCAGGCACTATCGCTTGGCGCCTGCGATACTTTGGCTAAACCAGGCCGAACGGGATTTGGCGGCGGATTTTCGGAACTGTTGGTCGAAAAGGTAACGCGTCTGGGCCGTCGCGGACGCAAACTTCGCCAGTCGGAGCGTCCACGACTCGATCCATTTGAGCTTTCAAAACCTGATTGCATCGCAATTGGTGCGTCGACCGGCGGAATTCCGGTTATCTATCAGCTGATCCAATCGCTTCATCCGCGACTCGACTGCCCGATCTTTATCGTCCAGCATCTGCCTGATGCATTTATGGATTTTTTCGCACGGCAATTGTCGTCCTATACTGACCGGAGCGTTTCCGTTGCAGGTGCTGGCACGAAAGTGCAGCCGGGGCACATCTATGTAGCTCCCGGGGATGCGCATCTCATGTGTCGCCGGATGAATAACAAAGTCTATCTCGACCATGTCGCGCATTATAATGACAGCCGATACTGTCCCTCAGTCGATGCGCTTTTTGCCTCTGTTGCAGACATATATGGACAAGGCGCACTTGCGATTATTTTGAGTGGTATGGGGAATGATGGTGTTGCAGGCGCGCGCCGTCTGTCGGCACGCAACGCAACAATATTGGCGCAAGACCCGGAAAGTTCGGTTGTCTGGGGTATGCCCGGCGCCGTCGCGCGCGAAAATTTGGCAAATGCAATTCTGTCGCCGGTTGAGCTCACCAAGTTGCTGGCAACGGCGGCTTTACGGTGAGTGCGCATGACACCCGAATGCACTGGCAATTGGCGGAGTTGCTTCGAAAGCATAGCGGTCAGCAGCTCATGGCCAACCGGCATTGGCGTGTCGATATGGCGTTAAAGCCGATTCTACGTCGTCATTCTATCCCAGACTTCAATATGCTCGGCGAATTGCTGGCCAGCGATAGTGACGCCGAACTCGTCCGCGAGTGTGTGGAGGCTATGATTAACAACGAAACCTGTTTTTTCCGCGATCAGGCGAACTTCGCGCTTTTGACGGGACCCGTGCTCGATTCACTTCGGGAAAAGCGCGGCAAAACTAAACGGCTACGGATTTGGTCGGCGGCGTGTTCGACGGGGCAAGAAGCCTACTCGCTGGCGATGCACTTCAACAGCAATCCCGAAAAATGGGCGGATTGGCACATCCATATTCACGCCACCGATATCTCGACAAGCGCGCTGGACCAGGCGCGACGAGGACGGTATTCTCAGTTTGAGATCCAGCGCGGGCTTCCTGTTATGCTGATGCTGAAATACTTCGATCAGTATGACACCGAATGGCAACTGAAAGACCATATTACGCGCGCCGTGAGTTTTGGTAAGCACAATCTTCTGGATAAAGCGCAAGGCAACGGTGTCTATGACATGATATTGTGCCGTAATATGCTGATGTACTTGTGTGATGAGAACCGCAAACAAGTGCTCGAAAACTTGGCGGATGCGTTGACTCGTGACGGTATGTTGATGCTGGGTGCTGCCGAAACTGTTATTGGCCAGACCAACCGTTTTGCCGCTAGCCGCGAGTTTCGCGGGTTTTACGAACCTGCGTTACCTCACCCGCGCTGACCCGATTGCAAATGCCGCTTTGGCGGGTATTATGCTATTATGATATGGACACCTTCCCCCAATTTTGGTGAACGAACTCTGCCGGTGACAATGCTGATATTGCATTATACTGGCATGAAAAGCGGCGCAGAGGCAATTGCTTGGCTTGCCAATCCCGCCTCAAAAGTGTCGGCACATTATACCGTCGACGAAGATGGACAGATTGTACACATGGTCCGCGAAGAACAGCGCGCCCAACACGCGGGGCTATCGCATTGGCGGGGCATTACCGATTGTAACAGCGCCAGCATCGGCATCGAAATCGTCAATCCTGGACATGAATGGGGCTATCGGCCATTTCCTGAGGTGCAGATGGATGCATTGGTGCCACTAGTTGCAGAGATTATACGGACCTATTCGATCCAATTGCGCAATGTTGTTGGCCACAGCGATGTTGCACCGGGGCGCAAAGCAGATCCTGGCGAGCTGTTTGATTGGGAGCGTTTGGCGAAGCTCGGACTAGCTGCACCGCGTCCGACCAAAGGCTTAACCGATCCGGGCTGGAGCGACGCGGCGTTTCTGCTGGCGCTTGAACGCTATGGCTATGGCATAGCGGATGGCCCGGCTGCGGTCGTCGCATTTCAACGTCGTTTTCGCCCAGAAAACATCGACGGCATTATCGATGGTCAGTGCCGCGCAATCCTCTGGGCGCTTTTGCTGGAATATGAAGGCTAGCCTGCTATAGGCGGCGATGCCAGAGGGTCGGGCGGCCGCTGCTGTTGCTTTATGGCGACAGGAGAGGAAAGTCCGGGCTCCAGCGAGGAACGGTGCCGGGTAACGCCCGTCGAGCTAGCGAGTGATTGCTGGTTCAGGGATAGTGCCACAGAAAGCAAACCGCCCAGACTTTACGGTCGAAGCCTTCGGGCGGGTAAGGGAGAAAGGGTGCGGTAAAAGCGCACCGCAGCGGCGGTAACGTCGCTGGCAGGGTAAACCCCACCGGGAGCAAAATCGAATAGGGACGGCATATGGCATCCTCCTGCCAGTCGTCCGGGTAGATTGCTTGAGGGTGCGGGCAACCGCACCCCTAGAGGAATGGTCGCACATCCGCTTAGGCCCCATGCTTGTCTTAGGGGATTCAGCGGAGGACAGAACCCGGCTTACAGGCCCTCTGGCACATTTGTTATTCTTCCGTAATGGATTTACAATCCTCACAAAACATGGTTCGATAGCACAGTCTAATTTGAGGGGATGAACGATGCTAAACCGGATCATGAATATACTGTTTAAACCAAACTCGGAATGGCAGGTCATTGCTAACGAGCAGAGCAGCATTGGCGGGATTTTTGGCGGCTATGCAATTCCTCTATCATTGATTCAAACCGTAGCCTCTGTCGTTGCTTTGGGCTTTCTTGGCATCGGCGCTGAAATTATGGAGATGAGTGGCGTTACCGTTTCATTGGCGGACACAGTGCTGCGCGCCGTTGTGGGTTTTGCAGTCGGCTTAGTGCTGCTTTATGCATTAGCATTTATCGGCAGCAAAATTGCCCCAAGTTTTAACGGTAATGGTGACCTTGTTCAGTCTTTGAAGCTGTTCACTTATTCGTCGACTCCTTCCTGGGTATTGGGCGCATTACTGCCATTTTTTATGACCTCGATGGGATTGCTTCTATTGGTATCAGTGCTGTCATTCGCGGCAATGGGCTATGCTGTCTATCTGATTTATGCAGGCGCAGGGCCGGTGATGGGCATTCCGCAAGAAAAGCTCGCTGGTTTCACCGTGGTTGTGATTGCGCTGTATATTGGTCTGGGCCTGATCGTTTTTGGCATCACCAGCGCAGTGCAGAAAATGTCGCTTTTCTAGCCTAGGGTGTTTGCATGCCTAGCCATTGGTCGCCTGTAACGCTAAGGCGACCAGATGGCACGTGTAACGAGACAAAATGATTGGGGCTTTCCCCGCTGGCGGGGCTATGGCTCTTCACGTGAGGCGCAGGCTGTGCGCCTGTGCGACCGCGTACATTGCGATAAGCCAGGAAATTGCCCAGCGCCCAAATCGCCCAATAACCCTGAACGCTGGATGTTTTGTGAGGATCATGCGGGGGAATACAACAAGGGCTGGGACTATTTTGAAGGCTTGACCAAGGAAGAAGCCGCAACGCGCGAAGCCAATGAAAAGCGGGACTTTTCGGGCTATCACGAATCGGCGCATTATGGCTGGGCCGGATCAGGCGATGGCAGCCGCAGCCGCGAGGAAATGCGTGCGCTGGAGCTTTTTGGCCTTGATCCTGACTCCAGTTTTGAAGACGCCAAAAAAGCTTGGCGCAAGGTAGCGAAAGAAACGCACCCGGACGTCAATCCCGGAAACTCCGATGCCGCGAAAGCGTTTCAGGCGGGGCAGGCGGCCTATGACGTGCTGCGCTCCGCCGAGGAACGCAAAGTCTGGCAGGGTTAGGGTCCAGACCCATTAAGAATGCTTTCGAGGCGCCAAAATGGCAAAGATGTCGGAGAAAAATGTCTGCCGCAGACAGTCATTCTGTCTGCAAGGACGTTTTGGTTCGAGATCAAAGCCATTTTGGCGTCTTGAGGATTTGACCCATTTTGTCCATTGCATCGTTGGGTAGCTAGGAAATATCGATATATTCCCGTCACTTGCCGCCTCACACTGAACAAAATGGCCTCAAACCTCGAAAGCATTCCTTATGGGTCTGGACCCTAAATCACGCGGCGTAGCGGCTGGCCGTTTCGCGGATTAAAGCAATCATATTGGGAATGCCCTGCGTGCGGTTTGAACTTAGCTGATTTTTGAGATCGAACGGCGCGAGGGCTGCTTCGATGTCGGCAGTACAAAGTTCAGTGATGCTTTTGCCATCGACTGTTTTCAAAACCAAAGCGATGATACCTTTGGTAATCGCAGCATTGCTATCAGCGAGGAATTTTATAGCGCCGTCATCGGTGACTGGATAGACCCAAACCGAGGCAGAACAGCCGCGAACCAAGGTCGCATCGGTTTTCAGCGCATCGGGCATTGCAGGCAACTCTTTGCCGAGGTCAATCAGCAATCGGTAGCGATCATCAGCGTCAAGAAATTCATATTCTTCGAGGATATCTGAAAGTGTGGTCATGGACCGCCGCCTATGCGGCTTTCGATTAGATATCAATACCGGCAGCTATCGCTTCTAGTTTCCGCACCCGTTCTTTCAGGTCAGCGACTTCGATCCGCGACGCGGTCGATGGGCCTGTGGTCTCAGTCAAGGGGCGCAGCGTTTCCAACTCGGCGCGCTTCAACTCTATCCACTCACGCCAGCCGCGTAGCGACGCGATCGTAACCAGAGCGAGCGAAACTAGCATAAAGCTGCCGATGATAAGGTAGAAAATGGGTTCCTGTGTCATGGGTCCGTCCTTTCTTGCACTTCTACTTCTGCCGAAGTTCTTCGATCTGGCGGCTAACATCAGCAGCGCTGCTATTATCAGTGGCGATGCGCTCGAGGACTTGGATACGGTCCTTCAGAACCTTGATCTCGTCCTGCGTCTTGTTCTTATCGGCGCTCTCAATCTGACGCTGGGATTTGTTGCCCATCATATCGACATCCTCAATGATGCCATTCTGCGCCTTATATTTTGAGCCGAGAACTTTGCCGATGGTTGCGATCAAAACGATGGCAACGACCATAGTAAAGGGATCACCAATCATTTCAAAACTTCCTTTTCATGGCTGGGTAATGATGAGGTAGGCAAGCTGCGTAGTGACTCGATTTCATTGGCAAGGCTGTAACCTTGATCGGTGACGATACGCTCCAGCACCGCTACACGCTCTTCCAGTCGGCCTTTGTCAGCAGCATATTGCGCAGCCTTTTCGGCGATGCTGACTGCATCCAATTCCATCTGCCGTTCCTTCAGTTTCATCCAGGGACGAAAAATCGCACCGGCAAAAATTGCGAGCAGTCCGCAACAGATGCCTAAAATGGGGATTAAAATCGGGCTCATAGTCTTTGATCCTGTTGTTCAGTTTGCCTGGCCGCGAAGCGCTTCGATATCGGCGGAAAGTTTATGTGTATCCTCGACAACTATCTTTTCAACACTCACAAGGCGGTCTTTGATTGAGCCAAGCTCGGCGCGTAGCTGCGCATTTTCTTGGCTTAGCAACTTTATCCGCTCGACCGATTCCTGGTCGGTTTTTGGATAGATAGATTGCCCCCAAGAGCCGCTTAACGGATAGCCGTTTTTAATACGCAGACGAGTATCATAAATCCAAGCCGCGATTCCCAATGCGCCAAGTAACAAGCCACCCGCAATTAAATAGGGAAGGAAACTCAGGAAATTTGGTTCAGCCATATTCGTTCTCCCATTCGCGCTTAGCGACGCAGATTTTCAATTTCGTCGGCAAGCTGCGTGCCGCGGTCGGTGGCGATGCGTTCTAGCACAGCAACGCGTTCTTCAAGACGACCCAGTTTGCCAATCAGCTGTTCATTCTCGTTGCTTAGCAACACAATTTTGCGTTCTGCTTCGGGATAATCACCATCGGTCACTGCGGTCTTGCCGCCCCATTCATTCTCCAGCGGATACCCATGCTTGGCGCGTATCCAGTTGTTAATCACCCATCCGCCAGTGCAGATCGCGATAATTGCTATGACGAAACCTCCGTCCATTTCGTAACTCCTTCTATTGCTCTTCTCAGCGCAGCCGTTCAATTTCACGGCCAAGGTTCATACTGGTGTCGGTTGCGATCCGCTCCATTACTGACAGCCTGTCTTCCAGCCGGATCATCTGTCCGCGCATTGCTTCATTTTCATTCACCAATATCTCGGTCTGCCGCGTTGGTGTCAGCCCCTCTTGCTTTAACGCGGCTTTCACTTTGCGCCGACCATACCATTGGATCAGCAACGTGCAGGCAGTGCCTAACAGTCCACCCACGAACAGGGTGAAGATAACTGCGCCTTCGTTCATTTAGTCTCTCCCTCAAAGCCGCGCTTAGCGCAGGCTTTCAATCTCGTCGGCGAGCTGTTTGTTGTTGCTCGTGTAGAAAATTTCGATGTCAGCTAACCGGCGATCAATTTCGCGGAAGCGTGATCGGATGTCGCGGGTGGTGCGGGCAGGGGATTGGCGCACGCCTTGCCAGAATTTCTGGTCTTCCTGATCGCTGGAATAAAGATGAACCGGCTTTTTGTCAGAGAACCACGCTGTTCCGAAATAACCGATTATTGTCCAGGGAAACCCGCCCATTAGCGTCAGGAACACTGCGCCGAGCCGAACCCAAAGGACGTTGACGCCTGTATAGTCGGCAATCCCGGCACAGACGCCTTTCCATTTGGCATTCTGTTTATCGAGATAGAATTTTGTGTGTGTGCCGGCCATCTCAACGGTTCCTTTCCAGCTTGCGGGTGTTTGAGGGCAGATATTCTTCGCTTTCATGGTCAAGCCGGCGAGGATGCCAATCGGGATTGTCCACAGCAACCAGACGCTCGACTGTTTCAAGGCGATCTTCGAGACGACGGGCGAGTTCGTGAATGTCACCCAGCATTTGCTCATCATCATTGGTCAAGGTCGGCGCTGTCTTCCAGCGGGTGACATAGTGCATCACCAACCAAGGCAGACCGATGAAAAGGATAGCGCAGATAAGCACCGGGACTAAGATATCTTCCATCGATCAGGCTCCCTTTTGATGGTTTTGTTTGAAGGCTTTTTTCATAGCCGCCAGCTCTTCGTCGATTTCATCGACCGAGCTAAGCGCATCAATTTCGTCACCTAAGGTGCGTGGTTTATCCGCACCGATGGACAGCGCGTCGGCATAGCCTTGTGCTTCGTCCACTTGGCGTTCCAGCTCGTCAAAACGGCTAAAGGCGTTGCGGACTTTATCGCCATTATACATCGTGCGCAGCTTAACCTGGTTCTCGGCACTTTCCAGACGCGTCATCAACGCATTCTGGCGGGCGCGAGCATCGGTCAGCTTTTTCTGCAGCTTGTGGATGTCTTGTTCCGACGCGCGCAGAGCATCGTCAAGAACCTCGACTTCGGCGCGTAGCTGGATCGCCATATCGGTGGCTTTCTTTTTCTCGACCAAGGCGGCCTTGGCCAGATCGTCGCGATCCTTGGAAAGAGCTAGTTGCGCCTTTTCGGTCCAGTCAGCTTCCAGATGGTCAAGCTTTCCAATGTGGCGCTGCAACTCTTTTTTGTCCGCAATCGTGCGCGCGGCAGAGGCGCGGACTTCGACCAAAGTCTCTTCCATTTCCATGATGATCATGCGGATCATTTTGGCAGGGTCTTGCGACTTGTCGAGCAAGTCAGTGACATTGGCGGCGATGATATCGCGGGTTCTGGAAAATATACCCATTGGGAAACTCCGGTAATGATTGCGGCCTGCGTTAAGGCTTGTTTTATAGAAAGGGGCGACCGGGGCAAGCTCTGCTTGGGGAGCTGGGGGGGAGCTTTCACGCCCCGGTCGGGGCTGACCGAATTCAGGCAAAATATGCGCTGATGACGGTCGGCCGGTTGGAATGTTCGGCTGCTGCATGGCTGATGTCTTTATCCTGCTGGTTCAAATATGACGAAAGTCCGAAGGCGACGAGCAAAAGCATCGAAATTGTGGCGCCAATTTTTGTGCCCGAAATTTGAACGGTGCCTTCGGGCTGGATGGGGGATGGCGTTTTCATCTGTCTAATCTTTCCTGTCGGTCTCGCCGCATTTGAGGCTTGCAAACATTGTAGCAGGAGCCGTGCCAGTTTGATCAAAATGGCTAAAATGCGTTCGAATTTGGCTAAGTTCACGCATAAATAGCCTTTTTGCCTTCGCAAGACTTGCCAACATATGGTGAAATATGCCAATAGTGAGAAATGGAACGGGGGACACAGTTCATTGGCCAAAGTCTGGCTTTTCTCGATGCAGTTGAGCGCGCCAGCCGCGCTGCGTCGCTGAACCGTCCTGTGCTGGTCGTGGGCGAACGTGGGACCGGAAAAGAACTGATCGCGGAACGCCTTCACCGGTTGAGCCCGCGCTGGGGCGGGCCGTTAGTTACTATGAACTGCGCGGCTTTGCCAGAAACGCTGATCGAGGCTGAGCTGTTCGGCCATGAAGCTGGCGCATTCACTGGCGCCACCCGCGCACGCGAAGGGCGATTTGAAGAGGCCGATGGCGGGACATTGTTCCTCGACGAACTCGGCACTTTGAGCATGGGCGCGCAGGAACGACTGTTGCGCGCTGTTGAATATGGCGAAGTCACCCGAATCGGTTCATCGCGCCCGATCCGCGTCGATGTCCGTATCGTTGGTGCAACCAATGAGAGCTTGCCCGGCATGGTGGAGCGCGGAAAATTCCGTGCCGACCTTTTAGACCGCCTCTGTTTTGAAGTCGTTACACTGCCGCCCTTGCGCGTGCGCGAAGGTGATATCGAGGTGCTATCCGACTATTTTGGCCGCCGTATGGCGAATGAATTGGAATGGGATGGCTGGCCGGGCTTTGGCCCGTTGGCGCAGCGCGCGATGGAAAACCACCAGTGGCCCGGCAATGTCCGCGAATTGCGCAACGTTGTCGAACGCGCCGTTTACCGCTGGAACGACCACGCGCAACCGGTGGACTTTATCCAGTTCGATCCGTTTGAAAGCCCGTGGATCGCGATTGCTCCGTCGGTCGCTCATACGCATAATAGTCAGGCTGAAAACGATTCAAACGACAGTCCCGATGCGCCTGCACGCCACTCAACAGATTTTTCTGCGATAGAGAACGTGCAGATCAAAGTCGGCGATTTCAAAGCGACCACCGAAGCCTTTGAAAAGGCGCTGCTTGAACAAGCGATGGCGCAGCACCGTTATAACCAGAGGCAAACGGCCAAGGCGCTGAATTTGAGCTATGATCAGTTGCGGCATTCATTGAAGAAGCATGATTTGCTGGGATAAAAAAGGGGCGGCCAAATGACCGCCCTTTTCCTCAAAATAATAAACGAACAAATCAGCCGCCGTTAAATGTTACCATCGTGTATAGCATCGGGATCGACAGCAACGTGTTTAGACGCGATGTCATCATGGCGGTGGTTGCTGCCTTGGCTTTGCTCGCATCGTCAGCCTCGACAATCCCCAACGCTTTTTTCTGGTTTGGCCAGATGATGAACCATACGTTGAATGCCATAATAAGCGCTAGCCACATGCCGATACCTATCAGCTTGTAATCACCGCGCAGCATCAATGCTTCGCGCTCATAGCCCGCTTGATACGCGATGATCAGGCCGAACAGCACCGTCAACGCGGCGGCCCATCGGAAATAGAATAACGCAGCAGGAGCGATGTGTTTTGACACGCCCGGTTTCAGTTCGGCGGGTATTTTCGGCATAGTTGGAATTTGTACGAAGTTGAAATAATACAATAAACCGATCCAGACGATGCCGACAAAAGTGTGTAGCCAGCGGGTGATCGCTTGCGCGGTGACACCATCGGCATCGACGCCGAACATGATGGCAAAGGATGCCAGCAATCCGACCAGCAGCACAAGGTGCAGATTTCCAAAGAATTTAGCCATATTTCCTCCTGTTTATTGAATACGACGCGATTGCCCCTATTTAGTAATCGAGGGCCTAAACCGGTGTATGCGCCTTGTCACATAATTTTTGGCAAAGCGGGTTATCGGTGTGGGTAGAGGGCTAATTTAAGGGGGCAAATGATGAAAAGGACGCATTATGCCATTTACACTACCCGACCTTCCCTATGCCAAAGATGCTTTTGGTGGTCTGATCTCCGCTGAAACCTTTGATTTTCACCACGGCAAACACCACAATGCCTATGTCACCAAAGCCAATGAACTGCTTGCCAGCGACGATGCGCTGAAAGGTGCAAAGCTGAGCGCGGTCATCGCAGCGGCCAAGGACAAAGGCGACAAGCCGTTGTTTAATAACGCGGCGCAAATTTGGAACCATAGTTTCTATTGGCATTGCTTGTCGCCCGAAAAGCAAGCGCCGACGGGCAAGTTGAAAACGATGATCGACGACACATTCGGCTCGCAGGCCGAATTGGTTAAGGCGTTAAAGGCAGAGGCTGTTGGGCATTTCGGTAGTGGATGGGCATGGCTTGTGCTTGATAAAGACGCGTTGAAAATCACATCGCTGCACGATGCAGACACGCCGTTGGTGCATGACATGACGCCATTGCTGACAATCGATGTGTGGGAACATGCGTATTATGTCGACTACCGCAACGCGCGGCCTGATTATGCAACGGCCTTGTTGGAAAACGCGGTAAATTGGGAATTTGTGGCGCAGAATTTGGATGGCAAAGGTGTTTCGCGGGCTGATCAATAGGTTTTGACAGTAATGTAGTGCCGGCGGTCAAGACCGGACGATGAAATCGTTTCACGCAAAGGGCGCAAAGATTTTCAAGAGGTTACCGTAAAGTTCGCGCGCAGCGCAATCCAGTATCCTAGGGTAGATTGATCCCTACGGGATCGGCTAAGAACCGCCATCTTAAAAATCTTTGCGATCTTCGCGTGAAACGGATGCCTAACCCTTGGGTGGAACCTCTGGCCCATCGCCGAGGTTTAGCCCGTTTTTCAACAACATCGGTATGTTCGCCAAGGCAAAAACAAATGTCAGGGCGGGCAGACCGAATGTTTTAACGGTGATATATTGATCGGCAGTTAGAATCGGGATCATCGCTTCGTTGAGCCCGGCCAGCGCCAAGAAGAATAGCCCCCAATTCAGCGATAGCTTCAGCCAGCCATTTTCCGTCAACCCATCATAAGCGGCCTCTAGCAGATACTTTAGGGCAGGCTTGCGACGCAGCCATCCGATCAGGATGATTGCCGCGAATAGCAGATACACCGCTGTTGCCTTATGCTGGATAAAGCCAAAGTCGCGGAACCAAAGTGTCAACGCGCCGAAGCCGACAACCAGAACCGCGGACATTTTCATCATCGGCGATATGCGGCCAAGTTTTAACTTGGCGATGATCATAGCGATGATGATTGCAACCATGAAGGCCGCTGTTCCGACTAATGGTCCTTGAACCGGATCACTTTCGGAATGGCCAAAGCGCGATCCGAGGAAAAAAACAAGCAATGGCCCAAAATCGAGAGCGAAATTCAGCTTACCGTTTTTGGCCTTTGCGGGCGCTGCATCGGTCATGCCGCGCCTCCCGAAATTGCTTTGGCCAAATCCCGCGCGTTGAACGGGCGTAAGTCTTCGATCTGCTCGCCGACACCGATAGCGTGTATCGGCAGGCCGAACTGCTTCGCCGCTGCAACTAAGATGCCGCCACGAGCGCTGCCGTCTAGCTTGGTCATCACAAGGCCGGTTACGCCCGCAACTTCCTTAAAAGTCTCAATCTGGTTGAGCGCGTTTTGACCGGTGGTCGCATCAAGCACCAGCACCACATCATGCGGTGACGCCGGATTCAACCGCCCCAACACCCGCCGGATTTTGGCGAGTTCGTCCATCAATTCGGACTTGTTCTGCAACCGGCCAGCGGTATCGACGATCAGGACATCGATGCCCTCTGTCGTTGCTTTCTTCACCGCATCAAACACAATGCCCGCCGGATCGCCGCCCTCTGGGCCTGTCACGACCTGCACGCCAACGCGGTCAGCCCAGATTTTTAATTGCCGAATCGCGGCGGCGCGGAAAGTGTCACCCGCCGCCAGCAAGACACCGTAATCCTGTTCTACAAACAGATGTGCCAACTTTGCGATGGTAGTGGTTTTGCCAGATCCATTGACGCCGATGACAAGGATGACTTGCGGACGCGGGAACGCCTCGACTTCGATCATTTTGGCAACGGGTTCGAGCACTGCGGCGATTTCATCTTCCACAATCTGACGCACGCCTTCTTCGTCGAGGCCTTTGTCAAACCGGCCGCTGGATAGCGTAGCGCGCACTTGCGCCGCCATTGCCGGGCCGAGGTCGGACAGTATGAGCGCCTCCTCGATTTGGTCGAGCGTCTCGGCGTCCAGCTTTCCCTTGGTCACCAGCCCGGTCAGATTGCCTGCGAGTTTCGACGAAGTTTTCTTAAACCCGCCGAACAGTTTATCGCGCCACCCCGGCTTTTCATTCATGGTCGGATCGTCCCTACTAACTTGCCGTTGTTTGCGCCGGTGATCTGAGAGGTGATGATCGCTCCCGGTTGCTGGTTTGTGTCTAGCTCCACTAAAGCGAAATCCTCAGCATGGCCATTGCGGCCAGATTTTTCGACAAGGATCGTTTTGGTTGTGCCGATTTGTGCAGAAAGCCAAGCATTACGGCGCTGCGCTACTTTGTCGCGCAAGGCTTTTGCCCGCGCTTTGACCGTGGCGGATTGGACTTGGGGCATCCGCGCGGCAGGGGTTCCTGCCTTTGGTGAGTAAGGGAAGATGTGGCCGTGCACGATGTCGCATTCGTCAATGATGTTCAGGCTATTTGCAAACATAGCATCATCCTCGGTCGGAAAACCTGCGATGATGTCTGCACCTATGGCGATGTCTGATCGTGCGGTTTTCAGACGCTCGACAAGGCCGATGGCTTGCGCGCGGCTGTGCCGACGTTTCATCCGCTTCAGGATCATATCGTCGCCAGATTGCAGCGACAAATGCACATGCGGCATGACGCGGGCTTCTTGGGTCAGCAACGCAAATAGCCGGTCGTCAATCTCTACACCATCGACCGACGATAACCGCAGGCGGGGCAGTTTGGGGACATAGTGCAGGATGCGCTCCACAAGCGCCCCCAGATTTGGGGCTCCGGGCAAGTCATATCCATAGCTAGTGACGTCAACCCCGGTCAGGACGACTTCATTGCAACCAGTATGGATTAGGCTTTGGATATGATCGACCAACTGCCCCGCCGGAACGGAACGGCTGTTTCCCCGACCGAACGGAATAATGCAAAAGGTGCAGCGATGGTCGCAGCCGGTCTGGATCTGGACAAAGGCGCGTGTCTTACCATCGAACGCAGTTGCCAGATGCGGCGCGGTTTCGCGCACTGCCATGATGTCGGACACGCGGACACGTTCGTTTAGGCCGTGGCCGAAAAGGGCGGGGCGTTCCTTCTCTACATTGCCGAGCACGGCGTCGAGTTCAGGCATCGCAGCAAAGCTGTCCGGCTCGACCTGCGCCGCACAGCCTGTGACTACGATGCGCGCATCGGGACGTCGTTTGCGTGCTTGGCGGATCGCTTGCCGTGTTTGCCGCACCGCTTCGTTGGTGACCGCGCAACTGTTCACGATCACAAGATTGCTCTGATCGCTCAGCTGCTGCGCAAGCGCATGGCTTTCTGCCAGGTTAAGGCGGCAGCCCATGTTTATCACTTCGGGCTTAGTCATCCGAATGCGTTCCAGTCGGCGCTGCCGGTGAAGACGTGTGTTGCGGGGCCAGACATTTCAATCGGGCCGCCCTCTGCCCAATTGATCGACAACGCACCGCCGGGTAGCGATACCGTCAGCGGAGATTTACCGCGACCAGAGCGGATTGCGGCAACCGCAGTTGCGCAGGCACCTGTTCCGCACGCTTTGGTCAGGCCAACGCCCCGCTCCCAGACACGCAGCTTAATGTGGTTTACAGCGACAATAGTTGCGACATTGACGTTGATCTTTTCGGGAAACAGCGGGTCATTTTCTATCAACGGACCCAATCTCTCAAGCTCAACCGCATCGCAATCATCGACAAAAAACACGACATGCGGGTTGCCGACATTCACTGCCATTGGCCGTTCGAGTTCATCCCAAGCCACCGGCATGTCCGCTGTATCCATCGGCATCGCCAGCGGGATAAACTCCCAGTCAAAGGCGGGCGGGTTGAGCAGCACACTGGCGCTCTGCGCTTGCGGCACCGTTTCAAGAATGCCGCCTGCCGTTTCAATCCGCGCTGGTTTTTCCATCAGCAACGCGACACAGCGCGTAGCATTGCCGCATGCCTCGACTTCTCCGCCATCGGAGTTGAATATCCGCATTTTTACGTCAGCGATTTCGGACTTTTCCAACAGGATAAGCTGATCGCAACCGATACCCATATGCCGGTCAGCAATCGCATGTGCGCGTGCCTTAGTCATTTCAACACTATGCGCGCGCGCGTCAATCACGACAAAGTCGTTGCCCAATCCGTGCATCTTGTGAAACGGCGCGCTGTCCATTCTGCGCCATTAGGACAGGCGGTGTTGCCAGTCCAGCGAAAGCCGATTGGGTATTACGCTGTGCGGCGCTCAGGCACCTGAAACTCTGCGTTGTTCGACAGGTTGGATGATTTGCGCGCAAGCAACAGACCTTTGTCGGCGAGCAACGCATTAACCTGGTCAACGGCCAATGGTTGTCCATAGAACCAGCCTTGCCCTTTGGTGCAACCCATGCTGTGCAGCTTTGCGACCAGCGCTTCGTCTTCGATGCCCTCGGCGGTAATCGGTACGGATAGGCTGGCGCCAAGGCCCGTAATTGCGCTGACAATCGCTAAACTTTCGGGGTTGTCCAGCATCGTCGACACAAAGCTGCGATCAATTTTGATCCGGTCAAACGGCAGCGCGCGCAGATGGGCGAGTGAGCTGTAGCCGGTGCCAAAATCGTCGAGTGCAATTTTAATGCCTTGGTTTTTCAGACTTCCGACGATGGACTGCGCAAGGCTTAAGTTTTTGAACAACGAGCTTTCGGTAATCTCGACTTCCAACCGATTGGCCGGGAAGCCAGTCTCGACCAGCAGCTTGACAATCTTTTGCGCCAGCCACGGGTCTTTCAACTGCACCGGAGAAATGTTGACGGAGATCGTCAGTTTCGGGTCCCAGTGCTTGGCCTCCAGCATCGCTTTTTTGATAATGCTCAGCGACAAGTCACCGATCATGCCAGTTTCCTCAGCCACAGGAATGAATTCGTCGGGTGGAATTAGTCCGCGCACCGGTGATACCCACCGCGCGAGCATCTCAAACCCGGCCAGTTCGCCGGTTGCCAAATCAATCTGCTGTTCAAAATAGGGAACGAATTCTCCGTTCGGGATCGCAGCACGGATATCGGACTCCAACGAATTTCGCGTCCGCAGCTCAACTTCCATTCCGTTTTCAAACCAGCAAAATCCGTTGCGGCCATTTTTCTTGGCGGCATATAAAGCAATATCTGCGCGGCGGATCAGCATATCGATGGAATCGCAGTCGATCTCTGGCCGCGCGATGCCTATCGAGGCAGTAACGCTATGAGCAACGTCGCCGATGCTGACAGGGCGCGCCAATGC
>JANMGR010000220.1:0-4510 GCA_031374785.1 Sphingomonadales bacterium | reverse complement strand
CCCCGGCACATCGGCGAAGTGCTTTTCGTTATTGGTTACCAGAACCGCGCCAAGAACAAGAGCATGTGCGGCAATCAGCCGATCAAAGCTTCGCCTTTTTATTCCAACCTGCTGCACAAGCTTAGCATATTCTTCCGCTGCCAGATAATCGAAATCCAACGTCTTTACGATTGTGAGAAACTGCTCAACTTTTTCAAGATCACGGTCAGGATCATCTGATTCCTTGGGCCCAACTAAGAGTTCGGCTGCCGTGATCGCGGAGACGCTTAAACCGGATTTGAAATTTTCTTTCACCCGTTCACGAGCAAGCTCGCTACGGCCATCGACAAAATCAATGCAAATGTTGGTGTCCAATAGGAACAATTAAGCAGCCGATCTATATGATGGCTTATCCCAAGCTCGGTCTTCCTGCTCTATGTCGCCTCGACCATTTTTCATGAAACCGGGCGACATGCTACCGTAAAGACTCATCAACACTTTCAGAGTTTCTGACTCTTTCCACACTGAAATTCGGCCGCTTTGATGCGGAAGGATGACAACATCATCTCCTTCAACAAAGCCAGCCCCTTTCGGCAAACGAAGAGCTACCGAGTTCCCCGACTTGAAGGTTTTAGTTGTCCATTTGCGCGCCATTGCAATCTCCGTATATCACTCATGTATATACTAAACCACGAAGGCAGCGTCAATCAGTATCAACTTACCCCATTCGGGCACAGCTTGCGCGTTCATGGGGACCATGAACTTCTTGCCCGGCTTGCCATCGGTGGGCGGAAGCTGGATTTCCAGCACATCGCCCGCGCCGAAATTTTCGACCGCCACACAAGTGCCTAGGTCGGTTCCCTCGGTGGAAACACACGACAGCCCCAACAGATCGGCAAAATAATATTCACCCTCGGCCAGCGCAGGCAGTGCTTCGCGCGGCACCGTCAAAAGCGTGCTGCGCAGCTTTTCCGCCATGTTCCGGTCGGTGATTTCGGCAAAACGCGCAATCGCTCCGTCCTTGGTCGGACGAAGCGATTTTAGCGTCAATGTGCCACTGTTAAAGCTTTGATGCCGTTTGATGCTGTCTGCACTTTCGGCGAACAGCTTCAAACGAACCTCGCCCGTCACGCCGTGAGCCCCTGCAACAGCGGCTAGTGTGACGGTTTTTTGATCTGCCATAATCAGCCTAACCGAAACCGTTCGCACTGAGGCCGTGAGCCTGCCTAAGGGCGAAGCGCAGGTTATGCAAACCGTGCTTCGACAAGCTCAGCACTAACGGTATTTGCAAGATTAACCCTCAGCCTTTTCTTCGGCAGCTTCAGCAGCGGGCGCAGCCTCAGCAGCAGGTGCTTCCTCTACAACTGCTTCAACTGGAGCAGCTTCTTCAGCGACTGGCGCTTCTTCAACTGCGGGTGCTTCTGCGGGTGCAGGCGCTTCTTCAGGGGTTGGTTCTACGGCCGGTTCGGCTTCTGGCGCAGGCGTCTCTTCAGGAGCCGCTGCTTCAGCAGAAGTAGCTTCAGCGGCGGGTGCCTCTTCTACAACCGCTTCAACAGGAGCCGCTTCTTCAACAACTTCTTCTACAACTGGCGCAGGTGCGGCGGCTGCGGCTGCAGCGGCTTCTTCTGCTTCAGCGGCCTTGGTTGCCTTGTCTTCAGCGCGATCCTTGGCTTTCTGGCCGGGTTCACCTTTTTTGGCATTGACCTTTACTGCGCGTTCTTTGACGCCAGCGACGTCAAGGAAACGGGCTACGCGATCCGAAGGCTGTGCGCCTGCGGCCAACCAATGCTTGGCGCGTTCGCCATCAATGGTGACGCGCAATGCATCGTCCTTGGCGAGCAAAGGATTATAGCTGCCGATCCGTTCGATGAACTTGCCGTCACGAGGTGCGCGGGCGTCGGCAACAACGATTTTGTAATAAGGGCGCTTTTTAGAACCACCGCGTGCGAGACGCATTGACAATGACATAGTAAATTACCTTTCAGATGTATTTCAATAGATTAAAACGGTTACTTCTTTTTATTCAATAAGTTTGCAAGGTCGGCGGGGATACCGCCAGTGTTGCTACCGGGCATTCCCGGAAGGCTTGGAAAGCCACCGCCTCCGCCGCCCATTCCACCAAGTCCGCCCTTAGGCAGTCCGGCCATTCCTTCCATGGTCGCGCCCAAATCCCCGCCGGATTTGCCGAACATGGCCGCCAGGCCTTTAAGCCCGCCCATTTTTTTGATGCGCTTCATTGCGCCTTCCATTTCCTGATGCATTTTCAGCAACCGGTTGACGTCTTGCACGGTAGTGCCAGAACCTTTGGCAACGCGAATTTTGCGCTTTGCGTTCAATAGCGCTGGTTTATCACGCTCCTTTGGCGTCATGGAGCCGATGATGGCGTCCATCCGGAGCAGCAATTTATCGTCCATGCCGCCAGTCGCCATCGCCGCCTTGGCTTTTTTCATGCCCGGCATCATGCCCGCCAACGCACCTAGACCACCCATTTTGGTCATCTGACGCAGTTGCGCACGAAGGTCGTTTAGATCGAACTGCCCCTTCGCCATCTTGGCGGCGAGTTTGTCAGCATCCTCAACTTCAATCGCTTGCGCCGCGCGTTCCACAAGGCCGACGACATCGCCCATGCCCAGAATGCGGCCGGCAACGCGCGAAGGCTGAAACGCTTCAATCGCGTCCAGCTTTTCACCAACGCCTGCAAATTTGATCGGCTTACCCGTGACCGCACGCATCGAAAGCGCTGCACCGCCGCGCGCATCGCCATCCAAGCGCGTGAGGACAACGCCAGTGAGATCAACTTGCTCACCAAAGCTAGTCGCAACGTTGACGGCATCTTGGCCGGTCAGTGCATCAACAACGAGCAAAATTTCTTGCGGGGAAGTGACGTTGGCAACTGCCTTCATCTCTTCCATTAATTGCTGATCGACATTCAGGCGTCCAGCGGTGTCGAGCATCAAGACGTCAAAGCCTTGAAGCTTTGCGGCTTGAATAGCCCGCTTGGCAATATCGACGGGTTGTTGCCCCGAAACAATCGGCAATGTCGCAACGTCGATCTGAATGCCCAGCGTCGCCAACTGCTCTTGAGCGGCCGGGCGATTAACGTCGAGCGACGCCATCAGCACCTTTTTGCGCTCTTTTTCTTTCAGCAGCTTGGCAACTTTGGCGGTCGTGGTGGTTTTACCCGAACCTTGCAAACCGACCATCATGATGATCGCAGGCGGGGCAACGGCCAAATTAAGCTCGCTAGCCTCTGACCCCAGCATCTCGACAAGTGCGTCGTTCACAATTTTAACGACTTGCTGGCCCGGAGTAACGGACTTTAATACCGATTGGCCGACAGCCTTTTCGGTGACCTTCTCGACAAAGTCGCGCGCAACCGACAGCGCAACGTCGGCCTCCAGCAAGGCCACACGCACTTCGCGCATCGCTTCGCGGACATCAGCCTCGTTCAATGCACCGCGACCGCGCAGACGGTCAAACACGCCTCCTAACCGATCACTCAGCTTATCGAACATCGATCAAACCCTTCAAAAACCAAAACAATGCAGAAAACGCCGGTGGGCGAAACCTCGCTGACCGGCGTGCGTCTTGAACCGCATTTTGTGATATCTCGATTTACGAGACAAACTTCCCTAGTCGCCGCTGCTTAAATAAGCAAGCCGCAAAGCCCTCAAAGGGATTCCTAATAGTGGCAAATAATACAATTAACCGATTATTGACCTTTATTCGTGCATAGCACCCTGAATATGTGGGGCAATTTATCATGATATCCGACGCCGATAGTTTGACGACTGGCGCAGACGATGTGGGCGCCAAGGAACAGCGGCGGCCGCCGATTGGACATATCCTGTTGGCTGCTTGCTCTATTGCCCTGTTTGTATATCTGGGCGGATCGGTCGGCGGGCAACTTGTTCGCAAATATGCCGGTGCAATTGCATCTACCGATCAAGCCATGGTTTCTGCACTTATACTAAATATCGCGCTTATCCTTCTCATCTGGCGCAGAACAACGAACTTAAGCAGCGAAGTCGATGTTTACCGGCAAGCCGAGGTCCGCGCTAAGCATCTGGCGATTACCGACCCGTTGACGAACCTGTTTAACCGTCGTGCCATCAAGGAAAAAACTGCCGAACTCAGCACGCGAGCATCACGTCGCGGAAAATCAGCAGCATTTATGATGCTGGACTTGGACGGTTTCAAAAAGATCAATGATCTTTACGGCCACGATGCGGGAGATCATTTGCTGCGCGAAGTTGCCGACCGGATGCGCGAAACTGTGCCGCCATCCAGCATATTGTCGCGCCTAGGTGGTGACGAATTCGGCATTTGTATGGTTTTCGAGCCAGAATTCCCCGAGACAGTGGACCGCGTTGCAGAAGATTTGATCGAAGCATTGGCGCGCCCTGTCAGCATCGGCGACGTTGCTCATAGCGTTACTGCCTCGATAGGCATCGCGCGGCCAGAGATCGACTGCGATTCCATCGATATGCTGATCCGCCGCGCAGATATTGCTTTATATGCCGCCAAGAAA
>JANMGR010000209.1:0-6503 GCA_031374785.1 Sphingomonadales bacterium | reverse complement strand
GACACTTCCTGTTTTTGGATCATTCCAGACCGCATCGGCAAATAGCCCATTTTGCGGAAAACTTGCGCGTACAGCGAGGTGGTTTTTATCAGCCTCGCTGTTGAAAATCATATTTTGCCATATTGGTCCGATGGGCTCAATCTTGTCTTTGCTCGAGTGGCATTGTTTGCATTGATTTTTGTTGGGCACAGCATAGCTGATTGCTTGGTTTTTTTCCCCTGAATGGCGGATTGTGGCTGGAACACGGGCGCCGCCAAGTTTCAAGTCTGCATCTGTTCCATCTGCGCGCCAGACATAAGGCAATGCGACCCAGCCTTCGGCTTTATGAAGAAGGAGGCGCGTTTCGATAGTGCTTAGTTTACCGCTGGTATCAGGATATCCGAAGCTTTTGATCAGCGCCGTACCGATGGGGAAAGCCACCTTGCCTTTACTATCAACCGACAAGCGAGCGTTCGAAGGCAGATAGATAAACCGTTGCTTTTCTGAATAATCAGAGAATAATGGCGTCCCTAACTTATAGGCTATAAGCGCTGGACTAGGCCGGTCAGCACTGCCTCTAAAAAGACCAAAAGTTGATAACGTAGCCGGATTTTCGTTCGCAAGTATCGCTGCATCTGACACACCCCCTGCCGGAACGGCTGCACCGCTTCGCGCAAACAAAGCCAGCGCAAGGCAGGCAAAGGCCGCCAGTAGTGCGCGCATTATCGGACCACCGCTTCCATGCTGTCGGGAAGTACCACTTTAGGCAGTTCAGCAATTGCTACTGTAGAGGGAGTTAGCATAGTCGGCTGTGCTGTTTCGGGCGAAGCGTTCAAATCGGTTAGGCCCAGTGACAATGCTTGTGTCAGATCGCCAAGATAGGGTCTTGCTGCCTCACCGCCTGCGCCATCCCAGAAGATAGGCGGGAAAGATCCGCCCAACATCGCCGCCAGCTCTTTGCCGCCTGCAATTTTTGGGTCCCATCCCGCTTTTTCATGCTGATTCCCCCAAATCGCCACGCCCTTAGCCACCGGATCATATTTCGGGTCGGTGTAAGGATAGCGATAACCAATCACCATGACATTGGCAGTACCATTCTGCCCCAGCATATTGTCAAATACATGCACGTCGCGGTTGGCCATCACCAGCACACCAGTGCCTGTTGGAACATTGGCAACAATATTACCTTTGGGTGCAAAGTTTGGAGTCATGTTATCAACAACGACATTTTCGAAAATGCGCACATTATGCCCACCCATTTGTGGCAGGTTAGGCAGATCAAAAACGAGGATGCCGCCGGTGTTTTTGGTCGCCAGATTGTCGTGGACATCGGCGTTAAAGCTATTTTCAATCTCTATCCCGGCTACATTTTCCAATGCCAATGAATTGCGCACAATAATGTTGTCGGATTGGCCGACGTAAATGCCCGCGTCTGACGCGCCGCGCACCATCACATTGTCGATCAGCACATTTTTGCTTTCGACCGGATAGATGCCATAGGCACCGTTGGTTTCTTTCGGCCCGCCGGTCCATTCAACGCGCAGCTTGTAATAGACGATACGATCTGCACCTTTGGATTTGATGCCATCACCTTTGCTGTTTTCGACGGCAAAATCGCGCAGGACAACATCGTCGGATGTGACCAACAATCCCTCGCCCGCGCCAAGCTGTCCGGTAAAGTCGAGCACCGATTTGCCGGCGCCTTTGCCTTTGACCGTTACCTTGGCAACATCCAACGACAGACCGTCAGTCAGTGCAAAGCGCCCCTCGCCGAGCTGGACCGTGTCGCCCGGCTCGGCAAGAATCAAAGCTTCTTGTAGCTTCGCCTGCGCGTCGGCATTCGCCTCAACGGTGATAGTTTTTGCCGCAAGCGGCGCGGAAAGCACGGCAATAGCCGCAGCTGTTGTGATTAGTCTCATCCTCATAGATTGGAAGATGCCCGATGAATACGCGATTGCCAAGGGGGGAGTTAAAACCATTTAGAACAGACTAAAAACTGTTAGCGCTGAGCCTGTCGAAGCGCGTCCTAAGGTTTAGACTGTCGTGTAGGGACGATGGGCGTGCTTCGACAGGATCAGCACTAACGGTTTGTGTTAGGCCGTTTTTGTTTAAGGCATATCGCTCATAATCCACTCGACGCCCGCATCGGCATGGATTTCTGCACTGTCGTAAATCGGCAAAATGTTGGCCTTGGTATCGACAAGCATCCCCAATTCGGTGCAGCCGAGCACCACCGCGTCGGCTCCATCCTTATCGATTTCGGTGATCAACGTTTTCAACGTACGTTCAGAATTTCGCACAACCTGCCCCGCCATCAACTCGTCGTAAATAATCCTGTCAAGCTCATCGACGTCATCTGCCTCCCAAGGCAACAAAGTCACGCCATGTTTGACGAGACGCTGGCGATACCAGTTTTCGGCCATCACATTTCGTGTGCCGATGAGCGCCGCTGACTTTACACCGTCGGTTCTCATCTTTTGCCCGACAGCATCGGCGATGTGGATGACCGGTACCGATACGGCCTCGGCTACCTGTGGATGCACCTTGTGCATAGAGTTAGCGCCAATCAGGATCGCGGTCGCACCGCCGTCTTCCAGTCGCTTAGCCGAAGTGACCAGCGCCTCGCCAACATGATCCCAATCCTGTTCATTGGTTGCTTTCGCCAGATCGCAGAAGTTCAGATTGTCGATCATCATCGGCGCGCTGCACAGTCCATCGGACCGGCGCGCGACCTGTTTGTTTATCCGGCGATAATAAAATTCGGTGGAATACCAGCTCATTCCACCGATCAGCCCCAATTTATGCATTCAATCGCCCTGTCATCATAATCCTTCGTTACCCCCGCGAAGGCGGGGGCCCATCACCGGCTGTTGAAATTTATACCGTCGGTGATGGTTTCCCGCCCTCGCGGGAATGACGAAGTTGTGTTGCCGTTAGATCGGGCCTTAGCGCCAAGCGCATCAGTGCTGCAAGGCTTTCACAATATCGTCCACCATCTTCTTGGCATCGGCAAGCAGCATCATCGTCTGGTCCATATAGAACACATCGTTATCGACACCCGCATAGCCCACGCCGCCCATGCTGCGCTTAATGAAGAACACAGTCTTTGCCTTTTCCACATCGAACACCGGCATCCCGTAAATCGGCGAAGTCTTGTCGGTTTTCGCCGCCGGATTGACCACATCGTTCGCGCCAATAATGAAGGCAACATCGGTTTGCGCAAATTCGCTGTTGATATCTTCCAACTCGAACACTTCGTCATACGGTACATTGGCCTCAGCCAGCAGTACGTTCATATGGCCGGGCATACGGCCAGCAACAGGGTGGATAGCGTATTTCACCTTCACGCCTTCGCGTTTCAACACGTCGGCCATTTCGCGCAAAGCATGTTGCGCCTGCGCAACCGCCATGCCGTATCCGGGGACGATGATGACGCTTTCGGCTTGCTTCATCATATAGGCTGCGTCCTCGGCAGAGCCACGTTTCCACGGGCGCTGTTCCTTGGCTTCGCCGCCTTCGGATGCGACCGCACCAAATCCGCCAGCGATGACTGAGATAAAGCTGCGGTTCATTGCTTTGCACATGATGTAAGACAAGATCGCGCCGGATGATCCGACCAATGCGCCGGTGATAATCATCGCGCTGTTATGCAGCGTAAAGCCCATGGCGGCTGCGGCCCAGCCAGAGTAACTGTTCAACATCGACACCACGACCGGCATATCCGCGCCGCCGATGGGGATGATGAGGAGGAAGCCGATGATGAAGGACAGCACGACAATCGTCCAAAACGCCCATTCCGCACCCGCCGTTGGCATGATCGCGAAATAGGCGGTCAGCCCGATGATCGCAGTCAGTGTGCCAAGGTTAAGCACATGGCGACCGGGCAGCATAATCGGCGAGCCCGACATCTTGCCTGCAAGTTTCAGGAACGCGATGACCGAGCCGGAAAAGGTGATGGCGCCAATGGCGACGCCAAGGCCCAGTTCAACGCGGCTGACGGTCAGGAACTCGCCATTGGCATCGAGAATGCCGAAGGCTTCGGGGTTGAGAAAGGCTGCTACGCCGACCAAAACTGCCGCCAAGCCGACCAGCGAGTGAAAGGCTGCAACTAACTGCGGCATATCCGTCATTTTGATTCGCCGAGCCGTAACAATACCGATCACCGCACCAATAGCTATTGCCGCTAAAATCTGTAATCCACCCGCAAAATCGGCTTCATAAGCATGGACATTAGCAAGCGAAGGAAGTCGTATTATCGGAACATGCGTAACCAATGTCGTCGCGACCGCAATAAACATTCCCGCCATACCAAAACGGTTGCCGCGCTGCGACGAAGCAGGCGAACTCAATCCGCGCAAAGCGAGGATAAAGAAAACACCAGAAATCAGATAGGCGAGCATGGCCCATGCGGGAACGGCTGCATGTTCCATGTCTAAACTACTCCTGATATTTTTGTTGCCGAGGCAGTTAATATTTCGCGCAAAGACGCAAAGGCGCGAAGGGCGCAAGCCTCCGCGCGAAGCGCTTCGAATTTCAAATCTCGAAGGTATAAAAACAAAGTCGTCGTGGCCGTAACGACCTCATCTTCTTTGCGTCTTTGCGTCTTTGCGCGAACAAAAAAAGAAGGCAGCATCACTTGTCCTTCTTTTTATACATCGCGAGCATCCGCGCCGTCACGGCAAAGCCGCCAAAAATGTTGATGCTGGCCAGCACCACGCCCAACAGCCCCAGCCACTTCGCCCCGGGAGCGCCAGAAGCCGCCGCCGCAATCAACGCGCCAACAATAATCACGGAGGAAATCGCATTGGTCACCGCCATTAACGGCGTGTGCAACGCGGGGGTGACTGACCAGACGACATAATAGCCGACGAAACAGGCCAATACGAAGATCGATAGGATTGAGATAAAGTCCATCAAAGTAATCCGTCAAAAAATTATTGCGTAGATATTGTTGTTGTTTTTTCACGAGGGTAAACTAGAAATCCCGTGACCCGATAATCCAGCATACCTTTTATATACTGAAATCTTAGATCCAGCTTTTCCACGTCGGGGACTACTTCAAAACTAAGCGCCTTGCCCTCTCTGCTAACTACCCGAATATTGGCAGCCGCAGTTGGACAATATATTTTTGAGGGCTCCCCGCCTTGTATTACATGTGAATTACATTCATGACCCAATGCATAAAGAGTATCAACATGCGCATAAACCAGCATCTGCTGCTTTTTATCTGAAATATTAGCAAAGTAAATTTTCAACATGTCAGCATTGGAAAACGACTTCGGATCAATTTCTTTGATGGTTCCCAAAGTTATTGGTTTGAAAGCATTTTCAAATCGTCCTGCAAGCGCAAATTTGTGCCCTTCGCCACTGTAAAGCGAAGAACGGAATGCGCGCAGGAAATAATTGTCAAATTCACCGTCCGAATTTTCATCGATCAAGCAAACCCTATTTTTTTCGGCAATGCTGCCTTTTGGCCCGCGGCTTAACGAACAAGCGATCAGCAGCTTGCTCTCCATAACAACCAGCTGAGTATTTGCAGCCAATAGTGTGACGTCTTCCCTCGTTGCAATCTTGTCTTCAGTGAGGAATAACCGCTGAGGCAATAGCGGCACCGAATAAATAGGCTTAAATGGCTTAACGAGTTCATTTTTTTTGGGAACAACGGCGTCCCCTAATCTCCATACTATTTGATAATCGAGCCAACTATTGGCCGCAAAATCTGGCAAAGGTTGAGCACCAACAGGTACAGTGTGAGATATCGCAAACCAGATAGAAACCAACCCGACTATCAATGATCGTTTTAGATTTGCGTAAATCACCCCAACAACCTCTCATTCACAACCTTGCCATCCTTGGTTAGCCGAATAGCAGACGTAATCTCATCATCATCGGGCAACACTGGCCGCCCCGCTTCCTTGTCCCAAAAGGCGGAGAGGAAGTTAAACAGGTTACGCGAAAACAGCGCCGAGGTGTCGGCTGCCAAATGTGCTGGGGTGTTGGAATAGCCGATAATTTTGACGCCGTGTTTGATCACGACTTCGTCGGGCTTTGAACCCTCAACATTGCCGCCTTGCGCCACCGCGAGGTCGAAAATCACCGAGCCGGGTTTCATCGTTTTGATCTGCGCGTCGGTCACCAATCGCGGTGCGGCGCGACCGGGGATCAACGCTGTGGTGATGACGATGTCTTGCTTGGCGATGTGCGACGAAACCAATTCGGCCTGTGCGGCCTTATATTCGTCGGACATTTCGGTGGCGTAACCGCCGGCGCCTTCGCCTTCGATACCCGCGACATTCTCAACGAACACTGCCTTGGCACCAAGGCTTTCGATCTGTTCTTTGGTCGCTGAACGCACGTCAGTTGCCGAAACAACGCCGCCCAGGCGCCGTGCAGTCGCAATGGCTTGCAGCCCCGCAACGCCCACGCCCATGATGAAAATCTTTGCAGCACTCACTGTGCCCGCCGCTGTCATCATCATCGGGAATGCACGGCCAAACGCGCCTGCACTGTCGATGACGGCTTTG
>JANMGR010000198.1:0-5454 GCA_031374785.1 Sphingomonadales bacterium | reverse complement strand
CAGCCAGTGGAAACGCAGCGCGGCCTTCCGGGCGATCCCGACGATGAACAGTCGCGTTACTTAGAAGCCGACGTTCACGGTATCCGCGTCGCCAGCATCTACTTGCCCAACGGCAATCCGCTGCCGGGGCCAAAATTTGATTACAAGCTGGCATGGATGAAGCGCCTGCGCGCGCACGCCGCAGGCCTCGCCGCGCTGGAGCTGCCCGTGGCCTTGGTCGGCGACTATAATGTCGTGCCGCACACGCTCGACATCTGGTCGCCCAAGGCATTGGTGGACGACGCGCTACGCCAACCAGAAAGCATTGCCGCCTATCGCACTTTGTTGTCCGAAGGCTGGACCGATGCCCTCGCCACACACTATCCACAGGGCGGCGTCTGGACCTATTGGGATTATCAGGCCGGAGCATGGCAACAAGACCACGGCTTCCGCATCGATCACCTATTGCTCAGCCCCGTCGCCGCCGACCGGCTAGTCGCGTGCGGCGTGGACAAGGAGCATCGCGGGCGAGAAACCCCGAGCGACCATGCACCGACTTGGCTGGAGTTGGGGTGAGGGCGGATAATGTGATGCGTAGTTCTATTATTGTAGCTGCAGCTTCGCTTACGCTGATGTCGTGCGAAAGTGCGCCTCGAAACGACGATCAGATTTTCAAGCTAGAGAATTTTGATTACAGCCTATCCCACGACACAAATTTTAATCCGAAATCTGGATACGCCGACAAACCAGAGGTTGCAGTCGGAGTTGCCGAAGCGGTAGCGATGGGCGTCTACGGTCGCAAGCAAATCGAAAAACAGCGCCCATATTTGGTAAAGCGATTAGGTGATCGTTGGGTAGTTCAAGGTTCTTGGCCACATGGCACACACGCTAAGGGCGGCCCATTTGAGGTTGAAGTCGCGGTAGTTGACGGCAGAATTTTGCACATGATTCACGGGGAATGATCTGGGGCTTTTGGGGACTGTCTCAAGCGTAGCGCCGTGGACTGTCCCTAAAAGCTCGTGCGCCACCCATCGGGGACAGTCCACTGCCCCCGGACAAGTCCGGAGTTGGGACAGTCCCCTGTCGGCGGTTTTCCAAGCAATCATTTCGCATATTGACAATTCCCGGTATTTCTGTAAAAACAGAAATAACGAAAAGGACGAGTCGCTATGGGCGTTGAGAAATATCCTGAGGCTTTGGAGTTTATCCTCCATTGGGGGGAGATGGGGACGCATTGGGGGGCGAACCGGTCGGTGGCTCAGGTGCATGCGTTGCTGTATCTCAGCGATAAGCCGCTGGATGCCGAGACGATATGCGAGAGCCTTGATCTGGCGCGCTCCAACGTCTCCACCGCGCTGAAAGAACTGCAAGGTTTTGGAATTGTCCGCCGCACGCATGTTGCGGGGGACCGGCGCGATCACTTTGTTGCCGAGACTGAATTGTGGGACATGTTCATGGCGATCACCGCCGAACGCAAAAAGCGTGAGATTGATCCGGTGATTGCCAAGCTTGCTGAGTTGAAAGAGCGGATGGCGGCGAACAAAGATCTGCCCGATCATGTCCGTGACCGCATTGGCAGGATGCATGACTTCATCGGCACGCTGACGACTTGGTACGGGCAGGTGCGGGGGTTGAAGAAATCAACGCTGATTGCCCTGATGAAGCTGGGTGCAAAGGTTGCGCGCTTTATTCCGGGGGGGAAGGATTGATGGCCACGGTTCACTTCCTCACCGTAGCCCTGAGCCTGTCGAGCCGAAGGCCACCGAAGGTGAACGGCGTGTCAAGGCGCAGCGCAGCAACGGAGAGACGTGCTTCGACAGGCTCAACACTAGGGTAATTTCTGACGGCTCTAAATTCCAAACCCAAACAGGAGAAAAGACCATGCCACCCGAACATTCGCTTATCTAACGCTTTCGATATTTCCTGAAATAACAGAAATACTCTCTCCCAAGAAAGGACAAGACAATGACCATCCTTGCATACAGCCTTTATTTGGTCCTCGCGATTGGCATGACAATTTGGGTCGCGTGGACGCTTAGCCATAATGGCAAAATTTATCTGATACGATGCTTCGGCCATGATGCGGAGCTGGCCACCAGTGTAAACCATTTGTTGGTGGTCGGCTTTTACCTCGTCAATTTCGGCTTTATCGCCTTGGCTTTAAGCACCGCGGGCGAGGTGAAAGGCGGCGCGGAGTTGATGCGTTTCCTTGGTTGGTATGTTGGCCTTGCGGTCCTGGTGCTGGGCGGGATGCACTTTTTCAACATGGGTGCGGTGACGCGGCATGGCCGGAAAGTTGCCGACTGGGTGCACGAACAAGCGCCTGCGCCTGTAGCGCCGGAACCCGAGCCAGCAGGGCGACAGATTGCGACGGCTAAAAGGGACAGTATCTTGCGGTAACTAAGCTGTGGCGAAAATTGTGAATGAGATGGGAGGGGGAGAGATGTTGGCTTATGCAAAAGCTGAGCTCTCCCCGTCTCTCGTCTCATTTACACGATCTTCGTCGGTCATTCAGACCGCCGCTAAGGCCTGTTCAAAATCGGCAATCAAATCATCCGCATCCTCGATACCAATCGAAATCCGCACCAGATTATCGGTGATCCCCAATGCGTCTTTGCGTTCCTGCGGCACAGACAAATGCGTCATCGCGGCGGGGTGGCTGGCGAGGGTTTCGGTGCCGCCAAGGCTGACGGCCAGCTTGGCGATTTTCAACGCGTCGAGGAAACGGAAGCTTTCGGCCTCTCCGCCTTTGATGAACACCGAGAATGTCGATCCCGCGCCGGTGCAATGGCGGTCGTAAATATCCTGTTGCCGCGCATCGTCGATCATGCCCAGATAGCCCAGCCCCTCGACCTTGGGATGGCTTTTGAGGAACGCACAGACCTTCGCTGCGTTCTCGCCCGCGCGGCTCATGCGCAGTTCTAGCGTCTCCAGACTACGCAGCAACATCCATGCGGTGTTCGGGTCGCAGATGGTGCCGATGACGTTGCGCATCGGGCGGATCAGGTCGATCAACGCTTGATCCCCGCATACACCGCCTGCGACCAAATCCGAATGACCGCCTGCATATTTGGTCAGGCTATAAACGACGAGCTCCGCACCTTGCTTGATCGGCTGTTGCCACAACGGGCCAAGGAACGTGTTATCGATGGCAATGGCGGGTTTCTGATCGCCGGTGAAGGCCGCATCGCGCGCGCCGCGCACAGCCTCTACATCGACCAAGGCGTTGGTTGGGTTGGCTGGGCTTTCCAGATATACAAGCGCGACCTTGCCGGCGGTCTCAACGGCTTTGGCTTTCGCACGTTCCAAAACCGCGTCGATTTCTTCGCGCGTCGCGCCTGCCGGAAAATCGAAATAATGCACGCCGAACCGCGACAATATCCGCGCGATCAGCGTCTCGGTCGCCGCATATAACGGCCCCGAATGCACAATCACATCATTCTGGTTCACCAATGTCAACAGCAACGTGGATATCGCCGACATGCCGCTTGAAAAAACAAGCGCATCGTCGGCGCCGTCCCACACCGCCAGCCTGTCTTCCAAAATCTCCTGATTGGGGCCGTTAAAGCGGCCATAGACCAGCCCCTCTGCGGGGCCTTTGCGCTTGCCGGTGATATGTTCAAAAAACGTCTTGCCCGCCTGCGCATTTTCAAAGGCGAAAGTGGACGTCAAAAAAATCGGCGGTTTCAACGCGCCTTCGGATAATGTCGGGTCATAGCCATGCCCCATCATCAGCGTCGACGGCTTCAGCGCACGGCCGCCAATCGTTTCGACATGCGGTTTGGGTTTATAGCGAACGGGGGTCGGGGCGTCAGTCATATGCGGAAATCTCCTATTGCCGCTGCCCTAACATAATTTGTTACAAATGAAACTATATTGCGCGCGTCAATGCAGCGACGCGACCACCCAGACCAGCCCGACGATCAACGGAATACCCATCAGGTCGATCCACAATCCGGCCTTTAACATCCGGGGTAGGGCAACGTGTTGAGTCGACCAAGCGATTGCATTTGGCCCCGTGCCCGATGGCATCATAAAGCCCCAGCTTGCGGCAAGCGAGGCGCACATCGCCAGCAGCCAAGGGTCCGATCCGGTTGCGGCAATCAACCCTGCTACCACTGGCATCACCCCGGTGGCTGTCGCCACGTTGCTGGCAAATTCGGTGATGACAATGACCATCGCCGTGATGGCAACCGCAATGATAAGCGGATGGACACCAGCGAGCGGTGATAGTGCTTCGCCAAGCCAAGCGGCGAGTCCGGATGCTGTAATTCCAGCCGCAAGCGCAAGTCCGCCGCCAAACATCATGATGACGCCCCAGGGCGCGCGATCCGCTTCTTTCCAGTTGAGCAACGACCGTCCGCTGCCATCGGGGATCAGGAACAACAGCAGCGCGCAGGCAATCGCTATGCTACCGTCAGTGATGGAGCCTTTGGGCAGAGCGTCCTCAAGAAATGGCTGAGTGAACCACAAGGCGATTACCAGAACGATGATTGGTATCAGCCTCTTTTCCGCTTGAGACCATAAACCTTGCTCGCCAATTGCGCCTCTTGCAGCACCGGCATCAAAGGGCAATTGATCGATGCGCTGGACCCGCGCCAATATCCAAGCGGTCGCTGGCACAGCCACCAGCAATATCGGCACGCCAAAGGCCATCCAGTCCAGAAAACCGATTTCAATACCCAGCTGTTTCTCGATCAAACCCGCAGCGATTGGGTTTGTCGGTGATCCAACCAATGTGCCAAGCCCACCCAGAGATGCGGCGAAGGCTACGCCCAAAACTAACGCTCCAGCCATGCCGCCGGTTTCTTCTTCTTTGACGCCACCTGCCGTAAGGACCGCCAGCGCGATCGGCATCATGATTAATGTCGTGGATGTGTTTGAAATCCACATCGAAAGGAATGCTGTCGCGATCATAAAGGCCAGTAACAGACCAAAACTCGTTCTGCCTGCAAAGCTCAAAATTCCCAAAGCAACGCGCCGGTGTATGCCGACCCGTTCAATGGCAAGCGCAAAAAATGCCCCACCTAGAATGAGGAACAGAATGTCGGAATAATATTCCTTCGCAATGGTCTTGGCGTCCATCACTCCCATGAGTGGTAGCCCTAAGAAGGGGAGGAAAGCGGTCACAGTGAGCGGCAGCGCCTCTGTCATCCACCAGATTGCCATCAGGATAGTGAGGGCAGCTACATGCCAAGCAGGGGCCGCCATCGATGCGGGCGGGCCAGCGAAAAGCATTAGGATGAAAATGATTATGCCGCCCCAAAGGCCGATCTGCTTTGCTGTCATAAAGGTAGCCCAATCAACGCCATTTGGCCGCCATAGCCGTTCTCTTGTTTATGGCAGCTACGGCGGTAGCTGAAGAAACGGTCAGGTTGAGAGTAGGTGTCCTGCCCCAGACATTCGATCCGCGTGATACCGAATGCTGCGAGGCGGGCGGCGACATAGCCTTCAATGTCGAACTGGTAATGGCCG
>JANMGR010000202.1:0-6403 GCA_031374785.1 Sphingomonadales bacterium | reverse complement strand
CCCAAAGCCGCCAGTTCATTCGCCAGCCGCACGCTATCCCGCTCCGCCCGTTCAAGCCGCGAGCGCGCATTCGTCAGCGCCGCATTGGCCACACGCAATTCGGCCTCGGCCCGTGCCTGTTCGGCCATTGCTTTGGCCAGCGACACTTCGCTGTCGCGCGCATGGCGTTCGCCGTTATCAACCGCGCGGGTAAGGGCCGGACGTTCTTCCTCGCGCGCCTTTATCTCGGTCGCCAGCTTTGCGCTTTCCGCCTGCAGCCGTGCCAGCGCATCTGCGGCATCGTGTGTTAGCCTGCCTTCACGGGCATGGTCGTCGGCGATGCGAGCGGCCTGCGCCGACAAGTCCGCCTGCCGCTGGATGATCTGGTTCCGCTCGCCCTGTAGCTGCGCCAACCGCGTTGCCAAATCGCCCGCCGCATCGCGTGCCGCCATTGCAACCGAGCGCGCCTCGGCGAGACCCTGCACCGCCGCCTGTTGTTGCCCTGAAAGTTCGCGTTGCTGCGCCGATGCCGTCTCGACCCGAGCCCCCGCCGCATCCGCCTCCGCCCGTGCCGCCTGTGCCGCCACCGCCGCTTCGCTCCATCGCACAAAAATCAGCCGCGCCTCGGCAACCAATATCTCGGCAGTCAGCTTGCGATATCGTTCGGCCTGCCGCGCCTGTTTTTTCAGCGCAGCACCACGTAGCTCCATATCTCCAAGGATCGTTGCAAGCCGGCCCAGATTTGTTTCCGCCGCGCGCAATTTCTGCTCAGCATCTTTGCGGCGGACATGCAGGCCGGAAATACCGGCTGCCTCCTCCAGCATCATCCGGCGTTCTTGCGGCTTGGCGGAAATGATCGAACCAATCCGGCCTTGCGAAACCAACGCTGGCGAATGCGCACCTGTGGCGGCATCGGCAAAGATCAACGCGATGTCTTTGGCGCGCACATCGCGGCCATTGGCGCGATAGGCGGACCCCGCGCCGCGCTCTATCCGGCGCACGACTTCCAGTTCGTGATCATCGTCGTTCGCTATTACGCCCGGGATGTTCTCCGCCGGATCATGTTCGGCAAGCAACGTCACCTCGGCAAAATCGCGCGAGGGGCGTTGCGCGGTTCCGGCGAAGATTACATCCTCCATGCCAGCACCGCGCAGCGACTTTGCGCTACCCTCGCCCATCACCCAGCGGATCGCCTCTAACAGGTTGGATTTGCCGCAGCCATTGGGGCCGACGATCCCCGTCAGCCCGCGTTCGATGTGCAATTCGGTCGGCTCGACAAAGCTTTTAAAGCCAGTCAGTTTGAGCCGCTTTATCCGCACTTAAGCAACCATTGGGGACTGTCCCCTTAGGGACTGTCCCTTTTGTTGGCAGTGTTTGGACGGATCAGGGGATAGTCCCCGTTGCGACCTCCCCCCCGCACAATGCATCAGCGCGCGCCTGCTTCCATCAGCTTGCCTTTGACTGCTGGCCATGCGGTGACATCAATTTTATTGCCGTTCAGATAAAATGTCGGCGTGCCTTTGATGTCGTATTTCTTGCCATATTCCGATGTCATTTCGGCAAGCTTATCCATTTCCTTTTGGTCGGAAAGACATGCTTTGGCCTGATCGCGCGAGACGCCGCGTTGTGCAAAGAAATCAATGATGCCCGCGGCCTCACCAACAGCAAAGGCACGGTCAGCACCTTTCAGGGACGACAATTTCGCATTCAGTGCCGCATCGCCTTCAACCTTTTTCAGATTTTCGAACATTGTCGGTTGAAACGCCATAAACTGTTCGGTCAGCGGATACACCGCCTCATCCGCGCCACAGCGTGCAATCCGCGCCGCAGTCAGATCCATTTCGTCGCGGACGAAGTTGCGGAACTCGAACGACACTTTGCCGGTGTTGATGTATTTTTCGTTGAACTCTTCGCCCGATTGCGTCGCGAAATCGGCGCAGACGTGGCAGGTGAGCGAACCAAACTCGATCAGCTTAATCTTCGCATCGGGGTTGCCGATCAAATAGCCGCCCTCTGGCGTTTTTTTGGCAACTTCGGTCCAGACCTTACCAGCGGGCGGCGCAACGACGGCGATGGGTTCGCCAGTTAACGAGCCTTTTTCATCGCTGCCGCCGCATGATGCGAGCGCCATAAGAGCAATTGATGCAAAAAGAATTTTGGAAATACGCATAGCTCGTTCCTTAGTATTTGATCAGTTATTGGGTTAAATGGGGCTTCAGCGAAGCAAGGTCGTGGCCGTCCACTCGCTTGCCATTGACCAAAAAGCTAGGTGTTCCGGTCAAGCCAAGCGGACCAACGGCTTCATCCGTCATTGCAAGAATTTGGTCTAACGCCGCAGCATCCGTCACACAGGCTTTGGCCTGTGCAGCTGTGATCCCCCGCGCCTGCATGACTTTATCAAGACCGAGTTCGATGTGCGCAGCAAGCATGAACCCGATGAGGTCATTGGCTTGCAGTTTGGCAACCGTCGTAGATTTAATTTTACTGTCATCCGCCCATACCGCTTGCGTCGCCATCAATTGACGGTGATTGCCAAAGAACCGGCCCTTGCCGCCGCAGCGGGCAAGCATTGCGGCGGTCAGATCAATCTCGTCACGCACCAGGTTGCGGACTTCAAAACTGACTTTGCCGTTTGCGATATATTGGCTTTTCAGCATCGGCGCTTCGGTGGTTTCAAACTGCCCGCAATGGCCGCAGGTGTAGCTGGCATATTCGACCAGCTTAATGGGCGCCGCTGGGTTGCCGATGATGTGGCCGCCAACAGGTGACACGGTAAAGGTCAAAAGCCATGCAGGTTTTGCCGGAGCTGCGGCCAGTGCCGCGCTGCCGATCAGCACAAAGCCGCCAGTCAGCAATGCCCCAAATCGACTCGTCATGAATACCTTAGAAACGCGCATAAATCCCACCATAATCTTCGCGCCGCATCTGCAATCAATCGCTGCTTTTGGCAAGGCTTTTTGCCAGCGAGTCAAGCACAGCTTGTAGCTCTGGATCACCGATTTCGCGCAGAGAATCGCCAAGGTCAAACGAGACGGGTTTCAACATCGGCGCTGCTTTGGCCACTGGACGCTCCGCCTTTTTCGGCACTTCTCCCTGACGCAGGCGCACGCGGGCGACGGCGGAATAGCCGAAAAAGCGGTTCACTCGGTCGACGATTTCGGGGACGACATGCTGCATCATCGCCGCGTGTGCGCCTTCGACAACCAGTTCCAACGTTCCGTCAGATTTCTTTCCCGCTGGAAAGCGGATCGATTCGGGTGTGGAGACATTGGCGTAGCGCGGGCCGACGATTTCGTCCCAGCGGCTGACGATGGAACTTTGCACAAAGCCAAAGCGGCGAAAGGCAGCGCGGCCGATTTCGGGCATCAGGTCAGAGACTGCACGCGCCTCACCCCCGCGTGGCCGAACGTAACTGCGCGGCGCGGGTTTCAGTGACACGGCTTTGGGCTTTTTCGGGGCGGGCTTGCCTTCTTCCATAGCGCAGCTATCGCATGGCCGGTGCCCGCCGTCGAATCCTACTCCCAAAAAACTGGGGATATCGCCCTCGCTTTGCTTGCGCATTACGACCGTCATGCGCGGGTGCTGCCCTGGCGTGCGATGCCGGGTGCTGCACCACCCGATCCCTACCGTGTCTGGCTGTCAGAGATCATGTTGCAGCAAACGACTGTGGCGGCAGTCGCTCCCTATTTTGAACGCTTCACCGCGCGCTGGCCCAATGTCGCGGCACTCGCCGCTGCCGATGATGCCGAGCTGATGGCCGCATGGGCGGGGCTAGGCTATTATGCCAGAGCGCGCAATCTGCTCGCCTGTGCGCGCAAAGTCCTTGCTGATTATGACGGACGATTTCCGGCGGATGAACCGCGCCTTCGCACTTTGCCGGGCATCGGCGCCTATACCGCCGCCGCCATTGCAGCGATTGCGTTTGGCCAGCGGGCAGTGGTAGTCGATGCCAATGTCGAGCGCGTAGTCGCGCGGCTGTTTGCAATCAAAACGCCGCTGCCCGCTGCTCGGCCCGCTATCCGTCACGCCTGCGACCAGATTACACCCGCAACACGCAGCGGGGATTTTGCACAAGCGATGATGGATTTGGGTGCGACGATTTGCACTCCGCGAACGCCAGCTTGCTCCGCCTGCCCGTTGACCAGTTACTGCCAAGGCTACCAAATTGGCATCGCGGAAAGACTACCCGTGAAACCAGCAAAGACCATAAAACCGGCACGCATAGGCACAACCTATTGGATCGAAAACGACAATAAAGTCTGGCTCATCAAACGCCCAGGCAAAGGGATGCTTGGCGGTATGCGTGCATTGCCCGATGACAGTTGGGCGGCGCGCAAAGATGGCGACTCAGTGCCACCAGTTGACGCGGATTGGCGAACGCTCAATGAATCAGTGAACCATGTCTTCACCCATTTCACCCTGACGTTGAAAATTGCCCTTACGTCATCGCCGGTTCAGCCAGAATTACTAGGCGCAGGCGAGTGGTGGCCGGTGAAATCATTGGACAGCGCGGGTTTGCCCACCCTATTTAGTAAAGCAGCAAGACAGGCGATTAAGGCTAGCCGATAAATTCCGGAGAGAGACATGGAAACGCAAAGCATATTAGCAACCAACCGCCGCGGCTTTCTGTCGATGGCAGGATTTGGCGCAATTGCAACGATGTTGCCGGCGCCCGCATTCAGCTTCCTAGCCCAAGAATATCCCACGCTGAAATCAGAGATTGAGGGGTATATCGCAGCGAAAAAAGTGGCTGGAGCAGTTGCTGCCATAGGCCGCGCCAATGCTGCACCCGAATATGTCTCGGCTGGAACGCTGGCGATTGGTAATGCAACACCGGTCGACGCCGATAGCCTGTTCCGCGTATATTCAATGACTAAGCCGATTACTGGCATGGCAGCGATGATCCTGATCGGCGAAGGCAAGATGAAGCTTGACCAACCGATTGCCGACTTCATACCCGAATTCAAAGATATGCGCGTGCTGACCAGCCCCGATACCAGCATGGATTCGGTGCCCGCCAAAACCCAAATCACCATCCGCCATTTGCTGACGCATACAGCGGGTCTCGGCTATTCGATTATTACCAAGGGCCCGTTGCTGACCGCCTATCTGGAAAACGGCATTACGCCCGGACAGATCAGCCGTATGCCAATCCCGGGCGCGCCACCGAGTGCGCCAACACCGGATCTGAAAACCTTTGCAGAACGCCTCGCCAAGCTACCCTTGATTGCTGAACCTGGCACGCAGTGGAGTTATTCGATCAGCCTTGATCTGATGGGCCGCGTTATAGAAGTCATTAGCGGCATGAGTTTTGAGGCATTCCTGCAAACGCGCATTTTCAATCCGTTAAAAATGACCAGCAGTTACTTTCAAGTTCCGCAAAGCGAAGTGAAGCGCCTGACCGATAATTATTTCGTTTTCGGTGGCGCGTTGCTGCCTATCGATCCGGCGGCGAGCAGCATCTATCTTGATAAGCCAGCCTTTGCCTTTGGCGGTGCAGGCCTTGTCTGTTCGGCTAAGGATTATGACCGGTTCCTGTGGATGCTATTGAACGGCGGCAATTTGGATGGGGCAGAGATTATGTCACCCGAAACGGCGGCGCTTGGAATGTCAGACCTGTTGCCATCTGGAGTAACAATCGCTTTCGGTGCTGCTGCTGGCCGAGGTTTTGGTGCAGGCGGTAGTGTCGGAAAAGGCGATACTGCTGGAAGCTATGGCTGGGGTGGTGCAGCGGGAACGATGGGCTTTGTCGATACCCGCCGCAAAGTGCGCGCGACAGGCATGGTGCAGTATATGCCCAGCACCGCTCAAGGGTTTCAGGGTGATTTCGCCAAATGGGTTGTTGCCGATTTAGGCGCATAGAATGAACCCCGGCTTCACAGGCTCTCCGCTCGACAGGGCTGACCGGCTGCGCAACGATGTTGAGGGGTATAACGCGACGCTGAACGATTGGCGCGCGCGGGTATTGAGCCTTGACGGGCTTGACCCTGTGGTCGCATCCGAAGGCGGCTTGCAATGGCATTCGATGGCCGAGGTTGATGTTTCGGTCGAACTGATCTTGTTGGGCCTTGCCGACGGTAAACCGCATTTTGTGCCTTTAATCGAGGGCGCCGGTGGGATGCCGCGCTCCCCTGCAATCTGGCGCGCTCTCTCAATGCTCCCCGCCGAGGATGCTGCCATTTACGGCACCGCGCGCAGCTTGCTCGATTGGCACAACAACCACCGCTATTGCGGCAAATGTGGCGGTAGCACCAAAACATTCCGCGCAGGCTGGGGCCGGCAGTGCACCGCGTGCAATAAAGAACATTTCCCCCGCACCGACCCTGTCGTCATCATGCTGGCGGAATATGAAGGCAAGGTTTTGCTTGGCCGGCAATCGGCATGGCCCGCCGGGAATTACTCTGCGCTCGCCGGATTTTTGGAA
>JANMGR010000196.1:0-3290 GCA_031374785.1 Sphingomonadales bacterium | reverse complement strand
CGAACAAAAAAGACTCAATTTCGCGCAAAGACGCTAAGACGCTAAGACATGGAGTGCGGCTGTGACCGACCTAACAAAACTCGGTGCAGCCGCTATCCGCAATGGTGTCGCCTCCGGCGATTTCACCGCTGTCGAAGCGGCTGAAGCATTCAACGCCAATGTCGCTGCGGCGAAAGTATTGAACGCCTTCATCGTTGAAACGCCGGAAAAGGCCATTGAGGCTGCAAAGGCTGTCGATGAAACCCGCGCCGCTGGCAAACCTCTGGGCAAAATGGCGGGCGTGCCGATTGGCATGAAGGACCTGTTCTGCACCGAAGGCGTGCAGACTACCGCCGCCAGCCACATCCTTGAAGGCTTCATCCCGCAATATGAATCGACCGTGTCGGCCAATCTGTGGCGTGCAGGGGCCGGGATGCTGGGTAAGTTGAACATGGACCAGTTTGCGATGGGCTCTTCGAACGAGACCAGCTATTTCGGCAATGTGATCTCGCCGTGGCGGCGGGGTGGTGGCGATAATGCGGCGCTTGCCCCCGGTGGTTCATCGGGTGGTTCAGCCTCGGCAATCGCAGCGCATCTGTGTCCAGCGGCAACAGGCACCGACACCGGCGGCTCGATCCGCCAGCCTGCGGCGTTCGTTGGCATCAGCGGCATTAAGCCAACGTACGGCCGCTGCTCACGCTGGGGCATTGTCGCCTTTGCCAGCTCGCTCGATCAAGCAGGGCCAATGGCGCGCGATGTGCGCGATTGTGCGATCATGTTGGAGGCGATGGCGGGTTTTGACCCGAAAGACACCACCTCGCTAGACCTGCCTGTGCCAGAATGGGAGGCTGGTCTTTCCGGCGACCTGCGCGGCAAACGCATCGGCATTCCACGCGAATACCGCCTAGACGGCATCGACGAAGACATTGCCGCGATGTGGGACAATGGCATTGCGTGGCTGCGCGATGCAGGCGCAGAGGTTGTCGAGATCAGCCTGCCGCACACCAAATATGCGTTGCCCGCATACTACATCATCGCCCCTGCCGAGGCATCGTCAAACCTCGCGCGCTATGACGGCGTGCGCTACGGCTTGCGCGATTTGCCAGACGGCGCAGGCTTGCAAGATATGTACGCCGCCACCCGCGCCGCCGGTTTCGGCGAAGAAGTCCGCCGCCGCATTATGATCGGCACCTATGTGCTCTCCGCCGGTTTCTACGACGCGTACTACACTCAAGCGCAAAAGGTGCGGGCGTTGATCGCGCGCGATTTTGAGCAGGCGTGGGGCCAATGCGACCTGATCCTAGCTCCAACCGCGCCAAGTGCCGCATTCGGATTAGGCGAGAAAACCAGCGATCCGTTGTCGATGTATCTCAACGACGTGTTCGCTGTGCCTGCTTCGCTTGCCGGACTGCCTGCAATGTCGGTGCCCGGAGGCATCAACAAGGATGGCCTGCCAATGGGCTTGCAGATCATCGGCAAAGCGTTGGATGAGCAGAATGTGCTCAACGCAGGCCTCGCGATTGAGGAACGTGCTGGTTTCACGGCTGAAGCTGCAAAATGGTGGTAGGATGAACCTCCAGACTGTTACGGACTGGCTAACATGGGCGGCGCTTGTGCTGCCGTTATTTGTGCTTTCTTGGTCCGCTTGGCAGTATGTCTTGCTTCAAAAAAAGATTGAACGGCAACAGCGCTTCGAAAATTTTTTCATCGTGCTGGAGAAGACCTACAAAATAGGTGAAGCGCCAGCCGGTGCTGCTGCTCTTTATGAGCTCAGGAAATATCCAGAATATCGCGATGTTATAATCAGATACTGCAATTGGGGCATATCAATGTTGACCCGCAAAGAGCAGCAGTTTCTAAGAAATGAATATCAGCTTCTGCTTGAGTATTTTGAGAATGATCAACTTGAAAAATGAATACCGCATCCAAGGCGAATCTGGCGAATGGGAGGTCGTGATCGGCCTTGAGGTCCACGCGCAGGTTACGTCGAACGCCAAGCTGTTGTCGGACTCATTCGCTGCCTATGGCAACGTGAAAGACTAAGGCAGTTCATCCCCATCACGAGGCTTCTGGCCACCCTCGCGACGCATAATGTCGTCGAAACGCTCCAAATTCATCCGTTCGTACCGATCTTCGAAAAAGCGCGAGCTTTCAAGCGCCGACAGCTTCTCGGCTACGGCGGTGGCCATAAACTGGTTCATACTGATACCATCAGCCTTGGCATAACGCTCAACCGCCGCCTTGATCGATCGTGGCAGACGAAGTTGATATACAGCGGGGCTATTCATCTTAAATTCTCCAACGCTTCCCGTGGAAGCCAACATTTGTAATTAAACTTTTGCGGTGTGTCGCCAAAATCACGTTTGTTAAACGTTATGATTGCACGGGCACCAGCATTCAGCGCCGTTTCAAGTACCATTTCGTCGGCAGGATCGCGCGTCAAAGGTCTGTATAGATAATAAATCCTCGTCCATTCCGAAACACCAACCAGCACATCCAAAATTGCTTGCACATCGTCAGCGGACAATCCGCTCGCTTCCAAATGCTCCGGGCGGGTCGCTACCGCTTCATATTCAAGCACTAATGGAACACTAACCACAGGCTTGATTTTACCCAGCCGTGCCATTCTTAACAATTCGGCCGATGCGCCAGTTCGACTGCGGATAGCCGCAATAACAACATCGGTGTCAAGTACCACCATCATGCTATATATGATATTACAGTGTATCAAAAATGTAAAGCCAATCTTGCTATTTCATCGCGAAACAGCCATTGCGTCGGCATGACTGAATCTACATACCGCATCCAAGGCGAAACTGGCGAATGGGAGGTCGTGATCGGCCTTGAGGTTCACGCGCAGGTTACGTCGAACGCAAAGCTATTTTCGGGCGCTTCGGCGGCTTTTGGCGGTGAACCGAACAGCCATGTGTCGCTGGTCGATGCTGCGATGCCGGGGATGTTGCCCGTCGTGAACCGTGAGTGCATTCGTCAGGCGGTGCGCACGGGCATGGCGATTAACGCGCAGATCAACCGCTATTCGCGTTTTGATCGGAAGAATTATTTTTACGCTGATCTGCCGCAGGGCTATCAGATTTCGCAGCTCTATCATCCGATTGTGGGCGAAGGTGAGGTTGAGGTTATTCTTGACGAGAAAGACGCCGATAGTCCGCGTAAAACCATCGGCATTGAACGCATCCATGTTGAACAGGACGCAGGCAAGCTGATGCATGATCAGCATCCGACCATGTCCTATGTTGACCTGAATCGCTGCGGCGTGGCGTTGATGGAAATCGTGTCTAAGCCAGACATGA
>JANMGR010000190.1:0-3262 GCA_031374785.1 Sphingomonadales bacterium | reverse complement strand
GAAGATTTCCAGTCCAGCCTCTTCGTGCGACGGGCAAAGCCGCATGAAATTGGCTGCGCCTTCATCGCCATAAGGCGGCGGCACAGGGCCGTGCACGGCGAAATGTTGCTGGTCGGCAAAGGCCAACTCCAATTGCGCCTGCGTGCCTGTCCATTCATGGCTGCGATGCGCCATTGTCAGCAGGTTTGCCGCCGACAAATGGCAGCGCCGGTCTGCGGTGTCGGGGGCAGGCGATACGGTTGCGGCATTGGCGGCCCACATGGCGGACGCCGAAAATGTAGCGGCGCGGATGTGCGCCTCGGCGCTGGCCATATCAGTGGCAAGGCCAGCGAGCCAATTGTTGTTCGGCCGATCAAGCGGCAAGAAAAAGCCTTGTGCCAAGCCAAGCCGCAAATTGGCGCGCATCTTTTCGATGCCTTGGAGCGCCGCTGCACGGGGTTGTGACACCGCCCCGGCATTATTGGCCGACGCAAGGTTCCCCGCGCTTAAACCGGCGTAATTGTGGCTCGGCCCGATGATGCCATCGAAATTGATTTCAACGAGAGCCATCGATTACGACCTTGGAACATGCGTGACGGTATCGCCAGCCTCGACGCCTAAAAGACGTGCGCAGTCGGGGTCGATGCGGACTTCGTTGCCTTCGATTTCGACCCAACCATAGACTGTGCGGAAATCGCCCAAACGGCCTACCGTCACCAGCCGCTTTTCGCCAAGCTTGTGATCGCCAAGTCGGTCATCAATCGCCGATATGCGCGAATCCTTTGCGTCGCGCACGCTGCGTATCTGATCGGTGCGCACCGTCATCGTCGGGCCGCCGTCAAAAATATCGACATATTTCTCCCATGCGAACCCTTCCTCCTCCAACATCCGCATTGCGGCACGGCCGCTGGGGTGAGGCACGCCGATAACCGCGCGCGCATTTTCGGGCAGCATCGCGATATAGACAGGATGTTTGGGCATCAGGTCAGCGATAAACTGGTTGCCGTGTTTGCCGTTAAATTCGTCAGCATCCTGAAAATTCATGCCAAAGAAACGACCGGCGACGCCATCCCAGAAAGGCGAACCGCCGGCTTCGTCGATCACGCCCCGCAGTTCGGCGAGGGTCTTGTCGTGAAAACGGGCGCGGTGGTTGCGGATGAACAGATAGCGGCTGCGCGCAATCAACATGCCATGCCCGCCGGATCGTTCGCCGGGGTGGAGAAATAGACCGCCGACTTCGGTGGTCCCTTCCAAATCGGTCGAAAGGTTGAGGATATCGGCGCGGAATGTGCGGCCCAGTTCTTCACTATGCTGCGTCAGAGCACCAATGCGATAGCTGTAGAACGGCCATTTCTGGCCCACCGCAGCAAAGATTTGGCATGTGCCGCGCACTTCGCCCGTGTCGACATTTTCAAGCACAAAGACGAAAAGGTCATCGACGATCTCGTCCTCTGTGCGGGAAAAGGCGGTGGCGGAGCGTTCAAGCTTTGCGGCCAAAGCTTTTCGGTCGGGCGGTAAGTTGGTGAAGCCACCGCCGGTGCGTTTGGCCATTTCGTACATGGGCTGCACGTCATCGGCACGCGCAGCACGGATAATAAAGCTCATAAACTTCCCTTTTCGGCAATCCGCATCAGCGTGAGCGCGGATAGCGCGGCCCGTTCAGACAGGCTTTTAGTTATCAAAAATTCTTGCGGTGAATGGATGCTGCCACCGCGGACCCCCATAGTGTCAACTACGGGAACACCGCAGGCCGCGATGTTGTTGCCGTCGCACACGCCGCCGGTGGATTTCCAACCGATGTTCAGGCCGAGGTCTGCACCGCATTGCTTGACCAATCCGAACAGCTTTTCGGCTTGCGGGTCGACAAGTTTTGGCGGGCGGTTGAAATTGCCATGTAGATGCATGGATACATCATGTTCTGATTGAATTTTGGCAATCAACGCATTGATTTCATTGCGCGCATAGATTTCTAACTCCGGGCTAGCCGGACGCAGATTAACGCGCAGAACGGCATGATCTGGGACTACGTTATTGGGGCTGCCACCGTCGATTTTGGCGGGATTGACGGTTAGGCCATCGCGGGTGAGTGCTTTCAAGCGCAAAGCAAGGTCCGCCGCCGCCAGCAAAGCATTGCGGCCATCCTGCGGATTGCGTCCCGCATGGGCGCTTTTGCCCGTGATGATAATCGAGAAATTCCCGCTGCCGGGACGCGCGCCTGCCAATGTGCCGTCGGGCAGTGCTGATGGTTCGTAGGTGAGGGCCGCCAGCTTGCCTTTGGCCAAGGCCTCAATCAGTTTGGCCGACGACGCAGACCCCGTTTCTTCATCGCTGTTTATCATCACCTGATAGCCGACGCGCTGGAACACCTCATTGGTCTCTGCCGCGATTAGCGCCGCAAGCATGACCGAAATTCCGCCCTTCATATCGGCCACGCCGGGGCCGTTCAGCACGCCGTCCTCCAGCCATTTCTGTTCTTGAAACGGATGATCGACGGCAAACACAGTGTCCATATGGCCAGTCAGCAGCAGCTGGATGGGAGCGTCAGCGCGGACGGTGGCGACCAGATGGCGACCATGTTCAATCTCCACGATGCTACCGTCGGGCAGCACGCGCTCAACCGGCGCGGGTTCGACCAATTCGGTGTGTCCATGCAGGGAGCCAAAGGCATCGGCGAGCAAGCTGGCTGTCGCATTCAGCCCTTTCAGATTGCCCGTGCCGCTGTTGATCCCGGCCCAGATTTGCACCTGCGAGAGCATCCGGTCGTTATCGATCCGCTCAATTGCGCTGCGCTCTTGGGGGGCAAGGGATTGCATGTGCAACCAATAGCGGGGTGTTGGGGGTTATGCCACCCCTAGCGAGCGCGCCACGGCGCACCATTCGTCGATGTCCACCGTCTCTGGCCGCCGGTGCTCTGCAATCCCCGAACTGCGCAACGCATCCAATGCACCCGGCACACCCTTGAGGCTTTGGCGCAGCATTTTACGGCGTTGGCCAAAGGCGGCAGCGGTGAGTTTTTCGAGCGTCGCCATCGATACGCCCTCTGGCGCTGCACTGGGAACGATATGGACAACAGCCGACATAATCTTTGGCGGCGGGGTGAAGGCGCTGCGGTGGACGGGCATCGCTATCCGCGCTTCGCTGCGCCATTGGGAGAGAATGGCAAGGCGGCCATAGGCGTCGGTGCCGGGCTTGGCGATGATGCGTTCGGCAACTTCGCGTTGGAACATCAGGGTCAGCGATAGCCATTTGGGCGGCCATGCCTCGCTGGTCAGCCAGCCGACAC
>JANMGR010000185.1:0-9090 GCA_031374785.1 Sphingomonadales bacterium | reverse complement strand
GTCGTCGCCATATCATCCTGCATCCGCACCCAATTGCGGATCGCGCCAAGGTAGTTACCGAGGTGGAGGTTGCCCGTGGGTTGGATGCCAGAGACGACGCGCATTATGCTTCCCTTTTTGCTGCGCGGCGGCGGAGCAATGTCTGGATTTCTTGTTTGTCCACTGCACCCACCAACCAGCCAACGCCGCCATAGACTGCCATTCCGCCGACCACCAGAACCAGCAACGACCAGACCCGTTCAATGACGCTGCCTGCAAAGAGATCAAACAGGATGTCCATCAATACCCACAAAACAGCGGACATTGCAGCAGTGGCGATCAGCTGGCGGAATATCCGCCCGCCCAGCTGCGCGCTAAAATGGAACCAGTCGCGCTTATGCAGGACGGCATAGAGCAACAAGCAGTTGAGTGTCGCCGATATCGCTGTCGCGGCTGCAAGACCGACGATGCCAAAGCCCAAGCCCCAGATGAACCAGATGTTGAGGCTGACATTTACCAGTAGCGATGCGAGTGCCGTATAAACCGGCGTCTTAGTATCGGATCGCGCAAAAAATCCGGGGTTCAGGATTTTGACGATGACATAGGCTGGCAGGCCCGCGACCAAGGCCACGGTAATCTGTGCCATAATCACGCCGTCCTCTGGCTTAAATTTTCCGCCGACGAAAAACGCAGTGACAAAGGCTGGCGCGCAGATGGCAAGGGCAGCGGCGGCGGGCAGGGTCAGCAACGTCGCCATTTCAAACGCGTTGCTTTGCAGGCGCTGCGCCTCGGCTTTGTTATCCGATTGGATGTGCCGTGCGAGCATCGGCAGGATTGCGGTACCCAGCGCAATGCCGACGATCCCCAATGGCATCTGGTTCAGCCGGTCCGCCATTTTGAGCAATGTCAGCGACCCTTGCGGCAGCGATGTGGCAAAGAACGTGTCGACGAATTGGCTGATCTGGTAAATGCCTGCGCCAAAGGTGGCGGGCAAAATCACCCAGCCAAGCCGCTTCACATCGGGCGTCAGCTTTGGCAGGCGCAGATGGAGTTTCAGCCCGGCACGGCGCACGGCCCACCACAGATAGAGCATCTGGACAAAGCCGGACAGCGCGACCGCAGCACTCAGCAGATACACGACCTTTGTGTCGTCACTGCTATCGCCGCGCCAATAATAGCCGCCAATGATCCCGCCGATTAGCGTGATGTTGAACAGGATCGGAGCGATTGCCCCGGGAGCAAAGCGCGACCGCGCGTTCAGCAATCCGGTCAGCATGGCAACGATGCTGATGAAAAACAGATAGGGAAAGGTCACGCGGCTGAGGAAAACCGATAACTCGAATTTCCCCGGCACGCTTTGGTATTCGCTGGCCAAGCCATAGACGATGTAGGACATGCCCAGCATCGCCAGCGCCGAAAACCCAAGCAAAACCCAAATGAACACCGACAGCACGTCGTCGGCAAATTTCGCGGCGTCTGCTTCGCCATCTTCCTCGCCCAGCTTTCGTGTGTACATCGGTACAAAAGCAACGGAAAATGCCCCCTCGGCAAATAACCGCCGAAAGGTATTGGGCAGCGTAAACGCCAGTTGATAGGCGTCCGCAGCGAGCCCCGCACCCAACACTCGCGCCAGCAGCATATCGCGGACAAAGCCGAATATCCGGCTGATGATAGTGAAACCAGCGATGGTCGAGGTATGTTTTATCAGGCTCATCGCGGTTGCCCGTTACCCGCTATTCAAGCCGTTCCCGCCGGTTCAGCCTCTGCAGTTGCCTGTGCCTGCGCCAATTGTTGCATATACAGCGAGTTAAAATCGATGGGTTCCAAAACCAGCGGCGGATAGCCAGCATCGCGCGTCGCATCCGCGATAATCCGGCGGGCAAACGGGAACATCAATCGTGGTGCTTCGCCATATAGGAACTGGTGCGCCTGTTCAGCGGCCACATTACGCACGCCAAACAAAGTCGCATATTCCAGCTCGACGTTGAAACGCACGCCTTCATCGCTCGACGCTTTGGTGCCGAGCGACAATGTTACTTCATGCACATCATCGTTGACGGGGTTGACCTGAATGTTGACCTGAACGTCGATCTGTGGCGCACTTTCCCAGGTGTAGCTTTGCGGCGCGTTGGGATTTTCAACCGACAAATCTTTGATATACTGGCTTAACATGCCAATTGCGGGGGCTGTATCTTCGCCATTGGCTTTCAGTGTTTCTGAAACGATGTTGCCTTCTTCTTCAGCCATAATCTGTGCTTTCCTGTTGCGTGGTGGGACAATCTATCTGCCGCCCCTAAAGTTGGCGTCGCGACTAGCAGCGAGGCGGGTAAAGGGCAATGGCTGCGTGAAATGTTACGGGAATTTTGCGGTCTGTCTTTTTTTCTCAAGTTGTTTGAAAACCAACAGTAATGATCCTATGTTACGATTGGGAGCCGGGTGTCCTTGTTCAAGGCACATTAACCGGCAATTTGGTTGTTGATGCTATCGGTATGTTCTGATTGCATTTTGGATAAGGCTTTATGCTAGTGACTTTTGAGATTGTCTTGCTTGCCATGGTCGCTGCTTTTTTGGGGCTGCGGCTTTATTCCGTGCTTGGCAAACGCACAGGTCACGAACAAGAGGTTGCGCCGCGTAAAGTGGCTGACGACCGCCAACCTGCAATCATTCGGCAGCCGTTGGGACAGTCTGATGCTGCGGTCGGTGGCATATTGATGAATCCGGATCTGGTCGATGTATCGGCCAACAGCGGCTTACGCTCGATTGCTAATGCTGATCGCCAGTTTGACCCAGCCCTGTTTCTGGAAGGTGCGAAATCTGCATACGGCATGATCCTTGAAGCTTTTTGGAAGGGTGATAGGGAAAATCTACGCTTTTTGAGCGACGATGACGTGTATGAAAGCTTTGTCGAAGCCATTGACGCGCGCGATGCCCGCGGCGAGGTTTTAGAAAACCGACTGGTGCGGATTGAGGAAGCGCGGATTATTGATGCTTCGTACGATCATCCAGTTGCGCGGATCACTGTGCGCTTTGATGCCGATATCGCTTCGTTAGTGAAAGATTCGAGCGGCGCAGTAATCGGCGGGACCATGACTGATGCGGTTGAATCGCATGACATCTGGACATTCTTCCGGGATATGAAAAGCGGCGATCGCAATTGGAAGCTTGACGAGACCGACGAGGTCTGATTCACGCTGAGCGTATGAAACGCGCTCACACCATTTTCGCCCCAGCTTTGCTGTTGCTCTCTGCTTGCTCTAGCGGGATTATCCCGTCAGGTGGCCCTGCGGTCGCCAGCGATGCCTCTCCGCCACAGCATAGCGATAAAGCGGCTGTGCCAATTCCCTCAAAGCCAGACGCAACGCTCCCGACTGCGATAGCAACGGGCGATGGTAGCAATGCAGCGTCGCTTGGCGTTGTGCGCGGTCCGCAAATTGCGGCGTTGCCAGCGGAAAATGCCGATGCTGATGCAGCGATGGCAGCGTTTCGCACCAGCTGCCCAGGCCTTGTCCGCCGTGAGGATTTATCTGGCCTGACGCAAAAGGGTGACTGGCAGCCTGCGTGTGACGCAGTAAAAACCTGGACAGGCGATGGCCTATCGTTTTTCGCAAGCTATATGGATGCGGTGCAAGTCGGCGACGGTAAGGCCTTTGCTACCGGCTATTACGAGCCTGAGATCGCTGCTTCGCGCACCAAACAACCTGGATATGAAACCCCTATCTATAAACGCCCGCCTGAATTGGTTGAGGTTGATCTCGGCAGTTTCGGCAGCGACCTGAAAGGCCGCAAAATTCGCGGTGAAGTGAAAAACGGCAATTTGGTCATGTATGCTGACCGGACTGCGATTGAGGAGGGCCGCCTCGCCAATCGCGGGCTTGAAATCGCCTGGGCCAAGGACCCGGTCGAGTTCTTTTTCTTGCAAATTCAGGGATCGGGAATGCTGCGGCTGACCGACGGATCCATTGTCCGCGTCGGTTATGACAGCCAAAATGGCCATCCCTATACCGGCATCGGAAAGCTGATGAAGGAGCGCGGGCTGATTACCGACGGATCGATGCAAGGACTGTACCGCTATTTGCGCGCAAACCCCGATGAGGGCCGCAAGATCATGCGTGAGAACAAAAGCTTTGTCTTTTTCCGCGAAAATCCGACCGGCCCGAATGGAGCGATGGGCTATACTGTAATTGCGGAATCAAGCGTTGCTACTGATCCCAAATTCATTCCTCTGGGCGCGCCTGTCTGGCTATCAATGGACCGCGCCGAGCCCAATGGGCTTTGGATTGCACAAGACACCGGCGGCGCGATACGCGGTGCGAACCGTGTTGATACATTCTGGGGCGCAGGCGCGCGCGCTGTAGCCATCGCAGGCGGGATGTCGGCGCGGGGTAGTGCGTTGTTGTTCTTGCCAAAGGCCAGCGTTGCGCGTTTGATCGCGACGCCATAATGGCGCGCCGCCTTGCCCCAGAGGAAAAGGCCCTGTGGGGGAAGGTGATGGCGACTGTGAAGCCTTTGGTTGCGGCGCGGGTTGTTGCTGAACCCATTCCGCAGCAAGTAGCAAAGCCCAAAGTTGCAGCGCCAAAACCGGTTGTTCGAAAAAAGGCGGAGCAACCCAAATTGGCGATGACGCCTGTTAAGCCGCCCGTTCAAAACACCCTCGACTCCACATGGGATCGCCGCATCCATAAAGGTGCAATCGTTCCCGATATCAGCGTCGACCTGCATGAAACCAGCCTGTCAGGTGCCTACGCCCGGCTCGACAATACACTGGAGCAAGCGATCCATCAAAAGCTGCGTGTGGTTCTGCTCGTGACTGGCAAGCCGCGTGAGCATGATCGTGCGAGTAGCCAAAGTGGACAGGGTGGTCGAGGCGCGATTGCAGCGGTCGTGCGCGATTGGTTGGCCTCATCGCGGCATTCCAGTTCGATATCGGCTGTTCGCAATGCGCATCCTCGGCATGGAGGAGCAGGGGCGTTGTATATTGTTTTGAAGCGGTAAATTATACTGCCTTCATCAACCAAAGCGGATTTAAATTACCGTTAGTGCTGAGCTTGTCGAGCCGAAGGCCACCGCAGGTGAACCATGTCCCTCGGCCTAGCACTGCCCATTGAGGCGCCCTTCGACAGGCTCAGGGCTACCGGTGTGGAATTAACTGCCAGAAAAAACCCGCAAAACCACGCGTCGGTAAATTTCGGTCAGTGTTTCCAGATCATCGACCGACACCGCCTCATCCAGCTTATGCATAGTCGCATTGCACAGGCCAAATTCAACGACGGGGCAGATTTTGGACAGGAACCGCGCATCTGACGTGCCGCCGGTGGTCGAGGCTTCGGGTGTTATGCCAGTGACTTCGGCGACCACAGCCTTAACAGCTTTGCTCAATTCGCCCGGCGGGGTCAGGAACGCCTCGCCAGAGATCATCGCTTTCAAGCTACCGCGTGGCTCGACAATAGCACGGATACGCTCGACCAGCTGCTCGCCGCTATGCAAATCGTTAAACCGGATCGACAGCCGCGCTTCGGCTTTTGTGGGGATGACATTAGTGGCGGGATTGCCGACATGGATATCGGTGACTTCGATGTTGCTGGCCTGAAAAAATTCGGTGCCGTCATCGAGAACAATCGCGTCAATCTCGCCCAAAATCGCGACTAGCTTCGGAATCGGATTGTCGGCCAAATGCGGATAGGCGACATGGCCCTGCGCACCCGCAACGGTGATCCATATATTCACCGACCCGCGCCGCCCGACCTTCATCATATCGCCCAACCGGTTGACGCTGGTCGGTTCGCCGACAAGGCAAAGATCGGGGATGCTGCCACGCGCTTGCATATGGTCAATCAATGCGCGGGTGCCGTGGATGGCGGGGCCTTCCTCATCGCCGGTAATGATGAAGCTAATTGTCCCTGCATTTTCCGGAATATTTTCCACAGCCGCAACGAAAGCGGCGATGCTGCCTTTCATGTCGACCGCGCCGCGTCCGTAGAGCAGATCGCCACGGATTTCCGGCGCAAATGGCGCGCTTTGCCAACCTGAACCGGGCGGTACGACGTCGACATGGCCGGCAAAGGCAAAGTGGCGTCCGTTTTGTCCACGGACTGCAAACAGGTTTTCCACAGGGCTGCCATGTGCGGGGTCGGGGTCGTCTGCGCCCGATATGAAGCGTTCCACCGCAAAACCCAGCGGGCGCAGCATCGCCTCTAAAGTGTCAAAAACACTGCCGGTTGCAGGGGTCACACTTTCGCAAGCGATCAGAGCAGTGGCATGGGTCAGGGCGCGATTTTCTGGCATATCGTTCGCATGGCAATGTCGTTATGCTTTGTCCATATTTTCTAGTGGAGCCGATGATGCCGAAACTTGATCTTGATGCTATTCCGCAATCAAACGACACGGGTTACCCCGCGCCATTTAACGAAGAGGTGCAGGGTCGTTGGTGGCGCAGGCTTGCTCCGGTAGCAGGTCTAACACACATGGGGGCGAGCCATGTCGTGCTGAAACCCGGTGCTTGGTCATCACAACGCCACTGGCACATCGGCGAGGACGAGCTGGTCGTGATGCTATCCGGCGAAGCGGTGTTGGTTGAGGATGACGGCGAGACGGTGTTGCGCGCGGGAGACGTCGCAGGCTGGGCGGCGGGTGTCGAGAACGGCCACAAGATCGAGAACCGCAGTGACGGCGATTGCGTTTTTGTCGCGATCACCGCGGGGGACAGGTCAACGGGTGGGGCGTATTCTGACATCGATATGACGTTTGGTGCGGAGGGGTATTTTCATAAGGATGGGACGCCTTATCCGACACTGCGCTTGAAATAGTAAACTGCGTTTAGAATTTACCGTTAGCCCTGAGCCTGTCGAATGGCGTTTGTCAGATGTTGCGCAGCGCTTTGGGACGCCGTTGGCCTTTGGCCAGCTTCGCTTCCGACAGGCTCATGGCTAACGGTATTATTTTACGGATTGCGCTACTCCGCCGGTTCTTTTTCGTATTTCTCAACGACCCATTCTTCGTCAGCCGCACCTTGGAACCATTCCTGCATCCAAGGGTGCGCCAGCATCGCCTCGACATAGCCGGCAGCAAAGCCGGGTAGAGTGAAGCCATACGTCACAAACCGCGTCACAACGGGAGCGAACATGATGTCAGCGGCGCTGAATGTGCCGAACAGATACGGCCCCTCTTTGCCAAAACGTGCACGCGCCTCTGCCCATAGTTGTAAGATGCGCAGGGCGTCGGCGCGGCACTCGTCGCTGATCGGTACGCCTTCATAGGTTTTGCGCAAATTCATCGGACATTCGCGGCGCAGCGGCAGATAGCCGGAGTGCATTTCCGCCGCCATCGCCCGCGCCATGCCGCGTGCAGCATCGTCTTTGGGCCAAAACCGCTCGCGGCCTACTTTGTCCGACAGGTATTCTAGGATTGCAAAGCTGTCCCAGATGACGGCGTCTCCGTCCCACAGGATCGGCACTTTGCCTGACGATGGCGCAAGGTCTTCCTCACGTTTGCGTTCATCCCAGCCAGCGTCGAACAACGGCACGATTAATTCATCGAACGCAAGGCCTGATTGTTTGACCGCCAACCAACCGCGCAGCGACCAGCTGGAATAGGCTTTGTTGCCGATTATGAGTTTCATGGTCATAGATTTTTCAATAGCCTAAAAAGTGCAGATGTCGACATTCCGCTAACCCACCATCCCGTCGCCCCGCACTTGATGCGGGGCTTGGCTTTTTGCTGCAGTCGTAGTGAAAAAGCCTAACCCCGTGTCAAGCACGGGGTGACGAAATTATATTTATAAAACCTTTGCAACCCAATTAGATTTGCACAGCTTCCAACACCGCATCGCGCAAATCATCGATGCCGCCGCGTTTTTCGGCTGACGTCACGCTGATAAACGGAAAGGCGGCGGTGTGTTTGCGCAGCGCCTCTAATGTAGCGACCTCAACCGCCGCCAGTTCGCTGGCTTTGATCTTATCGGTTTTGGTCAATACTACGCGATAGCTGACAGCCGCTGCGTCGAGCATTTTCATGACCTCGGTATCAACCTCTTTGATCCCGTGCCGTGCATCGACCAACACGAAAGTGCGTTTCAACACAGGTCGTCCGCGCAGATAATCATTCACCAGATAACGCCATTTTTGCACTGTCTTGATCGGTGCCTTGGCATAGCCATAGCCGGGCATGTCGCAGATGCGGAACAACGGCGGATCACCCACGTCAAAGAAGTTCAGCTCCTGCGTGCGCCCCGGCGTGTTTGACGCGCGCGCCAATCCGTTACGGTTGACTAGCGCATTGATCAGGCTCGACTTGCCAACATTCGACCGACCGGCAAAGGCGATTTCCGGCACACTCGCATCGGGCAGAAACTGCAAATCCGGTGCGGATTTCAGGAAGTTAACGGGTCCTGAGAATAGTTTTCTGTCCATAATTCTGTCCCTCTTGTCTTCTCCCTTTCCGGGGGAGAGGATAGCAAGGCGTGCTGCCTTTGCAGCTAGCCGCGCTTGGAGAGAGGCCCCTCTCCGACTGCGACTAGGCCTTGCGATGCAAGACTAAGGCTCGTTGACTCTCCTCTGAAGGGGAGAGGGTAGGTGCCTAAGCCTTCGCCTTTACATCAGCCTCTTTCTCTGCCTGCTGCTTCAAAATCGGATGCCGTGCATACAGCAATTTCTGCTGCGCAATCGACAACAGGTTGGATACGACCCAGTACAGCTGCAAACCGGCGGCGAACGGTGCCATGATGAACATCAGGAACCACGGCATAATGCCCATGACTTGTTTCTGCACTTCGTCCATCGGCGTCGGATTCAGTTTTTGTGTCATCCACATGGTCACACCGACTAGGATCGGCAGCACGCCAATGGCAAGGAAACCCGGCGGTGTGAACGGCAGCAAACCGAACAGGTTAAGCGGAGTGAGCGGATCGGGCGCGGACAAATCCTTTAACCACAGAGCAAAGGGTTGGTGCCGCATTTCGACTGTCAGCACCAAGATTTTATACAGAGCAAAAAAGATCGGGATTTGCAGCAAGATCGGCATGCACCCGGCCATCGGATTGACCTTTTCCTCGCTATACAGCTTCATCATTTCCTGCTGCAGCTTTGGCTTGTCGTCTTTGTATTTCTCTTGCAGAGC
>JANMGR010000176.1:0-6608 GCA_031374785.1 Sphingomonadales bacterium | reverse complement strand
CCCGAGCTTGTCTCGGGGAGGGGGACCACCCAAAGGGTGGTGGAGGGGTGCCAGCGCAGCTGGCGGGCTTACGCCCGCCGCCCCTCCGTCATCAACCTTCGCCAAGGCTACGGCTGATGCCACCTCCCCGAGACAAGCTCGGTGAGGATTTATATTCCCTGACGCTTTTTGGTTTTCAAACTCGCCTCTGCCGCGGCGGGGTCATCTGGCCAATGATGTTTGGGGTAACGTCCGCGCATGTTTTTGGCGACATCCGCCCAACTGCCTTTCCAAAATCCGGGAAGGTCGCGTGTAGTCTGGATCGGGCGACCTGCGGGAGAGGTAAGGGACAGCACCAATGGCACGCGGTTTGCGCCGACGTTGGGATGGTCAGCAACGCCGAATAATGCCTGCACACGCAGCTCGACAGTTGGCCCAGCCTCGGCGCTGTAGTCGATAACGTGAGTGGAGCCAGCGGGTGACGTAAAATGCGACGGCGCAAGGCGCTCGACCGTTTGCTGCCCATCCCACCCGATTATTCCCTGCATGGCGTTGTGTAGCGCTCCGGTATCAATGTCCGACAGGCGGCGCTTGCCTGCCAGCAACGGCGAGAGCCAATCATTAAGTGCGTTGGCTAAGTCAGCATCGGAAAGCCCGTTCACGTCAGCCCACACCGCCCGTTCGAGCAAGCGTTTAGTCGTATCCGCCCAAGGCAGCAGGTCAAGTCCATGCACCCGCACGCCTTCAAGCAAAGCCGCTACAATCGCCTCCGGATCGGCTTTGGCGTCTTGTCCTTTGGAAACGGTAATCGCACCGAGCCGCTTGCCGCTTTCGGTTTTCACACCTCCGGTCGCGTGATCAAAAGTCGCGTGAGCACCGGAGATGATGCGGTCGCCATAAAGCGCTTCGATCTCGGCGAATTCTATCGCAGCGGCGGACACGATGCGCGCTGCTTGGGCCGTGCCCTGAATGTCCGCAACGGCGAGCCATGCCGCTTTGGCCAGCGGCGACGCCGGATCAAGCCTAAACCCTCTGCCACCGACGCTCAACCAATGTTCTCCAGAAGCGTCACGGCGTTTAGCAAGGCGGTCTGGGTAAGCGAGAGCAATCGCTTTCGCCACCCCGCCCCCACTAGCGTCATTCTGCGGCGCTCCGACCAGCTTCGCCCAACGCTTCGCAAGCCCCCTGCCCGCCTCAACCCGCTTTCCGCGTTCACCGTGCCACCGCTCCAAGCGCCGTTCGACGTCAGCGTCGCTGCCGCCAAGCCCGCGTTCGGACAAAAGCACCGCAACCTCTGCCGCTACATTGGCAAAGCCCATATGCCCTGCTTCCACTAGCATATGCGCCAACCGTGGTGCCAATGGCAGCCTTGCAATAGCGCGGCCATGCGCGGTTGGTCGGCCATCGTCGGCGAGTGCGCCTAGATCGCACAACCGCATCGTCGCCTCATCGATCGCGGCTTTGGGCGGCGGATCAAGCCAGCGCAAAGTCGCCGGGTCACTCACCCCCCATAAAGCGCAATCGAGCAGCAAGGGCGACAGGTCAGCTTCCAAAATTTCAGGCGGGTCGAACGGCGGAAGTCCAGCCGTCGCTGCTTCCACCCATAACCGATATGCTACCCCCGGCCCCTGCCGCGCAGCGCGACCCGCACGCTGCGTCACTGCCGCTTGGCTGGCGCGTTCAGTCACCAATCGGGTCGATCCTGCCGCACGGTCATAGCGCGCTCGCCGCGCCAAGCCGCTATCGATGACGATACGCACGCCGTCGATGGTCAGGCTGGTTTCGGCGATGGATGTGGCGAGGATGACTTTGCGTCCCTGCCGCCCGCGGATCGCGGCGCGTTGTTCGACGGGATCGAGACTCCCGTGCAGCCGGTGGATCTCGGCGGAGATGCCGACCAACCGCTCGGCAGTGCGTTCAATTTCTGCAACTCCGGGAAGGAAAGCCAACACATCGCCATCTTTCTCCTCGGTCAATGCCCGGCGGATAGCACCAGCCATTTCATCCTCTATCCGCGCCTCTGCTTTTCGCCCTATATGCCGCAAGGTCAGCGGCCATGACCGGCCTTCGCTCTCAATTACCGGCGCATCCATCAGGCTGGCAAAACGGCTGCCATCCAGCGTTGCTGACATTGCCATCAACCGTAAATCGGGCCGTAATACGCATTGCATATCCAGCGCCAACGCTAGGCCGAAATCGCTGTCGAGACTGCGCTCGTGCACTTCGTCAAACAGCACAGCGGAAATGCCCGCCAACTCTGGATCATCCTGTATCCGGTTACGAAAAATTCCCTCGGTCAGCACCAATATTCGCGTTGCCGCCGATTGTTTGCTGTCCATACGGGTCGCATAGCCGATGCTTTGTCCCACCGGATCGCCCGCCAGTTCCGCCATCCGCTCCGCCGCGGCGCGTGCCGCCAAACGCCGCGGAGAGAGCAATAAAATCTGTCCGCCACACCAAGGCTCGTCCAATAAAGCAGGCGCGACCATCGTGGTTTTACCAGCCCCGGGAGGCGCTACAAGCACAGCGTTAGGACCGCGACGAAGCGCGGCTTTCAGGTCATCTAAAACGGATTCAATTGGAAGCGTCACGCGTCCTTAATAGGCACGCGCAACAGCAAACTCCACTGCTTCGACCATCGCGGCTTTGGTCGCACTGTGCGGAAACCCGCCAAGGGCATCGATGGCACGCTGGCCATAATGCCGCGCGCGCTCCACCGTGTCGTCAATAGCCTTATATTTGCGCAGCAATGCCGTTGCCCGGTCAAGGTCAGCATCGCTCGCTTTATGCCCCAACATCGCATCGCGCCAGAAACTGCGTTCGTCAGCATCGCCCCGGCTGTGCGCAAGAATAATCGGCAACGTCACTTTGCCATCGCGGAAGTCATCTCCGCGCGCTTTGCCCATTGTCGCGCCGTCGGATGCGTAGTCCATCGCATCATCGACCAGCTGAAACGCTATGCCAAGGTTGCGGCCATAGGAATCGAGCGCCAATTCAATTTCTTCGTCGCGTTCAGCAACAACAGCCGCAATTCGGCAGGCGGCAGCAAAAAGCGCCGCTGTTTTGGCACCGATAATTTCGAGGTATTTTTCTTCACTGGTGGTAATCTGCCGTTGGGCGGTTAACTGATTGACTTCGCCTTCGGCAATCACAGCCGATGCGTGGCTGAGGATTTTAAGGACCTTGAGCGATCCATCTTCAACCATCAATTCAAACGAGCGGCTAAACAGAAAATCGCCCACCAACACTGCGGCAGGATTGCCGAAAATCAGGTTCGCTGCTGTCTTCCCGCGCCGCATCTCACTGCCATCGACAACATCGTCATGCAGCAACGTCGCTGTGTGGATAAACTCAACCGCCGCTGCCAGCTTATGATGCCGCGCGCCGGGATAATCGAGCAACCGCGCAGACGCCAAAGTCAGCATCGGCCGCATCCGTTTTCCACCGCCTGCAATCAAATGGCCCGCAAGTTCGGGAATCAGCGGAATTTCCGACTGCATCCGGTCAAGGATCACCGCATTCACGCGGTTCATCTCTGGCGCGACAAGCGCCATGATGGGTTCAAGCGAAGGCGCGGCTTTGCCGCCGATGGCGTGGATGCTTGCAGTCATTTCCCAGTCGCTCTGGCAAGGCGTCGCTACCAAGGCAAGTGCAAAACAGGCAAAAGCGCTTGTCGGCACGGTAAAGTGGCGTCAAGGATAAGGCATGTCTGACGAAACCCTTGCGCGTTACCGCGATTCTATCGACAATATAGATGCTGCGTTGGTGTTTATGCTCGCCGAACGGTTTAAGATTACCAAGGCTGTGGGCGAATATAAAGCGACCACCAATCTGCCGCCTGCCGATGAAGGACGCGAGAACGCCCAAATCGAACGGCTGCGGCAACTGGCTAAAGACGCCAAGCTTGACCCCGATTTTACCGAGAAGTTCCTGCGCTTCATTATCGACGAAGTCATCCGCCACCACGAAAAAATCCGCGCTGAAAGTTGAGCCCGCCCTTAACCGAACGGTAACGCGCTCGGCGCTAATCTTGCGCTCATGATTATCGTGCAAGGTTTTATGAAAGTCCAACCAGAGGATTTCGCTCAATATAAACGGCGGATAGTTCTGCATATGGCGCAAGTGCAGATGATCGATGGTTGCTTGCAATACAGCCTGTCCGAAGACCCCGGAGTCCCGGGCTTGATCTGGGTGGCCGAACGCTGGCGTGACAAAGAGGCACAGGCCGCACACATGGCAGGCGACCATATGGGCCAGTTCAACCAATTCATGAAGCACATGCCAATCAGCGCGGCACATATCGCTAGCTATGAACTGGAAAGCGACGGCAATTGGTTGATGCGTGTGGGGTCACCTTCGGTTAGCTGATTAGCCTGCCGTTTTTGGAAGCCGCAAGCGCACCATTAAGCCACCCATGTCTTCGCTTTCATCCAGCTCGACCGCGCCGTTATAAATTTCGGCAACATCGCGGACGATCGCCATGCCGAGGCCAGTGCCGGGCTTGCTAGTATCAAGCCGGACGCCGCGGTCAAAGATGCGGGATCGTTCTTCTTCAGGAATGCCGTGGCCGTCATCCTCAATCTGGATTTCAACCATATCACCCACTTCAACCACCGTAACAAAAACGCTGCCGCCGCCATATTTGGCTGCGTTTTCAACGAGGTTGCCGAGCATTTCGTCTAAGTCTTGGCGCTCTACGCGCACCGCCAAGTCCTTAGCCCCCGCCATGTCGAGCCGCACATGCGCATAAAGCCGCCCAACAGCGCGTTCAACAGATTCAAGGCTCGGCCAAACATCCGACCGGCTATGACTGTGCCCACGGCGACCCACAGCACGGGCGCGGGCAAGGTGGTGATCGACTTGACGACGCATAGTCGTCGCCTCGCGGATCACAGTGTCCGCTAAATCGGTTGCCTGCGCCGTCGCGCTATTCATAATCACCGTCAACGGTGTTTTCAGCGCATGGGCAAGATTGCCCGCGTGCCGCCGTGCTTCCTCAGCCTGTGTCTCGTTATGATCGATCAACGCGTTCATTTCTTGCACCATCGGCATCACTTCAACGGGCAGCGCGCTTTCGTTGATGCGGTCTTGCCTGCCACTGCGCATCAACGCGATTTCGCGCCGAACATCACGTAGCGGCCAGAGCCCGTAAAGCGTCTGTAATGCCGCTAACCCTATCAGACCTAGTGCCAGCAACGCAAAGCTGGTGATAAGAACCGTCCGCAAGCTGCTCACCTGTGCATTTAGCCCATCAAGATTTTGCGCGACCAAAAACGTCCACTCGGTGTCGGAATCGGGCAAAGTCACTGTGCGTGTGACTACACGCAATGGCTCATATGAAAACTGATTGCTGTTGTAATAATATGGTTTTTTATACGATTTCTCAGGTAATTTTAATCGCCGGTCCCACAGTGACCGCGAAGGAAAATCCTCCTGCCCCTTCGCGCTAATCTGATAATAAATGCCGCTGTTAGTTTCCAAAAAGCGTTGATCACCGAGGGCACGGTTGAACCGCACTTCGCCGATAGGGTCGATCTCCGCCGATGCAACCATCGCGGTCAGCACATATTGCATCTGGTCGTCGAAATTGTCCGACACGGCATCTGCGAGAACGCGGTCGAGTGCAATGCCTCCACCGATCAGCAGCAACGTAATCCAACCAGCCGCAATCACGATCATTCGGCGGCTTAAAGAACCTGTGCCGCGTGCGGGCTTCACCTTTACGGCCGCAGCCGGGATACCATCCGCGCCATCTGCCATAACGATTTAGCCGCGCGGCTCCTCAAGACTATAGCCAAGGCCGCGAATTGTGGAGATAACCTCTTGGCCCAATTTCTTGCGGATGCGGGTGACGAACACTTCGATTGTGTTGGAATCGCGGTCAAAATCCTGATCATAGATGTGCTCGATCAGCTCAGTACGCGACACGACTTTGCCCTTGTGGTGCATCAGATACGACAGCAGCTTGTACTCCTGCGCGGTCAGCTTGACCGGTTCGCCAGCAAGCGTCACACGGCCCGAGCGGGTGTCGAGACGCACATCGCCTGCGGTCAATTCGGACGATGCATTGCCCGATGCACGGCGGATCAATGCGCGCAGGCGAGCGATCAGTTCTTCGGTCTGGAACGGCTTTGCCAGATAATCATCGGCGCCTGCATCAAGCCCCGCAACCTTATCCGACCAGCTATCGCGAGCGGTCAGCACGAGCACAGGGAACTTCTTCCCCTCGCGCCGCCAGCGATCAAGCACCGTCAAGCCGTCAATGGTCGGCAAGCCTAGATCGAGGACAACCGCGTCATAATTTTCGGTTGAGCCCATGAAATGGCCGTCTTCGCCGTCGTTGGAAAGGTCGACAGCATAGCCTGCGCCCTCCAGCGTGTTTTTTAGCTGCTGCCCCAGCGTGGGTTCGTCTTCAACGATCAGGATGCGCATTTTTGCCCCTTTTACCTTTGGCTTAAATTCAGATGTCTGCGCGATAACAGATAATGTTCGTCACAGCAAAAGCCTTAAACACAATGTATCAGGGATTAACGCGCGGGGCACAGCATAGAGCTTTTGGGGACTGTCCCAAGCGCAGCGCCGTGGACTGTCCCTAAAGGCTAGCGCACAACCTCCCGGGACAGTCCACG
>JANMGR010000131.1:0-4258 GCA_031374785.1 Sphingomonadales bacterium | reverse complement strand
ACCGCCAGCTTTCTTCAAATTCTCGGCCGTTTCCTCTGGGTTGAACACAACCGCTGTGTAGAAAAAGCAAAAGAAAACAATGCCGAGGCCGTAGAGCAACAGATAGATCGGCTGGCCATGCTGCAACCATTGCAGCAGCTGGATAACCAGATCCCCGCTGGCGCTTTCACCGGCTACTTTTGAACCGCCCAATTGGCTGATCGTTGTTGGCAACAACAGCAGTGACGAGGCAAAGATCGGCGGGATCACACCGGCAGTGTTCAGTTTCAGCGGCAAATGGCTTCGATCCGCTTGCATCATGCCGCGCTGCGTTGCGCGTTTCGGATATTGGATCAGCACCCTTCGCTGCGCTCGTTCGACAAAACAGATCAGCAGCGTGATGCCAACAAACATCACGAGAAAGCCAAGGATGATGAGCGGATTAATCGAACCGGTACGACCGCCCTCCAACAGGCTAGCGACCAGACGCGGGATTTGCGCGACAATACCGGCCATGATGATGAGCGAAATACCGTTGCCGATACCACGCGAGGTGATTTGTTCACCCAGCCACATCAGGAACAACGTGCCGCCAACAAGGCTGATCGTTGCGACAACGCGGAACATCATCCCGGGCTCGACAACAGCGCGAATACCATTGGCCGCAGCAAGCGATTCCAGGCCTGATGCAAGGAAATATCCCTGCAGCGCGGTCAGGAAAACCGTGCCGTACCGGGTATATTGGTTCAGCTTCTTACGCCCGCTTTCGCCTTCTTTCTTGATGGCGGCAAGCTGTGGCGACAGCGATGCAGCAAGCTGCACCACGATCGACGCTGTAATATAAGGCATGACACCCAAGGCAATCAGGCTCATTCGCTCCAGCGAACCGCCAGAGAAGGTATTGAAAATGTCAAGCACGCCGCCAGCAGCGTTATTGGCATAGAGCGCGGCCTGTGCGACAGGATCGACTCCCGGCAGCGGCACAAAGCTGAGCAAGCGAAACACGATGAGTGCCCCGACTGTAAACCAGATGCGCTTTTTCAAATCATCGGCTTGGCCGAATTTTGAAAAATTGATTCCCGATGCCATTTTGTCGGCTCTCGATGCCATGAAAATTGCTTTCTTTGATTCCCGATTGCGGCGCTAGCGTCTTGGCGCGGCGCAATCTACCCCGAATTCATAATGCCTAAGTCCGGTTTCCCGAAACAACAAGCCCCGCAGGCCCATATCGGGATGCGGGGCTGTTTCGACAAGAGCGTATTACGCTTTTATCACTTTGCGTTTTTGGCGGCTTTCGCTGCGTCATTCGCTTTTTTGACTGTGCCCTTTTTCGCGGCTGCCTTTTCCTGAGGCGATTTCACCACTAGGATATCGACTTTACCGCCCGCTTTTTCAATCGCTTCAATGGCACCCTTTGAGGCACCGGCGACCGAAATGCTGATTTTCGAAGTCAGCTCGCCCTTGGCAAGAATACGAACGCCGTCTTTGCCGCCACGCGACAGTCCAGCAGCGCGAAGCGCGGCTTGATCGATGGTTGCTTTTGCATCCAGCTTCTTGGCGTCGATGAACTTCTGGATCATGCCCAGGTTCACGGCATCATAATCTTTAGCGAAAATGTTGTTAAAGCCGCGCTTTGGAATGCGCATGTGAAGGGGCATCTGGCCGCCTTCAAAGCCTTTAATCGCGACGCCCGAGCGGCTCTTCTGGCCCTTTTGGCCACGACCAGCGGTCTTGCCCTTGCCCGAACCGATGCCACGACCAACCCGCATTTTGCGGTGGCGCGCGCCTTCATTGTCTTTAATTTCGTTCAGTTTCATGTCTTGCACTCGCTTTCGCTTTAATCGCGCTGAACTCTCTCCCCTTCAGGGGAGAGAATAGGAAGACTTGCCAGTCCTGAGCCTGTCGAAGGGCTGGCTAGTCGGACTTAGAGAGGGGAAGCCCCCTCTCCCACTGCGACTAGGCTCTGCGATGCAGAACCAAGTCTCGTTAACCCTCTCCCCTAAAGGGGCGAGGGTTATTTGTTACCCTACAACCTGAACCATGTGGCGCACAGAACGGATCATGCCGCGCACTTCAGGGGTGTCTTCCAGTTCCGAAACGCGGTTCATCTTGTTCAGGCCAAGGCCTTTCAAAGTGGCGCGTTGCGACGCTGGACGACGGATCGGCGAACCGGTCTGTTTGATTGTTATTTTAACCATCAGATATTACTCCGCAATTGCTTCGGCGTCGGCTTCGGCAGTTTTGCTGCCACCGCGACCTAAAAGGTCAGCGATTTTCTTGCCGCGACGTTGCGCTACTGATTTAGGCGATGTCTGGTCAGACAGAGCCGCAAAAGTAGCGCGGATCATGTTGTAAGGGTTCGATGTGCCGATTGATTTGGTCACAACATCTGCAACACCAAGGCTTTCAAACACCGCGCGCATTGGGCCGCCCGCGATGATGCCCGTTCCGGCAGGCGCCGAACGAACATAAACGTTACCAGCACCAAAACGGCCAGTGCCATCATGATGCAGCGTACGACCGTCTTTCAGCGGAACGCGGATCATGGCCTTTTTCGCAGCAGCGGTTGCTTTGTTGATCGCCTCGGGCACTTCGCGTGCTTTACCGTGACCAAACCCAACACGGCCCTGACCGTCGCCGACTACAACAAGGGCAGCAAAGCCAAAGCGTTTACCGCCCTTTACCGTTTTCGATACGCGGTTGATATGGACGAGCTTTTCGATCGTGCCATCATCTTCTTTTTCCTCGCGAGGCTTACGGTCATTGCCGCGGCCACGGCCACCGCCTTCACCACCACGTCCGCGACCACCGCCACCGGCGCCACCACGTCCGCGACGGGCGTTATCACCCTCGGGCGCAGATGCTGCGTCAACGACGACTTCGTCTGTTACTGTATTTTCATCAGCCATCATCAGAACTCCAAGCCGCCTTCGCGGGCAGCATCGGCCAACGCTTTAACGCGACCATGAAACAGGAAACCGCCACGGTCGAAAACAACGGCTTTGACGCCAGCTTTCTGTGCAGCTTCGGCAACGCGCTTACCAACTTCGGCAGCAGCAGCAGCGTTTCCGCCGGTTTTCGACTTTACGTCCTTATCATTGGTCGATGCAGAAGCGACAGTTACGCCCTTTGAATCGTCAATAATCTGGGCATACATATGCTTACCAGTACGGTGCACCGAAAGACGCGGGCGGCCTGCAACCTGCGAACGCAGTTTCGACCGAACGCGCTGGCGGCGCTTTTCAAAAAGAGAGAGCTTTGCCATGGCTTATTTCTTCTTCCCTTCTTTGCGGAAGATATACTCGCCGCGGTATTTGATACCTTTGCCCTTATAAGGCTCTGGTTTCCTCCAGCGACGAATTTCGGCAGCAACCTGACCGACCTTCTGCTTGTCGATGCCCGAGATTTCCACCGTAGTGTTATCAGGCGTCTTGATATCAATCCCTGTGGGGATCGCGAAATCTACGTCATGGCTGTAACCCAGCTGAAGCTTTAGGTTGCTGCCCTGAACATTGGCGCGATAGCCAACACCGGTGATTTCCAGAACCTTAGTAAAGCCTTCGGTTACACCCGTAACCAAATTCTGCACCAATGTCCGCTGCATGCCCCAAAAGGAGCGTGCTTCACGCGATTTGTTGACCGGCGAAACGGCAACACCGTCGTCCTTGATCTCATAAGAAATCAGATCGCTCATCGGCATCGACAGCTCGCCTTTCGGGCCCTTCATCGAGAGTGTGCCATCATTCATGCTAGCCGTAACGCCTGCAGGAATGGCCACTGGCTTTTTACCAATGCGGCTCATCAGAACACCTCCGCGAGGATTTCGCCGCCGACATTCTGCGAACGCGCTTCAGCATCGGACAAGACACCGCGCGGCGTCGAGACGATAGTGATGCCCAGACCGTTGCGGATTACAGGAAGCTCAGTGCTCCCCGAATACACGCGGCGACCTGGTTTTGATACGCGCGCAACATGCTGAATAGCAGGCTGGCCTTCAAAATACTTAAGCTCGATGCGCAAGCCTTTATGGCCGGCAAGCTCTTCTTCGCTGTAACCGCGAATATAGCCTTCACGCTGCAACACATCGAGAACACGGGTACGCAACTTTGAAGCAGGAGAGACAACGCTGTCCTTCTTCGCACGCTGGCCGTTACGGATGCGGGTGAGCATATCACCCAATGGATCGGTCAATGACATAGTCTATCCTTACCAGCTCGATTTGGTCACGCCGGGGATCAAGCCTTTATTGGCAAGATCGCGCAACTCGATACGGCAGAGC
>JANMGR010000123.1:0-29485 GCA_031374785.1 Sphingomonadales bacterium | reverse complement strand
AGAGGCTTGCGGGCTTGATCCCGATGTGTGGCAAGGCTTTGCCTTTGGCACTGGCGTCGACCGTCTCGCGATGCTGAAATACGGTATGGATGATCTGCGCGCATTTTTTGACGGCGATAATCGCTGGTTGCAGCATTATGGTTTCAATGCGCTCGATGTGCCTACGCTTAGCGCCGGAGTCGGAACAAGGAGTGTAGGCGCATGAAGTTTTCGCTCAGCTGGCTAAAGGCCTATCTCGAAACCGACGCTACTATCGAACAGGTGGCCGATTGCCTGAACCGCATCGGCCTTGAAGTTGAAGGCATCGAAAATCCGGCAGAGGCGTTGCGCGCATTCCGCATTGCGAAAGTCGTCAAAGCATCGCGCCACCCGCAGGCTGAAAAGCTGCAAGTCTTGGTCGTTGATGCAGGCGATGGGCCGGTGCAAGTCGTATGCGGCGCGCCGAATGCACGGGCTGGCATGACCGGAATTTTCGGACCCGCAGGTGCAGTCGTGCCGTCAAACGGCATGGAATTAAAAGTTACCGCCATCCGCGGCGAAATGTCGAACGGCATGATGTGTTCACTCGCCGAGCTGGATCTGGGCGACGATCATGACGGCATTGCTGAACTGCCCGACGATGCACCGAAAGGCGTAAGCTATGCCGATTGGGCGGGGCTTGATGACCCCGTAATAGACGTTGCGATTACGCCGAACCGGCAGGATTGCATGGGCGTGCACGGCATCGCGCGCGATTTGGCAGCGGCGGGCCTTGGCACGTTGAAACCGCTGAAGACGCCTGCGGTGGCGGGCAGCTATAAATGCCCCATCGAAATTCGCACCGATGATACCGATGGCTGCCCCGCCTTTTTCGGTCGCGTTATTAAAGGCGTGAAAAACGGCACCTCGCCCGATTGGATGCAGGCGAGACTAAAGGCGGCTGGCCAACGTCCGATCTCGGCTTTGGTCGATATCACCAACTATGTGATGCTTGGCTTTGGACGGCCTAGCCATGTCTATGACCTTGCTAAGCTGACCGGAGCCGTCGTTGCGCGCCGCGCCAAGCAAGGCGAGCAGGTGATGGCGCTGAATGACAAAATTTACACGCTGACCAGTGACATGACGGTGATTGCCGACGACAGCGGTGTTCATGACATCGCCGGTATCATGGGCGGCGCGCATTCGGGCTGTTCGGATAGCACCACCGACGTGTTGCTGGAAATCGCCTATTTCACGCCTGAACGCATTGCCAAAACCGGCCAAGCCCTTGCGCTAACATCCGATGCACGCACGCGGTTTGAACGCGGCGTTGATCCGGGCTTTATGGGTTACGGTATTGAGCTGGTCACATCGTTGATCCTAGAAATCTGCGGCGGCGTGGCGAGTGAAATCGTCAAAGCTGGTGAGCCACCATTGGAACCGAGGAAAATTGCGTTCGTGCCGATGCTGACGGTGACTTTAGGCGGCGTTGCCGTTGATGATGATACGCAGAAAGCGATCCTGACGCGGCTGGGCTTTGCCGTTGACCTGAAATGGAACGTCAATATCCCAACTTGGCGGCGGGACATTGATGGCCCCGCTGATTTGGTTGAAGAAGTCGTGCGCATCGTTGGCCTGGACCATGTCGTCTCCACGCCTTTGCCACGTGAGGACGGCGTGGCACTGCCCACCGCAACGCCGCTGCAATCGCTGGAGCGCAAAATGCGCCGCACAGCGGCTGCGCGCGGAATGAACGAAGCGATCAACTGGTCGTTCCTGCCGCAAAAAGAGGCGGACGCCTTTGCCGCCCTTCGACAGGCTCAGGGTGAGCGGATGTGGGTGCTCGAAAATCCCATCAGCGAAGACATGAAGGTCATGCGGCCATCATTGCTGCCCGGGCTGCTCTCGGCGGCGCAGCGCAATATGGATCGCGGTGCGTCGTCGGTGCGGTTGTTTGAAATCGGGCGGCGGTATTTGGCCGATAGCGAGCGGCTTACGCTGGGGCTGGTTCTTGGCGGCGAGAAAACACCACGCGGCTGGGCATCTGGCAAAGCGGCTAAGTTTGATGCCTATGATGCCAAGGCAGAGGTCATGGCATTGCTGGCTGCGGCTGGTGTTGCCACCGACAGCTTGATGGTCATGGGCGAAGCTGGCGCGCATTATCACCCCGGCCAATCGGCGACGTTACGCATGGGGCCGAAAAACGTCCTCGCAGCATTCGGCACTTTGCATCCGGCAACGGCAAAGGCGTTTGATCTGGACGGCACAGTGATTGCGGCGGAAATCTATCTCGACGCAATACCGGCCAAGAAATCCGCTGGCTTCATGCGCGCGCCGTTCACGCCGCCAGCGTTGCAAGCGGTAACGCGCGACTTTGCGTTTCTCTATCCAGCAGACAAGCCTGCGGGTGATCTGGTTCGCGCGATCAAAGGCTGTGATAAGGACAACATCGTTGCGGCGCTGCTGTTTGACCGGTTTGCTGGGGCGGGTGTGCCGGATGGGCAGGTTTCGCTGGCCGTTGAGGTGACTTTGCAGCCAGCTGAGAAAAGCTATGGTGATGAAGAGCTGAAAGCGATTTCGGATCGGGTTGTTGGTGCGGCTGGGAAATTGGGGGCTGTGTTGCGGGGGTAAAAGCGACGTTGGCTTATTGCTTTACCCAATCAATCTAACCCCGTCGCCCCGCACTTGATGCGGGGCTAGGCTTTTTTCCGCGCCTCCGATAAAGCCTAGGCCCGTGTTAAGCACGGGCCGACGAAATTTAGGTTTATGCGAGCCGAGCGTCCACCAAAGCCCGCAAATCCTTCTCGGGCCGTGCACCATAATGCGAAATAACTTCCGCCGCGCAGACTGCACCCATAGTTAGGCAATCGGACAGGCTGCGCCCTTCGGCAAGACCTGCAAACACGCCAGCTGCGAACAAATCGCCTGCGCCTGTGGTATCAACCACCGCATCGATGGGTTCAGCGGGAACGCGTGCATGCTCACCTTCATGATGCGCCTCTGCGCCCTCCGCACCGTGTGTGCAAACCAACGTCGGCACGCGCGCGGCAAGTGCAGCGACGGCTTCGCTTGTATCCTCGGTTTGCATCATCGCGCGGACTTCGGTGTCATTGGCGAACAGCAGGTCGATTGAGCCAGCATCGATCAATTCGAAAAATTCGTCGCGATGGCCGTGAACGACAAACGCGTCTGATAGGGTCAGCGCAACTTTGCGACCCGCCGCTTTTGCCGCTTTAATCGCACCGGTCATTGCTGCACGCGATTCAGGGGCGTTCCACAAATAGCCTTCAAGATAAAGCCATGCCGCCGCTTCGATCTTCGCTGTGTCGATGGCGCTCTCGGGCAGATATTGCGCGGCACCCAAAAAGGTATTCATGGTCCGCTGGCCATCGGACGTTACAAGGATAAGACAGCGCGCGGTCGGCGGATCGCCCGCACGCGGCGCGACGGTAAAGTCGATACCACCAGCACGAACATCATGTGCAAACACCGTGCCGAGCTGATCGTCCGCTACTTGGCCGATAAACGCCGTGTCGTGCCCCAGCCGCGCCAGCCCTGCCAAAGTGTTTGCCGCACTACCGCCGCTGATCTCGCGCCCCGGACCCATCGCATCGTATAACGTCTGCGCGCGTTCGGCATCAATCAGAGTCATGCCGCCCTTGTTCAACGCCTGCGTTTCAATAAAGGCATCATCGGCATCGGCGATTACATCGACAATCGCGTTTCCGATGGCGAGAACGGCATATTTTGTGGCGGTCATGTGCGGTAATTCCCCAAAAGATTTTGCCGCGCACTAAGGGCGTTGAGGCTAAAGGGCAAGCGCCTTGCCCGGACAGTATCATGCGGCTAATACAGTGGAATGTTGCGTGCAATCTCCCTCGCGTTTGCCAGCCTGTCCGACAGTCGCGTGATGCTGGTGCTAGCCAAAGTCATCGGGCTGACTTTCGCAGCCTTTGTCGTTTTGGGCGCGGTCCTTTGGTATGCGATTGATGCAGCGTTCGCGTATTACCTCCCCGCTGACGACGGCATTTTGGGTGCGGCGGCAGCTTTGCTGGCGCTCGCCTTTTCCGGCTGGATATTGTTTCGCAGCCTTGCGGTCGCCTTCACTTGGGTTTTCGCCGATGATATTATCGATGCGGTGGAGGACAAGCATTACCCGTTTTATGCAGCACAAGGGCAACGGCCAAGCTTTGCTAAAGCGGCGCGCATGGGGTTGCGGTCGGTGGGCCGCATGCTGGGCTATAATCTGTTGATGATCCCGGTTTATCTGCTCTTGCTGGTCAGCGGCGTTGGCACACCGCTCGCGTTTCTGGCGGTCAATGGTTATTTATTGGGGCGCGATTTAGAGGATATGCTGGTTGCGCGGCACGGCCCGATGCGCGGAGAAATCGGTGCGATCCGGCGTTTCGTTTTGGGGTTGGGAAGTGTCGCTGCGATGTTGATCCCGATTGTGCAGTTTTTTGTCCCGGTTTTGGCAACTGCAGCGGCGGTTCATGTGGTGCATGATAAAACGGGGAAGATATGACACAGCGTAGATGGATATTGGTCAGCGTGGCGTTTGCTCTCACACTTGGTGGGGGGGCGGGCCTTAGCGCCAAAAAGCCGAAAAAGATTCCAGTCCCCATTGACCGTCCGGCGACGGAACTGCCAGCGCGCCCGGCGACGCAGGATAAACGCGGGCTGGGCGATGTAATGGGAAAGAACGCAGCGGAATTGAAACGCATGTTCGGCGAACCGCGGCTTGATGTGGTCGAGGTTTATGGCCGCAAACTGCAATTCTCGGGCAAGCCGTGCATTTTGGATGCCTATCTCTATCCCGACGGTAAGAACGGCCAAGAAATCGTCACGCATATCGACGCTCGTCGCAGCGACGGGGCAGAGGTTGATCGTGCGGCTTGCGTCAATGCGCTGAGCAGACGGTAGGCTAGCTCTCGCCCCTTTAGGGGAGAGACAGACTTGGTTGGCAGCTTGCTGCCTAGCAAGTCTTGATGGGGGGCGGTGCGCTGCAAAACCCCTCTCCGCTGCAACTAAGCGCCTTACGGCACTAAGTTTCGCTCCTCTCCCCTAAAGGGGCGAGGGTTTGGGCTAGCTCGTTCAAAGCCCAGCCCGCTGCCACGCGGACCAATTCGCTGTCATCGCCCAGCAACGCCTGTAACGGGGCAACCATGTCTGAATCGCCGCTGTTCCCGGCTGCAATCGCCACATTGCGCACAAAGCGGTCGCGGCCAGTGCGCTTGATTGGGGAGCCAGAAAACAGCGCACGAAACGCGGCGTCGTTCAGCGTCAATAGGTCGGCGATGCGCGGCGCGACCAGTTCTGCCTTTGGCAGAAACGCTTTGTTCGCAGCGGCAGCCTCAGCAAACTTGTTCCACGGACAGGCGGACAGGCAATCGTCGCAGCCATAAATGTGATTGCCTATTCCGCGCCGCAATTCGAGCGGGATATGGCCTTTGTGCTCGATGGTCAGGTAAGAAATACAGCGCCGCGCATCGAGCTGGTATGGCGCTGGAAAGGCATCAGTTGGACACACTACTTGGCAGGCGTTACAGCTGCCGCAACGGTCCTCAGCCGCACCATCCGGCGCCAGTTCCAACGTCGTATAAATCGCGCCCAGAAACAGCCAGCTGCCATGATCGCGGCTGACGACATTGGTGTGCTTGCCTTGCCAGCCCAGCCCCGACGCCTCGGCCAGCGCCTTTTCCATGACCGGCGCTGTATCGACAAATACCTTTAATTCGCCGCCCGCTTGATGGACCAGCCAGCCCGCAAGCCGCTTCAGCGCGCCTTTGACGATGTCGTGATAATCGCGTCCCTGTGCATAAATTGAAATCCGTGCGCGGCCGGGGTGGTTGGCTAAGGCCATCGGGTCGGTTTTTGGCGCATAGCTCATCCCTAGCATGATGACCGAGCGGACCTCTGGCCACAAAGTCGCCGGATCAGCGCGCTGGTCAATCCGCTCCTCCATCCACAGCATGTCGCCATGACAGCCATCGGCTACCCAAGCCTTTAGCCGCGCGCCTGTTTCCGGGGCCAAAACCGCAGGCGCAATCGCGCACACGGCAAAGCCCTCCGCCTTTGCCTTTTCCCGCAACGCGTTAACCAAATTTATGTTGTCACTCTTCATAGGCTGTCCCTATGTCGGTGTTACCAACCAGCAGGACGAATTACCACATGCATGCAATCGAGGCGCGCGGGCTAGTCAAAATATTCGATGGCTTCCGCGCAGTGGACGGGATTGATCTCAACGTGCCTGCGGGCAGCATCTATGGCGTGCTCGGCCCCAATGGTGCGGGCAAGACAACGACGCTGCGGATGCTGCTCGGGATTATCGACCCAGATGATGGTGTGCGGACGTTGCTGGGGTCTGACCGGCCATTGAGCCAGTCTAAGTTGGTCGGTTATTTGCCCGAAGAACGCGGGTTGTACCAATCAATGCGCGCTGTCGATACCATCGCCTTTATGGGTGCGTTGCGCGGTCTGCCGTTGAAAGAGGGCGTCGCGCGTGGCCGAGTGTTGCTGGAGGAAGCAGGGCTTGGCGAGGCCGCTGACCGGCAAATCAAGCAATTGTCCAAAGGCATGGCGCAGACGGTGCAATTGATGGGAACCATCGTTCACGAACCGCGGCTGATTGTCCTCGATGAGCCATTTTCCGGCCTTGATGCCATCAATCAGGGGAAGCTAGAACGGATGATCCGCGCGCAAGCGGCCAAAGGCGTGACGGTAATTTTCTCAACGCACGTCATCGCCCATGCCGAGCGACTGTGCGAACGCATCGCGATTATCGCCAAGGGCCGCGTCAGCTTTGACGGGCTGGTCTCTACCGCGCGAGACCGGTTGCGTCCGCAAGTGCATTTGGAAACCGAGGCGATGTACGGGCCGTGGCGCAGTGCTATCCCGGCGGACTGTAAAGCAGAGGGGAATTGGTGGCATTTTACTTTGCCCGAATCAGGGGCCGAGCCTTTGTTGAAGGCTTTGGTCGAGGGCAAGGCCGGCGTGCGCTCGCTGTCGATTGAACGCCCTGGGTTGCACGATGCCTTTGTTGCGATTGCGGGCGAGGATATGGCGGCCTTGATGGATCAGCCTAAAGACGGAGAGCTAGCATGATCGAGATGATAAAATCGGCCTATGTCATCGGTCGCCGCGATTTCACTGCGATCATTTTCTCCAAGGCGTTTCTGTTCTTCTTGCTCGGGCCGATGTTCCCGCTGTTCGTCGGCGGCGCGGCAGGCGCGTTGGGCGGCGAAGTTGCACGCGACATTGCCAATCCGGTGGTCGGCGTGACGATGTCGGCGGATAATGGCCGCGCGCTAATGGCGGCGCGTGCTGCTCTTGCCGAGCAGATGGGGGAGCGGCGTTTTCCCGAACTCAAATTGCTCGGTCCCAGTAAAGACAACCCCGAAACTCTGCTGAAAAACACGAAAAACGGCTTGATTGCGGTATTGGAAGGGACGCTGGAGAAGCCAAAATTGATTGGCACCGCTGGCCACGTTGACGCGTGGAAAGGCGAGATTGCTTTGCTCGCAACCTATGCGCGCAATGGCGATGCGATGAAACTGGCGCCTGTCGAAACACAACTCGTTGTGCAAAGCGCGGGCAACAGCAAGCAACAACAGTTGCTGACCGCGCAGTCCGCACAAGTGTTGGTTTTCATGCTCACCATGCTGCTCGCTGGCATGGTGATGTCGAATATGGTGGAGGAAAAAGCCAATAAGATCATCGAAATCCTCGCCGCCGCTGTGCCGATGGATGCAGTGTTTATCGGCAAATTGTTCGCGATGCTGGCGATGGCGTTTTTGGGTATCATTGTCTGGGCAAGTGTCGGCTTTGGCTTGGTCGCTTTGGCGGGGTCTGCGATCCCGTCGTTCCCGACACCGGCGGTCGGCTGGCCGATGTTTATCACACTTTGCATCGTCTATTTCGCGATGGCCTATCTGGTGCTGGGGTCTTTGTTCATCGGCATCGGTGCGCAAGCAGCAACGGTGCGTGAGGTGCAGACGCTGTCGATGCCAGTCACGATGTTGCAGCTGATTAACTTCTTCCTTGGCATTTATACCGTGGCCAAAATCAATCAGCCGATAGAGACGTTTGCCGCAATCTTCCCATTCTCATCCCCCTTTGCGATGATAGCGCGGGCGGCGCAGGACCCAACCTTGTGGCATCACGGCGTGGCGATCCTAGGGCAGGGGATGTTCGCATTGTTGATCGTGCGCATCGGCGTCTATCTGTTCCGCCGCAACGTGATGAAATCGGGCAGCGGTGGGCGGGTGAAAGATGCGGGCAAGCGCAAGCTGTTTGGATTGGTTTCGTTTGGGCGGTAAAGTCTCTCCGTTTTAGGTTGAGGCAAATTGAGGCTTTTGGGGACTGTCCCAAGCGCGAAGCGCGCCGTGGACTGTCCCTAAAAGACAGCACGCAACCTCACAGGGACAGTCCACGGCGCTACGCTTGGGACAGTCCCCTCGCGCCGATTCAACCAAAAACGGAAACCCCTACCGCCCCAACAACGTCCGCGCCTGTCCCGCAATTTGCGCGAGCATCGCAGGCGTTGGCAACCCGCCCCGCCGCGCACGATCCACCGTCGCTCTAAAAGCACTCACGCGCACGCGATTGGCTGAAATCCATTTGGCCACCGCATCGCCGGGCGTGCCTTTTTGTCGCCTCAGGAAATCGAGGCGCATTGCTTGGAAATCACGCGCGAGGCCAGCGACCAACAACCGCTCCCACGGATCATGCGGGTCCATTTGCATCGCGGCGTTCTGCGCCCAGCTAAGCCCCAAAGCATCACCAATCGCGACAAAGGCTTTGGTCAGTTCTTTGGCGTCAACTTTATGCTCGGTGGACAAAGTGGCAAGGCCAATAGCCCCATCGAGCTGTGCCATGCGAACCAGCCGCGCAACTAGCTTTGCCGGAGCACCGCCATTGGTCAGCTTGTCACCATAAGCATTGGTTTGCGCCACCGCATCGGGCGATAGCAGCTCCTTGGCCGCTAACGACAATGTCTCAATCACTGGCGCATAATCGGCAACCGCTTCACCCACGCTGCGGCCTTCGCGGCCATTGCGGATCATGTCCGCCATATGTGCGCGGGTTTCCACAGCCACCTGATTATACAGCATGATGCGCGCGTCTTCGGGAATTTTTGCAGCGTCGATTTCGGCCCATATGCTGTGCAAATCAAACAAGCGTTCGGCCACTGCAAAGGCCTCTGCCACTACTGCCATCGAACAGCCTTCTTCCTCGGCCAGTTCAAACGGGTGCAGCATACCCATGCGGTTGATCATCCGGTTGGCAAGCTTGGTCGCAATAATCTGTGGCCGCAACCGGTGCGTCAAAATCGCTTGTTTGTGTGCCTTCACCATCGGCGCGGGGAAGGCGGCGAGCAGTTCAGCATCCAGCGCAGGATCGGCCGCCAGCGGGCCTTCCTCGGCTGCATCTTGCGCTGCCAATTTCGCCGTCGATAGCAAGATTGCCAACTCTGGCCGTGTCAGGCCTCTGCCCTCGCCTTCGCGCCGCAGATATTGGTCGTTCGCCTCCAGCCCCTCAACCACGCGGTCAAGCTTGTTCTGGCCTTCAAAGGTTTCCATCAGCCGCACATAGGCCGGCAAGTCACCAACGCCGCCACTTTCGGCAATCGACAGCGCCAGCGTTTGCATCCGGTTATCGCCCAATACAAGCTCGGCCACTTCGTCGGTCATGCTGGCAAGCAAGGTGTTGCGCGCCTCTATCTTCAAAGCGCCCGACGCCATTTCGGCGTTCAGCGCGATCTTGATATTGACCTCGTTATCCGAACAATCAACGCCTGCGCTGTTGTCGATAAAGTCGGTGTTCAGCCGTCCGCCATGCAAGCCAAAACTGATCCGCGCTGCTTGCGTCAGGCCCAGATTGGCCCCTTCGCCGATGACTTTTGCACGTAGCTCTTGGGCGTTGATGCGGATCGCGTCGTTGGCGGGATCGCCGACTTCGCTATGCGCTTCGCTGGCGTCTTTCAAATAGGTTCCGATACCGCCGAACCAGAGCAAACCGACATCGGCTTTCAATATCGCTTTCATCAGTGCGGCGGGTTCGACGGTCGCCACATCAAGCCCCAGCAGCAACCGGATTTCAGCTGACAGCTTTATCTCTTTTTCGCTCCGCGCAAATACGCCGCCGCCTTTGGAAATCAGCTTTGCGTCATAATCCTGCCAGCTGGAACGCGGCAGTTTGAACAGGCGCGCGCGCTCTTTCCAACTTGCCGCCGCATCGGGATTGGGGTCGATGAAGATATGGCGGTGGTCGAACGCTGCGACCAGTTTTATCGATTTCGATAGCAACATGCCGTTGCCAAACACATCGCCCGACATATCGCCAACGCCGGCCACCGTGACCGGTTCTTTCTGCACATCAACGCCCATTTCGGCGAAGTGGCGCTGGACCGAAATCCAGCCACCCTTAGCCGTAATTCCCATCGCTTTATGGTCATAACCCACCGAGCCGCCGCTAGCGAACGCGTCACCAAGCCAAAAGCCGCGTTCCAGCGCGATGGCGTTGGCGGTGTCGGAAAATGTCGCGGTGCCTTTGTCGGCGGCAACGACGAAATACGGATCATCGCCGTCGTGGATCACGACACCATCGGTATGCACGACTTTGTTATCGACCAGATTGTCGGTCACCGACAGCAATGTGCGAATGAAAATCCGGTAGCTTTCGGTCCCCTCGGCAAACCACGCATCGCGGTCTGTGCGCATATCGGGCAAGCGCTTGGGATAGAATCCGCCCTTGGCTCCGGTTGGCACAATCACCGCGTTTTTAACGCGCTGTGCTTTCATCAGGCCAAGCACTTCGGTGCGGAAATCGTCGCGCCGGTCTGACCAGCGCAGGCCGCCTCGTGCAACAGGCCCAGCACGTAAATGAATGCCCTCGACGCGGGGCGAGTAAACGAAAATCTCGCGCCAAGGCAAAGGCGCGGGCAGGCCGGGGACTTTGGCGCTGTCGAGCTTGAACGCGAGCGCCTCCGTCGCGGCAGGGGCAAAGGCGTTGGTCCGCAGGCACGCCTGCACCACGGCGCGGAACAGGCGCAGGATGCGGTCTTCGTCAATCGCGGCGACTTTGCCAAGGCCTTCGACGATCTGCGCATCGAGCTTTGCTGCGTCTTTAATGCGGTCGCCTTTGTGTGCTGGGTCATGCAATGTGACGAACAGCGCCACGATTGCGCGCGCCATTGCGGCGTGATTGCCAAGCGCAGCGACGACGGTCGGGATGCCATAAGCAAGGCCGGTTTGGCGCAAATAGCGGAACCAAGCGCGGAACCAGACGACGTCGCGCGGCTCCAATCCGGCAAGCGTTATCAGCTGGTTGAACGCGTCATTTTCGGCCTCGCTATCCAACACTTGCGACAACGCCGTTTGGATAATGTGGGCGCGAGACAAAAGGTCCGCTCCGTTTGCTCCACCGCGCAGCCCCAGATGGAAATCATGGATATAGGCCAATTCGCCGCCGCCCAACGGCGTTGGCACTTGTTCGATTACTGCAAAGCCGAAATTCTCCAGCACCGGCACAACATCGGACAACGGCATCGCTCCGCCCGAATTATAGACTTTCAGGTTGAGCGTTGAGGCGTCCTTATCCTTATCAGCAATCAGCCGCGCGACGCGGCTATGGTCGCGCTCCACCGCTAAAAGGCTCACCATATCGAGCGCTGCCTCAGCCGCCGAATAGGTCGAACGGTGCGATTGTGGAAAGGCGCTGCCATAGCGCACAACCATCGCGGCAGCGCGCTTCTCATCGGTCAGTCGTGCCAGTTCAGCCTCGACCGCAGGCTCCCATCCGCGCACCATCAATTGCAGGCGGGCATCAAGACCGTCTTCGTCAATCTTGACGTTGCGGTCTTCAAAATCGAGCAGATAGCGCAGCAACCCCATACCACCATCTTCAAGGCTGATTGACCAGCCAAGCACCGATGCGCCCTTAACCTCTGTCAACATCGCTTCGATGGAACGGCGAAGCCCGGTGGAAATTTCATCACGTGGCAACCAGACAAACACAAACAAATGACGCCCCAAGGCCGAGCGCACCGCCAGCAGCTTTGGCCGGGGCCGGTCGGTCAGCGACATCGCGGTCAGGGTGACACGTTCCAGATCGGCTTGGTTGAACGACACCAGCAAATCATGCGGCAATGCCGTCAGCGCATGTGCCATCGCTTTTCCAGCATGACCCGATGGATCAAAGCCAAAGCGCGTCATCAGGTTCGCCAAATGCGTGCGCAGCATCGGGATGCGTTCGGGCGGGGTGGCAAGCGCCGAACTGGTCCAAAGACCGCCGGTCACCGAAAGGCCTTTAACGGCCTCGCCGTCGCGCAGCGGCACTACGATAATGTCCAACTGCACCGACCGATGCACCGTCGAATTGCGGCTGGATTTCAGCATTAAGGGCGCGCGGCCCCCTTCCGCAAAATATTTGCGCGCACGTTCAATGCTTTCTTCAGATAGCAATGCCGTATCGTTGGAGCGCGACAGGCCAAGCCGGTTCTGGCGGCTGCCATCAAGTGCGATCTGTTCATGCGCCAGCACGGTCATGCTGCCATCCATAAACCAGCGGACAAGCGCCGCGCCTTCGCCATCGGGAAGCCCGTCAGCATCCTCTGCCATTGCGCCTTGCACCTTGCGCCAGTCTACAACGGCACAGCGCACATCGTTCAGCACCGATGCCAGCCGGTCGGCCAGCGCATGCCGTTCCTTTGCGTCAATCCGTGCCGCTTCCAGATAAATAAAACTTTCGCGCTTTCCGGTTGATCCCTTTTTGTCAGAAACGCTTTGCAACACGCCGGTTTCGTTGCGGGCGACATCCAGCACAGGATGAATTAAACGCGAAATATCGATATTGGCCGCCGCCAAAGCTGCCGCTGTTGAATCGACGAGGAAGGGCATATCATCGTTTGAAATGGCGATCCGTATCGCCAGCTTTCCTTCATGATCGGCAAAGGATTCGATCTGGATATTGGGCTTTCCGGGCGTCCGTTCCATTGCGGTCCCCAGCATGAATGCCGCCGCCTCGCTTGCCGCCACATGATCAAAACCGTCGCTTTCCCCTGGCAAAGTCCCAGCCGCCATCGCAGCTTGAATGGGGTTCAGCAATTTCGGATCAGGCTTGACCATGATGTTCGGGCTCCGCGTATTTGTTTGTGGGTATCTATGCCTTTGTTGATACGGCCAAACAACCGGATAGTTGCATGTGAAACCGAAATTGCCGCTCGCTGCTTGCCCGATTGACGGTGCTGCGTTACCACCCACACAAAGACATATAGGGGAGTGGGAATTTATGGATCGGCGGCTGACATGGTACATTCTGGCGGGCATGATTTTGGGGGTCGTTGTCGGCTATGCGGTCCATATTGGTATCCCAAAGGATAATGTCTGGTTCGAATATATAACTAAGACGTTTAAGCTGCTGTCGGATATCTTCCTCAATCTGATCAAGCTGCTGGTGGCGCCGTTAATCCTGTCCACCATCGTTGTGGGTATCGCGCATATGGGGGATAGCAAAGCGCTGGGGCGGATCGGTTTTCGCGCGATTACCTGGTTCATCATTGCCAGCTTTATCTCGATTGGTCTCGGGCTGTTGATGGTCAATCTGTTTCAGCCGGGCGTCGGTGCGCCAGTTGATACGGTGGCCAACGCTGCGGCCAGTATCGGTGAGGTTAAGAAGCTCGATTTCTGGGAGTTCATCCTCTCGATTTTCCCGAAAAATGCCATCGAGGCGATGGCTACCAACAACATATTGCAGATTTTGGTCTTCTCGCTTTTTGCAGGCGTCGCTTTGTCGGCATTGGGTGAAAAGGGCGCGCCGCTGGTGCGCGGGGCTGATGCGCTTGCCGAAATGATGCTGCAAATCACGCATTATGTGATGCGTTTTGCGCCGATTGCGGTGTTTGGAGCTTTGGCCAAAGTGGTGGCGATTAGCGGGCTTGCGATCCTGGGCACCTATCTGGAACTTGTCGTTGAATTTTACCTGTCACTGACAATATTATGGGCCATTTTGCTGTCAATTGGCGCGATTTTCTTGGGCAAACGGATATGGACGCTGATCCGTTATATCCGCGAACCGATGCTGATCGCGTTCTCGACGGCTTCGTCAGAGGCGGCATTACCCAAGCTATTTGAACAGCTTGACCGCTTCGGCGTCCCGCGCAGGATATCGGGCTTCATGCTGCCGCTGGGCTATAGCTTCAACCTAGACGGCTCGATGATGTATATGAGCTTTGCGACCATCTTTATCGCACAGGCCTATAATCTTGACCTGTCGATTTCGACGCAAATCCTGATCCTGCTGACCTTGATGATTTCATCCAAAGGCGTTGCTGCTGTGCCGCGCGCTAGCCTTGTTGTCATCACCGGCACGCTGGCAATGTTTGATTTACCGGTGGAGGGCGTCGCGTTGATCCTTGCTATCGACCAATTCCTCGACATGGGTCGCACCGCGACGAATGTTGTCGGCAATGCCGTGGCCACGTCTGTCATCACCAAATGGGAGGGGATGCTAGAGGTCGAAGAGCCCGAATTTGTCGAGCCGCTGCATGCTCCGTCGAACACTGTGGCGGCAGGCAAAGCCGGCCTAGATTTGGCCGAAGATATGGTCGAGGATCAACGTACGGTTTGATCGGCCTAGTCCCATAAAAATGCCGCTTGCCATCATCCGACAGCAAGCGGCATCCTAAAAAACGGGAAAGAACCTTAGAAAGAATAGGACAGGTTCAAACCATAAGTGCGCGGCGTCGTATACAATATCCGCGCACCCATGACGCGGTCGTTCTGTTGCGACACTTGCGCGCGTTTGTTGGTAAAGTTTTCGACCCAAAGCCCGATGTCGAAATCACCCAGCTCCACCCCGCCGCGCAAGTCAAAAACTGCGTAAGAGGGATAAGACGGAACATCGTCGGTGGGGAAGTCCGCACGGTCAACCTGCACCGCACCGACAAAGCGGCCCGACAGGCTGGCCCAGCCCTTTTTATTGGCACCGATGTCGCCTGAATAGCGGATGCCGCCCGAATGTTTCCATTTCGGCGATCCGCCCAATTTCTGGCCGTCGGTCCATGTCCGGCAGCTTGATGGCACCGGCAGCGAATAGAGGCAGACTTCTTTGGTGCTGCTCCATTTGGCGCTGGTGTAGGCGGTCGCAAAATTGATCGACAACGCGTCCGAGAGGTTGAAGCGCACGGCGCCTTCAAAGCCCCGGCTGCGTGCATTGGGGCCGTTGGTAGATCCGTTAATCGGGAAGCCGTCAATGTCCTGACTATAATAGGTCTGCACATCCTTCCAGTCGATTTGGTAGAAGTTGGCTTGTACATAGAGGCGACGGTCTGCGAAAAACCCTTTCAGGCCAACCTCGTAATTGATTGTCGAATCGGGTTTGTAGCTTTGCACATTGGGATCGACTGTCCGCCCGCTGACTACTGCGCGAAAGCCATTTGTCCCGCCGCGACGGAAACCTTGCGAGACGGTCGCATAGATCAGCGCATTATCGGTAATGTCATAGGATGTGTTAAACTTGAAATAGGATTTGCCCTTCACGCTAACCCGCGAACGCGACGTGTTGTCGACAAGGTTGAAGGAATAATCCCGGATATCGGTATCGGTGGTATCTTTGTAGTTGAACACGCGCCCACCGACATTCACTTTCCAGCGCGAAGTAATCTCGTAACCAAGCTCTCCATAAACAGCGATTTCCTTATAGGCACTGCTTAAGTCTTCGCGGTATCCCTCATCAACATTGCCGCCCTCAACGGCGCGATTGACGCCAAAGAACGCATCCATTGTCGGTACATATTCCGAAAATTTAAGGCTACGCTCGGTATCGGTATAATAGATCCCGGCGATCCAGCTGAGCGGACCATCGCCCTGCGAAGTCAGCCGCGTTTCATGGTTCCAACCCTTATAGGTGTTGTCAAAGGTGATGAAGGCCGAGTTGTTGGTGTTAAACCGCGTCGGCCCGAAATTGCCATTGAGCACATAATAAAACAGCCAGCCTTGGCCTGCGTAATCCGCCTGTCCGCGGCGGCTATCCTTGAAATAGGATGTGCTCGAATGCAGATTGGCAAAACCAAGGTCCGCATCAAAATCGAACGAACTAAGCCGGAATTTGCGGTTGGCAAATTCGGGATAGCGCGATGCGACAGTATCGATGCCATCAAGGAACGGCGTTTGCAGCGCATTGGTGAACTGGCAATTGCTGGTCGCAACGCATGCGGCAGGCGCACCGGGATTGGCGATATACGCGGCGATCTGCGCCGGGGTTGTCGCATTGGCAATCCCTAGCGGCAACAGCGACGTTGCAGTCGTGCCATGCGCCAGCTGCTTTTGCTGCGCATGCGCCAATGTGATTGTCACATCATCGCTCAGCTTCCATGCCAGCGAAGCGCGGCCGCTGGTCACGCGGTTGTAATCATCGTCTTTATAGAGGTTTTTCGCAGCATTCGGAAATGTCGTCCAAGCCACAGCGCCGGTGCGCCAGGACGGGTTGGAAACCCGATTAGTATAGCCATTGTCATCCAGTCGTGCGATCGAGCCGCGGAAAGCAAAGTTGCTGCCCAATGGTATGTTGATCATCGCGTCGGTATCATGGCTGAGCGAACCACCCTGCGCCACAAAGACGCTGCTGCTGATCCGCCCTGAAACCGCATCGAAATCAGGCTTGTTGGTGATATATCGAACCGTTCCGCCAAGGCTGCCCGCGCCGTAGAGCGTGCCTTGCGGGCCCAAAAGCGTCTCAACCCGGCTGATGTCTTTGATCCGGTATGCGATGTTCGGCAGCGGCGTATCGTCGAGATAATAGGCCAAAGTAGAGCGCGCGAATTGTTCAATATTATTGGCGTTCACCGGCGATACGTTCAGGCCGCGCACGGTCACTGAATCGGCAAAGCGCGCGCCATTTTGCGGGGCGTTGATGCTGGGGCTTTCCGCGATCAGTTTCTTGATGTCGGTGATGTTTTCCTCACGCAGCTCAGCCTCGGAGCGCGCGGTAACATTATACGGCACTTTGCTTGCGCCTTGTTCGCGGCCAGAAGCAGTAACGATAATTTCTGCATCGTCGGGTTCTTCTGTATCAGCCGCAGCATCTTGCGCGAAAGCGGGTGCGTGCGCAAAAATGCCCGCAAGCAAAACGGCGGCTAATGTCTTTTGAATCGACGTGGATGTAAGATATCGAGATTTCATAATGGATTCCCCTCTGGCTTCCGGTAATTTCCGGACAGACACACGCTCAACAGCGTCGCGCCAGAGTGATATTGTTGTCCGCCAGAGGGAGCCGGACGAATATCCCCACGCTCTATTCCACTTTTGAGGACGAGCCTCATTTGTAAATTTGCTTGCGGCACGCGACCTTGTCAACTGGACATAACCTGTTTGGGCAATTTGCTGGGGACTGTTGCCAAAATGCCCAACCGCTAAAGCTTCCGCGTAGCGCGCCTATAACTCGGTCCGCAACGACCATAGTTCCGGAAACGCCCGCTTGGAAACGGTGCTTTGCAAATAGCTGACGCCCGCCGTCCCGCCGGTTCCGCGTTTTCCGCCGATGATGCGTTGCACAGTTAAGACGTGCTTGTGCCGCCACGTCGCCATCGCATCGTCAAGGTCAACCAGCTTTTCGGCCAATTGATAGAGCTCCCAGTAACGCTCTGTATCGCGGTAAACGGTTAGAAACGCCCCCTCGACCGCATCATTGGCGACATAGACTTGGCTGAAATCGCGCGCCAGAACAGCATCCGGGATAGCAAGCCCCGCGCGCGCCGCCGCTGCAATGGCATCGTCCCATATGCTCGGCATGTGAAGCGCAGCCTGCATCACCGATTGCGCAGCCGGTCTGTCGTCTTGAAATTTTAGGAATGCGCCATCTTTGTGTCCCAACAGATATTCAACCGTGCGGAACTGATCCGATTGAAAGCCAGAACTTGGCCCCAATACATGCCGGAACCGCGTATAATCGCTGGGCGTCATCGTTGAAAGGACATCCCAGCTAAGCGTCATCACCGCCTGAATGCGGCTGACGCGCGCGAGTGCCTTATAGGCAGGGACCAGCGCGTCAGCCTGTATCTGCGCTTTGGCAAAGTGCATTTCACGGATGATCTGTTTCAGCCACAATTCTTTGGTCTGGTGGATGATGATGAACAGCATTTCATCATCCAGTTCAGACTGGGGTTGCTGGCACGCGAGCAAGTCATCGAGCGCCAGATAGCGGGCATAGGTCATTTCAGTCATGGTGCGGCGATACTGTTATGGGTGAAACTATTCCAGTCTGTTGGGTAAATGATAATGTTGTGCGGAGACTTTAAGCTTCGCTCAGCAACGGTAGGGGACTGTCCCAAGCGTAGCGCCGTGGACTGTCCCGGGCAGGTCGCACAATCGCTTTCAGGGACAGTCCACGGCGCTGCGCTTGGGACAGTCCCCAAAAGTCGAAGTCGCGTTGGTTCCTTGCCCTTTGCATTTTGGTCCGTTGCGCTATCGTGGGGCAGGGGAGAACAAAAATGCACATAAAGCGCCGAGAAATGCTGGCTTTGCTGGGGGTATCGCCGCTTGTGCTGGGCGCGACCAGCAGTCCGGTGACTGTTTACAGCGCCAAGCGGATCATCACGATGGACAGTAAAATGCCGTCTGCGAGTTTTGTTGCGGTTGCAGATTGCGCGATTTTGGGCGTGGCGAACACTCTTGCCGCGTTGAAACGCCAACTCAGCGGTCGCGCGTTCCAGCTTGATACCCGTTTTGAAAATGCTGTGTTGATGCCCGGCTTTATCGACCCTCATGTCCACCCGACGCAGTCGGCGATTATGCTGAACCTGCCCTTTGTCGCGCCAGAGGATTGGGTGTTGCCATCGGGAACGTTTAGGGGCGCGCAAACCCCGGCGGATTATTATGCGCGGTTGCAGGAGGAATTGGCTCGGTCAGACGCCGATCCGTTTATCTGCTGGGGGCATCATGAGTTGTTTCATGGGGCCATTGACCGCGCGGCGCTAGACCGGATTGCCACAGACCGGCAGATCATCATCTGGCAACGCAGTTTTCACGAAGTCATCCTAAACAGTGCGGCGATGCGCGCATGGGGCTTTGCAGAACAGGCCGCATTTGACGCCGCTGTCGTCACCGGCAAAATTGATCCGCACCACGCCAATTTCGACAAAGGCGTTTTTGCCGAAACCGCGTTGCTGATCGCGCTTGAAAAAATGCGACCCTTTATCGTGACGCCGGCAAAGATTCAGTCGGGCCTAAAAGGGATGCAAGCGATGATGTTGCGCTCTGGCGTCACCACGATTGCCGATCTGGCAACGGGGATTGTCGCAGGGTTCAATGTCGAGGCGGCGATGATTACCGCAGCGTTTGAACGGCCCGAAAGCCCGTCGCGGGTGATGCTGATGTCGATGGCCAATGCTGTTGGCCCCGATGTGGATCTGAACGCGTGGTATGCCGACATGCAGAGCCGCTGGTCAAAGCCGAATATCCGGATCGACCGGCGGATAAAGCTGTTTGCCGATGGCGCATTCTTTTCGCTTAGCATGATGATGAATCCGCCCGGTTATACTGACGGGCATATCGGTAAATGGATTACCGAACCACAGGTGATGACCGCGCAACTGCGCCGTTTCTGGGATGCGGGCTTTTCGCTGCACATCCATGTGAACGGCGATCAGGGGCTGGATGTTGTGCTCGACGGGCTTAGCGCGCTTGGCAAACGGACCGGGCAGACGATCACGTTGGAGCATCTCGGCTATTCCACGCAGAAACAAAATGCACGGATTGCACGTATGGGATTGATGGTGTCGGCCCAGCCCAATTACATCCGCGTTTTGGGCGATGTCTATGCCAAGGACGGGCTTGGCCCCGATCGCGCCGCGTATATCAACCGGCTGGGGTCGCTCGAGAGGCTGGGCGTGCCATTGGGGCTGCACAGCGATTTCAACATGGCGCCGATTGATCCGTTTTACCTCGCATGGGTTGCCGCAAACCGCGTGACAATTGGCGGCAAGGTGCAAGCGCCAAAGGAGCGGTTAAGCATCGACAAAGCGTTGCGGGCGATCACGATAGAGGCGGCGCAGGTGATTGGTATGGATGCGCTAGTAGGCTCGATATCGATGGGGAAAAAGGCCGATTTTGCGGTGCTGGCTGATGATCCCTATGTGTTGGGTAGAGCGAAGCTGCGCGAAACAAAGATCAACGGAGTGGTTTTTGAAGGGGTATATTATCCGGCCTGATTGAGCAGCGCGCCCAGCCATTTTTCGACCAGCTGCCCTGCTTCTTCGCGGGTGAAGGGGGCATTGCCCAGGCTCAATTCCAGCCACAGGCCATCGACCAAGGCTGTCAGGGCGACGGCGGTCAGCCGGTGGTCGCCGGGCCGACACGCCGCGAGCAAGTTTTCCAGATCGGCACGATAGGCGTGGTAGATTTCTTTATGCAGTGCTGCGATTTGTGCGTCGGTTTTGGTTAGCGCCCAGAATGCGAGCCATGTTGCTAACAGTTCGGGATCAGCGATTGGCGGCGCAAAGCTGGCGGTCAAATACGCGAGTAAACGCGCGCGGGGTGTTTTTGGAGCGGCAGCAACCGCTTCGGAAAGCGCCGTCTGCACGCGCTCTCCAGTGTAGCGATAGGTCGCTGCGATCAACGCATCGATGCCATCAAAATAATGGCGCAACAGTCCGGGGGAAACTCCGGCAGCTGTGCAGATCGCGCGCACCGTCGTGCCTTGCACTCCATTTTGGGCAAGCGAAGCCGCGCAGGCCGCAATCAATGCATCGCGCCGGGTGTCCGCACTTTCGCGGGTAAAGGATGAACGAACGGCTTGCATATTGTTATACGGTTGTATAGCAACTTGGGAATCATGGCAAGCCAGCAAACCCCCGATATGCGCAATGATAGCCAAAATGGCTGGAGCCTTCCGGCTTGGACCTATTCCGACCCCGAATTTGCCGCGCTTGAAAACGAGCGCATTTTCCGCCCCGGCTGGCAAGTGGTTTGCCATGTCAACGACGTCCCGAACGCTGGCGATTGGCACAGCCTCGATTACATAGGCGAGAGCGTGATCGTTGTGCGCGGCGTGGACCGGCAGTTGCGCGCCTTCACCAATGTCTGTCGCCATCGCGGCTCGCGGCTTGTAGATGGCGCAAGCGGTTGCGCCAAGAAACTCGTCTGTCCGTATCACGCATGGACCTATGATTTGGACGGGCGACTAACAGGCGTTCCCGACAGCGCGTCATACCCCACACTCGACAAAGTCAAAGCAAGCCTTGTCGCGGTCGATATGGAAATCTGGCAAGGCTTTATATTTGTGCGGCTTGAAAGCGGGGGTCCATCGGTTGCCGACATGATGACCCCATATGAGAACCAGATCGCACCATACCGGTTTGAAGAACTGCAAGCACTAGGCCGCGTCACCCTGCGCGAGCGCGAAGTGAACTGGAAGAATGTCGGCGATAACTATGCCGATGGCCTGCACATCGCTGTCGCCCATCCCGGCCTGACGAGGCTGTTCGGCAAAAGCTATGGCGTTGAGGCCGAGCCGCATGTGGACCGCATGTGGGGCGATTTGGTGGATCGGCCCTCCGCGAATTGGTCCGAACGTCTGTATCAGAAGCTGTTGCCGCCTGTGCCGCATTTGACAGAGGCAAACCAGCGGCGCTGGCTGTATTTCAAGCTTTGGCCCTCGCTCGCATTCGACATCTATCCCGATCAGGTGGATTTCATGCAATGGCTGCCGACCGGGCCTACCAGCTGCGTCATCCGCGAGATCAGCTATGTGTTACCCGATAGCAGGCGAGAAATGCGCGCTGCGCGCTATCTCAACTGGCGCATCAACCGTCAGGTGAACGCCGAGGACACTGTACTTATCACTCGCGTACAGCAGGGAATGGCCAGCCAGTCATTCTCGATGGGGCCGCTGTCCGACAAAGAAGTCTGCCTGAAAGGCTTTTGCGCCCACGTCCGTGAACTTATCCCCGAGGCTAAACTCGAACAGCGCCCCAAAGCGGGCTGGAGCAATAGAGCATGAGCAAAAAATACGATGCCGTGATTATTGGCGGAGGTCATAACGGCCTTGTCTGCGCGTTCTATCTAGCAAAGGCTGGCTTGAAAGTCCGCATCGTCGAGCGCCGCGATGTCGTTGGCGGAGCAGCAGTGACCGAGGAATTCCACCCCGGTTTCCGCAACTCGGTGGCAAGCTATACCGTCAGTCTGCTGCAACCCAAAGTCATCGCTGACATGAAGCTCGCCGATCACGGCTACCGCGTTATCGAACGCCCGATTTCGAATTTCCTCCCGCAAGAAGACGGCGGCTATCTGAAACTAGGCGGCGGACTCGAACGCACACAGGCCGAGTTTGCGCGTTTTTCCAAACATGATGCAGCTGTGCTGCCCGAATATTATGACAGCCTAGAGGTTGTGGCCGATGTCCTGCGCGATCTAGCGATGAAATCGCCGCCCAATGTGGGGGACGGCGTCAAGACCTTGATCGACGGCGCGCTGCAGGGACGAAAACTTGCCGGTCTTCCGATAGAGCGGCAGCGTGACGTGCTGGACCTGTTCACCAAATCGGCGCGCACATTGCTCGATAGTTGGTTCGAAAGCGAGGCGGTGAAAGCTGCATTCGGCTTTGACGCGGTGGTCGGTAACTACGCGTCGCCGGATACGCCGGGCAGCGCTTATGTCTTGCTCCACCACGTGTTTGGCGAGGTGAATGGCAAAAAGGGCGCATGGGGCCACGCAATCGGCGGCATGGGTGCAATCACGCAGATCATGGCCAAGGTGTGCGGGCAACTGGGCGTGGAGATCAGCCTAGAGGCGCCGGTGTCGCGCGTGCTGGTCGATGGCGGTAAAGTTGCTGGCGTGCGGCTGGAAAGTGGCGAAGAAATCGCGGCGGATCGTGTGATCGCCAATGTTGGGCCGAAGATTCTTTACGAACGGATGTTTGATGACGCTGATTTGAAGCCAGAATTCAAACGCCGGATTAGGGGCTTTAAAGCTGGCAGTGGAACGTTCCGCATGAATGTCGCTTTGTCGGAACTTCCCACATTCACCTGTCTGCCTGAAGCTGGCGAGCATCACCAATCAGGCATTATCCTAGCGCCGACGCTGGATTATATGGACGAGGCGTTTCTTGATGCCAAACGTTATGGCTGGTCGAAGAAGCCCATCGTCGAAATGCTCATACCTTCGGTGATCGACGATACCTTGGCGCCAGCAGGCCAGCATGTCGCTAGCCTATTCTGCCAACAATTTGCGCCTGAACTTCCCGATGGCCGCGACTGGGATGCAGAAGAAGGCGCAGCTGCCGATTGCATCATCGACACTGTTGAAGCACAGGCACCGGGCTTCCGCGCCTCAATCCTTGGCCGCCAAATTTTGAGTCCAAAGGGGTTGGAGCGCAAATTTGGTCTGGCCAGCGGCGATATCATGCATGGCAATATGAGCCTTGATCAGCTATGGGCGGCACGACCTGTGCTGGGCCACGGCGCGTATCGCGGGCCGTTTAAGGGGCTGTATATGTGCGGCGCAGGTAGCCATCCCGGCGGCGGCGTGACCGGCGCACCCGGTCATAACTGCGCACGCGAAGTGATTGCCGACAATCGCTTTTTGGGACGCTGGCGCTAAACACTAAAACGGAAAAAGCCGGACCCTTGCGGACCCGGCTTCCTCCCCTCCCGTCTTTCGACGAAACTGATTAAAAATCGCGACTGAATTTAAGGCCGATAATCCGTGGTTTGATGACAACATCATAGAAAGCACCGCCAGTTGGTGTTGCAGGTGTTGCAGCAGTGCCGCACACCGTTTCAAGGCACTGAACACCGGTGTTGATCACGCCGCGCGAGTCAAACAGATTGGTGACATAGGCCTCAAGCGCCCATGCATCGTTTTTCATCCCGATGCTGAAATCGGCAGTGGTATAGCCGTCAAGATTGCCTTTAATCTTGTTCTGCACTGGGCGAAGGTCGCTGCGACGTCCGCTGGTGCGGTTGACGGCGAACTGGACATGCCCGTCCCAGCTGCCCATCGGGAATTCATAGCGGGTCAAAACATTGCCTTTGAATTTAGGCGTGACCGGCAGCCGCGAACCGGCCTTAGCCAAGGTCGCGTTGCCAACTGGTGTCGTGCAATCAAAAGTCGCATTGGCAATGGCACAGAAATCCTCCCGAATTTGGGCGTCATTATAGCTAAATCCGGTGCTGAATGTGAATCCGCCCGCATTATAGCCGATATCGGTTTCTATCCCGCGAATGCGGGCAATACCGGCATTGCGGATTTCGGTCAGGCCGTTGGCGCCAAGGAACGACAGCTGGATGTTATTCCAATCCTGTTGATATACCGCGCCGTTAAAACGGAAACCGTTAGCACCCAGCTTCCAACCCAGTTCGAAATTGTCGATACTGTCTGAACCATATGGCGGCAGCGAACCACGACGGTTGATGCCGCCGGGACGGAAGCCTTTTGACCAGGTGACGTAAACCAGTGCATCATTGCTGAATTTATAGGACGCATTCAGTTTGTGGATGAAATCGGTTGCCGATGTCGACTTGTCGACGTTGGTGCATGGCGATCCAGCAACCTGTGCTGGTCCTTGGCATAGATACACCGGATTGCTGCTATAACCGGGGTTGTTGAACCCGAAAAAGCCGACTAGCGAGTTGTCATATTTGTACAAACGCGCGCCGCCGGTCAGAGTAAGCTTGTCGGTCACATCGAAACTGACTTCACCGAATGCGGCGTAATCGCGGTCAGTCCGCAGTTGTTTGGTCAGCCATATATTGTCTGCTGTGCCGGGAACAGCGAGCGCATCCGACAAATTGTCGATGATATAATCCTGTTCGATATTATGCGACTGACGTTGGTAGAACAGACCGCCGATGAAACGCAGCGGCGCGTCAGCGGGTGACGAGATCCGAACTTCGGCAAAGCTCTTTTTATAGCGGTCGGTGCCCTGAATATACTGTGTCGGATCAATTGGGTTGTTGGCGTTATCAACCCAGTATGCGCCATAACCGTTCAACGCATCATAGAAATAGCTGTAATCCGAATAGTCGCTTTGCGTTTCGGTTTTCCGGCGAAGATGGCCTCCGGTCAAGGTCAAGTCCCAGTTGCCCAGCTTTCCTTCAACGGTCAAAGCACCGGAAATCCATTTGTCCTTGCTGCCCTCATCCTCATATTGCACGGTCTGCAAAGACCGTGTTGTTTGGCCAGAGCGTTCTTGTGCAAAGCTGCCATTGGCTTTTTGTATCTGGCCCATCAACACTGGCTTGATTGTCCAGTTGTCGTCCAGATCGATGCCGAGCGCAGCACGTGCGCCATAGGTATCAACATCGTTGTAGTTTTTTTCGACAAACGCCGCATTATTACGCGTCACGCCAGAGGTCGGATAGGTGCGGCTGCCAGCGATGTTGTCGATATAACCGCCATCATGGCGATACCAGCCGACGACGCGAAGCGCAGCGCGCTCGCTTAAAGGGACGTTGACAAAACCCTCGGCAACACCGCCAAAGTCGCCTTTTGAAACGGTGTTCACTTCCAGCCCTGCGGAGCCGTAAAAGCCTGATGTGTCCGGCTGGTTCGTCACCAGTTTCAACGTGCCGGCCATCGAGCTTGCACCATAAAGCGTGCCTTGCGGCCCAGCGAGTGCCTCGACCCGCGCCAAATCATAAGCATGGATATCTAGCGCGCCCTGAATAGTCGTAATCGGCAACTCGTCGAGATAAGTTCCAACAGTGGGCAGCGATGCAGAGTGGTTCGCGTTCTCGCCCGAGGCTACACCGCGGAAATACACCTGTGCAAAGCCAGGCCCACCTTGTTGGATGGTCACTGACGGCAGATATTTTACAACATCCTGCAATTCGCTGACCTGCAACTGGTCCAGCGCCTCATTGCCAAGCGCGGTCACGGCAGCAGGCACGTCCTGCAAATTCTGTTCGCGCTTGTTCGCGGTTACGATGATGCCGCCCTCGGCGACAGCTTCGTCCTCGGCGGCATCCTGTGCCATTGCGGGCATTGCTAGCGACATAGCAGACGATGCCAGCAGCATTGCCATCGATAGCCGTGCCGAGTGTGTAGATTTCAATTTGCGCATGTTAGCGGACTCCCTAAATTTTATTGGTTGGATAGACTCATATTCGATGGCCGCTGGCAATCAATTTTGCGTTAATGTGCTATTCCCGCGTCGTTTATGGCGCGCGCTGTGGCAAATGCGCAACGATGTTACATGTTTGGGTATTTGACCGATAATTCGCCGAGCGCGTCCTTCAACGGAGCGAGCCATGCCTCATAGGGTCTCCATTGATCCATCCCATCACGGTTGAGCGGGCGGCGGACTTGCTCGCTAGAGGCGGTGCGAACCGCACGGCTGTTTTCATAGAATTTCAGGCAAGCATCTTCAAATGGCAGGCCCAGATAGTTCAATAGCCGCTGCACCTCAGCCTCTGGGTTCTCGACCAATTCCTCATGGATTACGCGGTGGACGCGGTCCGGTAGTAAGGCATCGAAATGCGCCATCAACCGCACATAATCCGAATAATAACGTCCCATATCATTCAGGTTATAGCTGAACGCCTGCCCCTTGGCGAAATGCTGACGGAAATTTGAAAAACAGCAATCGAGCGGATGGCGCCGTGCATCGATAATTTTGGCGTTGGGCAGGATCAAATGGATCAGGCCAGTATAAATCCAGTTGTTCGGCAATTTGTCGATGAAATAGGGTTTACCGGTTTTCCGCTGAATGCGGGTGCGTTCGATAAATTCGTCGCCCAGTTCCGCCAGCCTGTTGGGAGACACATCAGCAATCATATTGACCCATCCAGCTGAACTGCCGCCTCGCCCTTCGCGCATCGCAATCGCCGGCATGTCGGGCAATTCCATCGTGCCCTCGACGGCGGAATGGCTCGCAAGGATTTGCTCGATCAAAGTCGACCCAGCGCGCGGCATACCCAGGATGAAAATTGCATCAGGTGCTTCAAAACCTTGGACATCACGCTCTTCCAGAAACTCCGGCGTAAATTGTTTTATGATCCGGTCGACATGGTCGGCGATGGCAGCAGAGTCATACTCCAGCGACTTGCGGCGTAAACTGTTTGCGGCGGCATAATGGCTAAACGCCCGCTCGGGCTCTTGCCGATCGTCAAAGGCTTTCCCCAGGGCGAAGTCGAGGTGGAAATGATCTTCATCGGATAAGTCTGGCGTCGCTAAGGCAGCCTGCATCGCGCGAAGGTCCGCATCGTCAAACTTTACAGTTTTCAGGTTTGCCAGACTCCACCAGATTTCGCCCAAAGTCGGCTCGATTTCCAGTGCTTGGCGGTACGCAGAGATGCTATCATCATGACGCCCCACTGTTTTCAGCAAATGCCCTTGGCTCATCCATAGCTTAGCGGTGTCGGGAAAACGCTGCGTCAGTTCGCCATAAAGTTCCAGCGCTTCGTCATAATCACCGATCCGGCCGAGAGCTGCGGCTTTCAGGTTGCGGCTGGGCACATGGTCGCCCTCAACATGCAACACCTGATCGAGTGTCTCGACAGCCTCTGGAAAACGGTTTTGCCGGTAGAGTATCCCCGCAAGATTTGACCGTGCAACGGTAAAGTCGGGCGCCAGTTCCAGCGCGCGGCGCAGCAGTACCTCGCTGTCCTTATACCGCCCAACTCTCGCAGCAAGCTGCGCCATCAGGCGGATTGCGGCAACATCCAGCGGATCACGCTTCAAATGCGCGCGCAAGATTGGCTCCGCTTCGTGCAGTCGGTCCTCGTTGATCGCCAGCGCGGCTTCGATCAGCTGCGGATTGCGGATGCCGCGTTCGACATATTTTTGGGCGACATCACTGTTCATGAGATCGGCCTATCAGGACATAATGCCATCGGCAATGTGCACGCGCATCGCGTTTGAACCAGCAGCTTTGAAAAGCTGATCTTCGGTTCCTGTCACCCAAACTTGGCTACCTGTCTCGGTCAATCGTTCAAACAAAGCGGCGCGGCGGTCTGGATCAAGGTGCGCGGCGACTTCGTCAAGCAGCAATATCGGCGGCGCGCCGCGTATCTGTTTTACAAGGCCTGCATGGGCGAGAATGACTGAAAGCAACAACGCTTTTTGTTCGCCTGTCGAACAATTCACGGCAGGCTGACCATGCCCTGCGTGGATGACTTCAAGGTCGGCGCGGTGCGGGCCGGTCAAAGTGCGTCCAGCCGCGCGGTCTCGGTTGCGTCCGCTGCGAAACGTCTCGGCCAGCGCATCGGCGTCTGCGAGGCCATCGCCCGCGAGCGCGAGCAGCGGCTTAGCAAAAGGCGACGGCGGCATTGCGGCTATCGCGATTGAAAGCTGCTCCAGCATCATAGCCCTAGCTGCTGCAATCGCTGCGCCATGTTCTACAAGTCGTGCTTCAATCGCATCGAACCAAGCCGCATCCCGCTGGCCTTCGCCCAGCATCCGGTTGCGTTGCTTCAAGGCGTTTTCGTAGCGGCTGCTATGCATGGCATGGGCTGGATCAAGTGCGAGCACCAGCCGGTCGAGAAAACGCCGCCGTGCGCCCGCACCATCGGCGAACAGCCTGTCCATCGCGGGTGTCAGCCACAATATGGCGAAATACTGCGCCAGATCGTTGATCGTCGTCACAGCGCTGTTGATATGCACTTGGCGTCGTCCGGGTGAAGCTGCGCTGACTGCAGTGCCGAACTGGTTGCCATTCGCCAGCGCAGATATCGAAAAGCCACCAGCACCCGCTTTGCGCGCCATCTCCACCAATGACGCCCGCCTTAGGCCACGGCCGGGAACCAGCAGTGACACACCCTCTAGGATATTGGTTTTGCCCGCTCCGTTTGCGCCGTGCAAAATGATGAACTGCCCCTCTGGCCGGAAACGCAATGCGGCATGGTTACGAAAATCGGTCAGGTCTAGCTGGTCGAGCATGTAGCGGCCCTATCGCTGCGCACTCATAGGTCAAGCAGACTATTATGTAAGCTATCGCAGCGAAGCAAATTAATTGGTGAAAAATCCCAATGTTCAGTATTGTAAAATGCTGTTGTGAAGAAATGAAAACCAATATATCTTTATAAATCAACTAGTTCATTGAACTGGCACAGTCTCTGCAAAGAAGACGATATACCGGAATTGACCGGAAATATGAGCGAAAAGGAATTTGAAATGACCACTACGCCACGCACCCAGTTCACTGCAATCTTCGCTGCAGTCGTTTGCGCGTTTATGACCATCGGCTTCAGCGTTGCTCCTGCAGTCTCTCCTATCGCCCCCTATCTCGCTTGATCTTGACTGATTAAGCCGTAATCAAGGAACCATGACAATGATCCATTTTAATCAAACCCGCTTTGCCTCGATGTTTGCCGCCGTTCTCTGCGCCATCGTTACTATCGGCTTTAGCGTTGCCCCCGCCGTACACTCTGTTTCCCGATTGGTCGCGTAACGATGCGTCCCGGAGAAAGCCCATTACATGCTCAAGGCGTTCGACCCGGCTGCCGGGCGCGATCTGGTGTTTATACCGGTGGGGATAAATTATGATCGCGTACTGGAAGACCGCACGCTGCTGCGCAAGCTGGATAGCACCC
>JANMGR010000120.1:0-29870 GCA_031374785.1 Sphingomonadales bacterium | reverse complement strand
CAAGCCTTCCGCGAAGATACCGGGATGCTGAAAGATTTAAGCTTCGACACCATCTCCGCCACCGGCCCCAATGGCGCACATTGCCATTACAAGGTGGACGAGGCGAGTAACCGCAATATCGAGCCAAACAGCATCTATCTGGTCGATAGCGGCGGGCAGTATCTTGATGGCACCACCGACGTCACTCGCACCATCTGGGTCGGCCCGGGTCAGCCAACAGCGGAAATGAAAGACCGCTTCACCCGCGTGTTAAAAGGCCATATCGCGATTGCGCTGGCGGTCTTCCCCGAAGGAACGCGCGGCGCACAGCTCGACAGCCTCGCCCGCGCACCGTTGTGGCAAGCCGGCCTCGATTACGCCCACGGCACCGGCCACGGCGTCGGCAGCTTTTTGGCGGTCCACGAAGGCCCGCAACGCATCGCCAAATTCACCGGCAGCCAAGCAGGCACTGACGAGCCATTGCTGCCCGGCATGATTATCTCCAACGAACCCGGATATTACAAAACCGGCGAATACGGCATCCGCATCGAAAATCTGGTGCTGGTCGAGGAGCGCGAGATTGCAGGCGCGGAGGGGCGGTATTTCGGGTTCGAAAACCTGACCTGGGCCCCGATTGATAAGACTTTGGTAGATACGAGTTTGCTGGGACGCGATGAACTGCGCTGGTGGGATGCGTATCACGCAAAGGTGCTGGAGATTGTCGGGCCGCAGTTGGAGGGGCCAGAAAACAAGGATGCGTTGGCGTGGGTGACGGAGGCGTGTATTCCTTTGTCCCAACGTGCAATCTGATTAGTTCAATCGCTCGCGCGCTGGGAGCTTGATCTTTCGTTTCCAATCGAGAGAGACGCCAATCCGCGTCGAGAGCGTTCCGTCCCAGTTGGTTTTCAGGTCATGTACCTCTAACTCGCGCTGGATGTCGCGCCCGATGGAAACAGACGCGTCTTCCCCCTCATCGGTCGATCCATAATTTAGGTAAAGTCCGCCGCCATCGACCGCTGATTCTGTGTCTTGCATATGAAAGAACGTGTAGCCACGAACCATATTTCCAGCGTTTTGGAAATCCTCCATTTCATCCCAAATTTCTGCCGCGCCACATGTGCCGCAGCAAGAGAAGTTTTGCCTAGACACGATTCCCTTTTCTTCTAATGCTTTGAACGCAGCATCCAAACGATCGCAGTCAGTGATTTCAGGCCACTCCTCTTGCCTCTTCAACTGAGTAGCCAACTCTTCCGCTAGAATCTCGTGGCCTGTTGAATTCAGAATTCCTGCATCTAATTCGTCGCTCATAACATCAATGGCAGTTTCAAGTGCTTCTTCTGGAGATGCATATCCCGAAGCAATTTCACGAGAAATATGAGCCCGGAATTCTTCAAGAAGCTCCTGCTCGGCCGGCCGGACCGCTTTTCTTTCAGTAGAAGGTGAGGCCGGACCATTTAGCAGTTTTTTGATCCAGCCTAGCATGTTGAAAATCTCCGGAATGCAAATTACGCCTCATTCTATGCGCCACGATTTAGAAAACACAATACCAATCAACCCGCCTCCTTCTTTGTGCCTTCGTGGCTTCGTGTGAAACAAATCACACAGCGCCCGACTGCATAATCCCACACAAAGCCACGAAGAAGGCTTGCCTGGCCTCTCCAGTGGGAGAGGGTTGAGAAGACTTAAGAGCGTAGCGAATTAGTCGTAGCTGGGTGAGGGGTTGAGTTCTCTCGACAATCCACAACCCCTCACCCGCTGCAACTAGCGAACAAGTTCGCAAGTTTCGCGACCTCTCCCACTGGAGAGGTAGTGGTTGGCGATGAACGGTTAGCTTTTAATTCTCGGACCAGAACCCCAACGTCGTTGCACACCTTCAACGACAAGGAAAATGTAAAAGAGACATGAGAGAATGAGGTGTTTGGGCGGACCTTAGCCCTCCCGTTCTCCTGCCTCTTTTACATGTCTTTCACCGTTCGCTGCGATGCATTTTGCGCTGTTGTGTAGATCGAGCAATGCGAGTTCTTTGTGCCTTTGTGGGTTGGCCGTTGGCCGCATTCGGCACGTGTGAAACAAATCACACAGCGCCCGTCTGCATAATCTCACACGAAGACACGAAGCCACGAAGAAGGCTTGCCTGCCCTCTCCAGTGGGAGAGGATATGGAGCCTTATGAGCGCACGCGAATTAGGCGGAGTTGGTGAGGGGTTGAGTTTCCTCGATAATCCACAACCCCTCACCCGCTGCAACTAGCGAACACGTTCGCAAGTTTCGCGACCTCTCCCACTGGAGAGGTAGTGGTTGGCGAGTTTCAGCGCCGCGATGCCAATCAGCCCACAATCTTTGTGCCTTTGTGCCTTCGTGTGAAACACATCACGCAGCGCCCAACTGCGTAATCTCACACGAAGCCACAAAGCCACGAAGATGGCTTACCTCCCCTCTCCAGTGGGAGAGGATATGGAGCCTTATGAGCGCAGCGAATTAGGCGGAGTTGGTGAGGGGTTGTGGGCTCTCTATAGGGCAGTTCCCTGTTCGCTTGCCGCTGGCGAGGTGGTATTGTGACGAATGAGCTAGCCCATGCAGATAATCCACAACCCCTCACCCAACTTTGACTAAGCAACGAGTTGCTAAGTCGTCGCAACCCTCTCCCATTGGAGAGGGGAAGTTGCTAAGTTCCGTATATGAAAAAACGGCTTACCCCAATCGTCCGGCGGCTGCGGCGTAACAAAACCGAGGCGGAGGATCGCCTTTGGTCTCGTTTGCGCAATCGACAGCTGGAGGGTGCGAAGTTTCGATTTCAAACACAAGTTGGTGATTATGTCCCCGATTTTCTGTGTTCGGATGCGATGTTAGTTGTCGAGCTAGATGGCGGACAACACAGCGTTGCGATTGAGAAAGATGCGGTGCGGACTTTGGCTTTGGAAGCAGCTGGTTACACTGTGATCCGATTTTGGAACAACGATGTGTTGGCTAACACTGAAGGGGTGTTGGAGGAAATCCGGCTTGTCTTGCTGAACGGGAAGGGCAGCTAATTTAACCTTGCAATGTAGGGTTTGTCTTGCAATGTTGCTCGCCAACATCGGAAACCGCCCCTTTGGCTGATCGGGGTTTGCGAAAACAGCCATTTGCATAAAGTCCGCCAAATGAAAGCGTTTAAGGTGAGACCTTAGTGTGACTTTCCAAAATACCAGCCCTGTAAAAGTCCGTTCAATCGGCCAAAACCCTCGCCACCCGTCTGTGCAGCTTTTTCGCAAACGGATTAACCACCGTCACTCCGCGCCAAGCAAAGCCATCCTGCATATCCTCTGACAATAATAGGCTACATCCGCCTGATGCCGCCGTGGATATGATAAGCGAGTCCCAGAATTGGAGTTTGTGTTCGGTCGCCAAGTCGATTGCGTCAGAAAAGCTGACGACATCCGGTACGATTGGCTGAAATTCATTTAGACAGCTTGCCAGTTCGGCCTTTGCAAACTCACGGTCCTGCTTGCTTCTTGCCAATACTGAATAAAGCTCTCCAAACGCCTGCAATGGCGCAACACATGTACATCGCTTGGCCAGATCGGCATGGAAAACCCTCGCTGCAATGATTTTGGTCGCATCGTCAGGATGGGCTTCGACCCCTTGAATATAGGCCAACATGTTCGTGTCGTAAGCTACACGAATTCCGTTCAAGGAATGTCCCGATCCGAACGGTCGTACAGGTCTTCACGTTTCCAAGGTTTGACGATTATGTTTGGGCGGCCTTCAAGATGAGCCAGAAACTCCTCGGTAGAACGCTTCTTCTCACGTTTTTTGGGAGGATTGATTTCTGCTACAACCTTGCCACGCGAGGTAACGGCAAAACTCTCCCCCTCACCGACTTCGCGGAGGATTTCCGAAAAGCGCTGATTGGCTTCAGTCGCGGACACATATTTTTCCATGAAGTTTTTCTAGTGGTAACCACTAGAAATGTCAATCCGCATCAAACCTTATGATGCGCACCTATGCTCGCTTTGATCCGGTCCAGCGTGCTTTTGCGCAGCGCGGCTTTGTTCCATGCATAGGATACGCCCGGCAGCATCGCCAGTTGCGCCGCGATACCCATCGCGGTCGCCTCGACCTTGTCCAAATCGACCAGCATATCCAGATAGCCCGCGTCAACAGCACCTTCCGGGTCGTAGATAAAGCCCTGCACGGTGGCGCGAGTCAGGTGCGTTGGGTTCAGCCGATCGCGGGAAAGTTCCAGAGCAAAGATTGGCAGGTTCATGCCGGTAATCGCCTCGTTCGCGCCGATTTTATACCCGCCGCTCGCGCCCACGCGGGTGTCACATGCGCCAAGGATAAACACGCCCATCGCAATCGCATGGCCGGTGCAGGCGGCGACCACGGGCAGTGGGTTGCCATAAAGCCTGACCAACAATTTCGCGCCAGCATCGAGCAATTTATACACGCCGTCTGCGCCCAGGCTGGCAAATGCATTCAGATCAAACCCGCCCGAAAAGCGCCCGTCGCGCCCCGCCAAAACAATCGCCTTTGCTTGCGCCTCGGCGGTGTCGAGCGCCGCGTTCAACGCCGCGATCATCTCAAAATTGATGGCATTGGCTTTGCCATCATCCATGCGGATCAAAGCGACATCGTTGGTGATCGTGACGGTGGCTGGCAATGCGGTGGACATGGTTTCTTTCCCGGTTTTGATTATGCCGTTAGTAAACCTAACCTTTACGTAAACGTCAAGTGAATTGCTTTGCTACGTGCGGACCGGGGTCATCTTGTCGATGGGTTTAGAGGTGATTTTTGCGAATGATCGGGTATAGAATTCGGGCGTGATGCAACCGCAAATTTGAATGTTTAAGGAATTGGAAAAAAGTGCGTAGCCACAGTCAAAGAAAAGCCGGTGATCCCTTGACCATCGTTGTGATCGGCGGGGGAACAGCGGGCTGGTTGACGGCTGCATTTTTGCAGAATCAATTGCCGCAAACTATCAACCGAGCGCTTGATATCACCGTCATTGAAGCGGAGGATATCCCAACAGTCGGAGTGGGCGAGGCGACAATCCCGTCGATCCGCCAAACGCTGGCGGCTTGCGGCATACAAGAGCATGTTTTCCTGAAAAAATGCGGCGCAACGTTTAAGCAAGGCATAGAATTCATCAACTGGCGCAACGATCCCAAAGCGGACGAAGGAAATAGCTATTTTCACCCCTTCGGCGAGCAAATCATGGTCGCCGGAAAAGACGCAACATGGCAATGGCTGCAATTATCACCAGAGCAGCGCGCAGGCTATGCCGACCAGTTTTCAGTCCAAGCGGAAATGGCGCGATGCAGCCAAGCGCCAAAGGGATTTTCCGATGCGGCGTATGATGGCGCGCTTGCCTATGCCTATCATCTTGATGCCGGAAAGCTTGCCCAGTATTTGAAAGAGCTGAGCAAAGAGCGCGGGGTTTGCCACAAGGTTCAAAAGGTCGTCAGCGTTGATCGGCAAGGCGACACCATAAATGCGATCCGTCTCGACAATGATGCGCGGATCGAAGCCGATATTTTTATCGACTGCACCGGCTTTGCCGCAAGACTGATCAATTCAGACAAGAAAAACGGCTTTAACAGCCTGTCCGACACATTGTTTGTCGATCGCGCTGTTGTGACGCGGATAGAAAATGAAAGCCTTGCCGATGTCATCGGCTACACCAAATCGACCGCGCAAAGCGCAGGCTGGATTTGGGACATCGCGCTGCAGGATCGCCGGGGCGTAGGCCATGTTTATAGCTCCCGCTATATTGACGACGATTCCGCCAAGGCAGAACTTGCGTCCTATGTGAAACAGCCCGTAGAAACGCTGAAAACCCGTAAGCTGGACATGCGCATCGGCTATCATAATCAGCAATGGCGCGGCAATTGTGTCGCCATTGGCCTGTCGAGCGGATTTTTGGAGCCGCTGGAATCAACCGGGATTTATCTGATCGAAATGGCGAACTGGGCGATGCTGGAGTTTGTGCCGCGATACCTATCTGGCGCGCAGCCACAGGCGAGTTATAATCGCATACTGCATAATCATTACAATAATATCGCCGATTTCCTAAAGATGCATTATTGCCTGTCAAAGCGGCGGGACACAGCATTCTGGCGCGATAACTGCGATCCGGCGAGCATCCCGCAATCCTTGCAAGACAATCTGACAAACTGGCGCGCGGCTGTGCCTAGCGTCTATGATTTTAACAGCACCACCCAGTGTTTTTCTGCGACAAACTACAAATTTGTGCTTTATGGAATGGGACTGCCCAGCGCCGATCCGCCGGCCAGTGCGCCAAGCGCCGAAGTGAATGCCATGCTAGACGGGCTGGCTCAGCGCCGTTCAAAATTGCGGGATTTCATCCTGCGCGATACCGTTTCCAATGCCGCGTATTTCGCAGCTTTGCAAAAACTCTGAAACGTCCCCCGACATTTCTTCAGGCAAAAAAATGGCGCCCGCATCTCGCGGACGCCATTTTGTTTTATCTATCCGTTCAGAACTTGAAGCGGATATTTGCCCCGATACTGCGACCCTGAATGGACCGGGCAATCGTGACGGTATTGGGTGCACTTGCCAAAAGTGACTCGCGCCCGTCATTCGCCGATTCAGTGATGCCTGCCTTATCAAACAGATTGTTGACGTTCAGCGAGAATTCGAGATTATCCGTCAAGTCGAAGGCACCGGTGAGGTGTACGACGGAATATCCCTTTTGCGTCAGGGTATTGGCGTCATTGGCAAAGCTGCTGCTTGTGCCAATCCAGCTTGCCGATGCGCGGAACCGGCCAAAGTCCAGACTAGGCGTTACCGCCCAGATAAGCTTCGCTTGACGCTGCGGCCGGTTACCAATCAACGCCGCGTTGACCACGCCCGCCGAATTGCGAGCATCGGTTATGTTCGCATCGGTGTAGGTCGTGGTTGCAGATAGGTTGAACACGCCACTTTTGTAATAAGCCTCAAGCTCAAGGCCCTTAGCGTCATATTTACGGATCTGTCCGGTTGGCGGCGTGATCGTGATGTTGGACTCTTCGGTTTTTGACAAGAACGCCGTGCCGTAGAAATCGAGATCACCGCCACCCAGTTGCAGGTCTTGGGCCTTAAAGCCAATTTCATACTGTTTAACCGTGTCGACATAAGCACCTTCACCGCCAGGGTTTAGGCCGCCACTTGCATTGCGGACACCAAAATCAAGTGCGCGGTCAAAGTTGAAGGATGCGCCGCTTGATGCCCGACCAAAGACAGAGAAATTGTCGCCGAACAGATAATTTGCACCGACTGACCACGCGAAATTGTCCGCTTTCAGATCAGCACGAGCATCAACTACGCCTGTATTTAGTGAAACAGTAGCCTCGGAACCTGTTATTGTTCCGCTGCCGTTAAGGTCGAATGGGCCGCCGGCACCTGCAGTGCGGATACCATTTTGGCTCATTTTGTCATAGCGGACGCTGGCATCAAAGCTTAGACCACCGGCCTTGAATGCAAGCGCCGCAAATGGAGAGCTGACTTCTGCTTCCAGATCGTAATTGCGATTAGAACCGTCCCAACCAAATGCCTGGTTGACACCAGCTAGGCCATTGATCGAACCCGGAACAGCGATCAATGCGGCGTTATTTTCCGTTGTGGTTACGATCCGCGACCAATGCCAGTCTTGCTTGAAATTCTGGTGCATGAAGAAATGGCCGAGCGCGAGGTCCAAAGTCGAACCGCCGCCGATTTCAAAGCTCTTGGACAAACGCATGTCGTTTGCAAAGTTGCTGTTGTCATCAAGATTGACGTCAAAGACGGCAACATCCGATGCCAAGCCATTGGGCAGGTTGGCAGCGGTTACCGCTTGTCCCGCGCGTGGACCGTTGAAGTAGGTCGAACCCGCAAGCGACGCGGCGTTAAGGGCACCGTAAGTGAAGAAGCCAAGGAACTTACCCGAAATATCCTGGTAACGGGTCTTGGTCGACAGATCGATTCCGCCGCCCAGATCAAAGCTTGTTTCAAGACCGATCGACTTCACTTTGTGATTCAGACCATCGGCAGCATCATAAGGCTCAAGCTGGTTGCGACCATTTACAGCAAGACCATTTCTGGTCAGATTGCTGTAAAGGCTGTTATTAGCAGCGCTGAAATTACCCAATCGGGTGCCAACAACACCGCTCGTTGCATTACCGGAGCGCGAAACGAGCTGCGGGAAGTAGGCTTGTTCTTTTTTGTCGATGATTTTGCCGGTCAACCGCACATAGCCAGCGTCAAATTCTTTGGTCAGGCTCAAACGAATTTGACCGCCTGAAACAGGGCTGTATCCTGAATCGCGATAGTCGCCGCCTTGCTGGTAATGACCACCAACATGGAAATACATGTCATCTGCCAAACGGGCGCCATATTCAGCATCAACGCGGTAATTTTTGTGATCAATGCCGACACCGAAAGCAACCGAACCGCCGCCTTCTTTGCCAGTCTTGCCAATCAGGTTGATAATACCACCCGGGCCGTTGGTTGTCAGCGTTGAGGCTGTGCCACCGCGAACCGACTCGACCCGTGCAAGCGTTGAATCCGATTTGTAAAAGCCATCCGCCGGTGCAAAAAGATGATCACCGAACAGCAGGATGGGAAGTCCGTCTTCCTGCATCGAAAGGAACTTAGCACCGCCAGTTGAAATAGGGATACCGCGAACGTTGATGTTCGAGTTGCCACCGCCCGATGAGCTTTCGGAACGAATACCCGGCAGTTGACGGAACACTTCGGCAAGGTTGGTGGGATTTGCAGCAGCGATTGCCTCAGAGCCCAGCGACGACACTGAAATTGAGGTATCAATCTTATTTTTACCTGCAGCGGAAATCACGCCAGTGACAACGATTTCGTCCTGACCGGAAAAATCTTCGTCAGCGGCTTCGTCGGCAGCGGCAGGTGCGTCCTGTGCATACGCAGGTGCGGCAATGCACAGCAATGCAATCGCGGTCAGCGACGCAACGCTTTTCAGTTCGTTTTTCTTCATGGGACCTCCCCTTAAATGCCCGTTTTACAGGCTGTTCCTAAATTGCACGAATCTCTTCGGACCGACAATCGATTGCGATGTATCATGCAATCGATTGCAATTGCAATAGCCGACTAGCTGCTTTGTTCGCTATTACAGGCAAAATAGCGGCGAATCTTGCGCAACCTATCGTTTGTACAATTTCAAACTGGCAGAATTGCATCGCTCGACCGCCCCTCCCTCACGATAGACCACGCCTTTTAGCAATCGTTTGCAACCTGTTAGCGCGCAAGAGTCACATTTTGTAAGAGTGTTGCACGAAAGCCGCATTTTCGGTTGCGTTCCTGCTAAATTGACGGAACAAGCGGTTAGAAAGCTGGTTACATAGCTTTGGGGACAACAAACGTGACAGAAACCGTGCGCATCAGAAATATCAGCGATCTGGCAAAGATTGCAGGCGTGTCGCCAGGAACAGTATCAAGAGCGTTATCAGACACAGGCCTTATCAGCCAGAAAACCCGCGAGCGGATTAAGGCGCTGGCGCGCGAACATGATTTTCGGCCCAACATCATGGCGCGCAATCTGCGCATCCAGAAAACGGGTGCTATCGGTGTCGTCATTCCGCTTGGCCATGAAACTGGTCAGCATATTTCCGACCCGTTCTTTATCACGATGCTGGGGTTGTTGGCTGATGCACTGACAGAAAAAGGCTATGACCTTGTCCTATCGCGGGTGATCCCGACCGACGCCGATTGGCTCGACCGGTTTGTCGATTCCGGCCGCGTCGATGGCACCATTGTCATTGGCCAATCCGATCAAGCAGCCGTCCTCGACAAAGTCGCCAGCCGCTATCGCCCTTTGGTCGTCTGGGGCGGCCACAGTCGAGGACAAGTGCATTGTTCAGTTGGGTCCGACAACCGTTTGGGCGGCGAATTGGCGACGGCGCATCTAATTGAACGCGGATGCCAACGCCTTGCCTTTTTCGGTGATCCCAACGCGCTTGAATTTGAGCTGCGCCTGCAAGGTTGCCGTGACGCAATGAGCGCCGCTGGCCTAGGGGGCGACATCACTGTATTCCCTGCGCATTTGATGGCTGAGGCAGCGCACCCCGACATCACAAGTTTCCTTGGTTCCGCAGCGGAACGACCACAGGGGATTATCGCCGCATCGGACGTTATCGCAATGACGACATTGCGCGTGCTTGCAGAGTTCGGACTATCGGTCCCCGATGATGTGAAGGTCATCGGCTATGACGGCCTTGAGTTGACCGAACATACGTTTCCGCGACTATCGACAGTACGGCAAGATTTGACAGCGGGTGCGCATCATCTGGTCGACATGCTGCTCCGCCGGATCGCTGGGGAGGATACAGCGTCGGTTGTATTGCAACCCGAATTGGTTGTGCGGAACTCGACTTAAGCCAATTGCGCCAGCGCCAACGCGCCAAGCAGTCCGGCTTTGTCGCCCAGTCCCGGCAGCACGACGATCTCGTTTGGGTCGCCTCGGAAATAGCCACCGCCAAGCGTCACTGCTTGACGCTGCACGCGATCGATTAAGCCCGGCGTCCCCATAACACCACCACCAAAGATGATGCGTCCGGGTTCAAAAATCGACTGCATCGTTACAACACATTGCGCGAGGTAATAGGCGATGATGTCATGCGCAACATGATCGGCGGGCAATTGCGACAGCGATGATCCCCAGCGCGCATGGATCGCAGGACCGCTCGCCAGCCCCTCCAGACAATCACCGTGGAAGGAGCATATTCCGGCAAAGTCCAGATCATCGGGATGACGCGGCAGCCGGATATGGCCCATTTCGGGGTGGCTAAGCCCTTGTAATATCTTGCCGTCAACAATCGCGCCACCGCCAATACCGGTGCCGATGGTGAAATACAGCATTGACCGTTGTCCTTGGCCCGCGCCCCAATGATATTCTGCAAGTGCTGCGCCGTTAACGTCGGTGTCTATGGCGACTGCACAACCTAGCGCGCTCTGCAACCGTCCAGCAATGTCGGCTCCGCTCCAGTGCGGCTTTGTCGTCTTGGTGATACGGCCCCAATCGGGCGATGATCTATCCAGCTCCAGCGGACCAAAACTGGCAACGCCTATCGCCGATAACTGGCCCTGTTCGCGAAACCAGTCGACGACTGTGGCCATTGTTTCCTCAGGCGTAGTTGTATCAATCCGCGTGGTCGCTTCAATATCGTCTTTACCGGTGGCAACGCCCAGCACGAATTTCGTGCCGCCTGCCTCTACCAAACCATAACGCTTTTTGCTCATGACGAGATGATGTGTGCCTTGTCGCTATCCAACGCAATGCGAAAACGTGGCGCGGGGGTGCCGCCAAACTGGCTAATCACCAGATCAGGGTTAGTTTCCAGGTTCCGGCCTTTCAGCCCCCAATGGTCGATAAAGCCTGCGACTTCCAAATCTTGCGTCACCCACCAGCTATAGGTTTGCAGCGGCTCTTCCAACGGGTTGGCGGCAACTAAGCCGCTGCCATTTAGAGGACGGTATGGGCCGAACAACGTATCGGCAACCATGCCGTAAAGACCGTTGGGGCCAGATGGGCCATCGAGAGCAAAGGTGCGCCGCTGTGTCGACCAAAATGCATAATAGAGGCCGTTGTACACACGTAACACCGGACGTTCCATTTCGTTGTTCAGGGTGTCGGCTGAGAGCAAAGGCGGCAGCAACGTCCATTCGGCAAAGCAGTCGCCGTCCGCCACTGCAATTCCGACCACGCCATTGAACTCGCTGACCGAAGCCTTGAACGATGCTGTGAACAACAGATAGTCTTTGCCATCGGCAGGGTCGCGGAAATGACAGGGGTCGCGGAACGCCTTGATATAGCCGGGGCGGCCCTCCGCTTCGCGCGCGACAACGTAATGATGATCGTCGCTAATGATGTTTTCAAACGGTTCGAACCAGCCGATTGTGCTGACTGCGCCGTCATCAATTATCAGCCGACCAGTTGTTTGGAACAGCCGCTGTTCAAAAGACCGCGATACCTCACCACGTCTGCCCGTTGCTGTGTAGAACAATGTCAGCGCGCCCGAGATCGGATCGTACACCGTTGACCCTGCCCATTCACGAGCACCTGGATTGAGGCCTTCTGGCAGCAAATCACCGCAGTCGCGCCAAACGCCATTGCGGAACATCGCCAGCCGCAACCGCGCGACATCGTGGCGGGCATCAGGATGCAGGTCCCGCGCAGCCGACATAATAACCCAGACTTCCCAGCCATCGACGATCACCGTTGCGCCATCATGGAGCTGCACTGGCCACATATCCCACAGCATCAGGCCGGGAATCGCGGGCGTCACATCGGTCGCATCGACAACTCGCATTTGCGGAATCGCGGCGTCCGCCAGCACCGAGACATGCTCGGCGGTCCAGCGCGTCGTTCGGTTTTTCGACGCCTCGATATTCACTGCGATGCTCCCCGATACTCAATCCCAATCGCTCATAACGCCGGATTTGACATTTTCCAGCAAAAACGACAATCGATTGCAATTTGCGGCCCGGATGGGAACTGCCGCTAGCAGTTCAGACGATCAGTGACGCGCCCGCTGAAGGTTGCTCGACCATGATCTCGGGCCGCTTCCCATCGGGGGTTCGGTAATGCTGGAGGACTGCATCTATGGTACGGACTAGACGATCCTTGGCGACCAAAGCAACAACTGCTCCGCCAAAACCGCCACCTGTCATGCGCGCACCCCCTGCGTCGCCAATCGTGTCGGCGAGTATCGAGACAAGGCGATCGATCGCAGGCAAAGTGATCTCAAAATCATCGCGCATCGATGCGTGAGATTCCGCCATCAGCCGTCCTAGACTGACAAGATCGCTGCGCTTTAGTGCATCCGCAGCCGCTAGCGTTCTGGCGTTTTCAGTAATCACATGCCGCGCGCGTCGCCACGCGACAGTGTCTAAATCGTCTTGATTGGGTAGCGTCTTCAGATCGCGCAACGCCGTAACTTCATAATATGCCGCAGCCGCCTCACATTGCGCGCGGCGCGCATTATATTCGCCGTCAACCAGCCCACGGCTGATGCCAGAATGAACAATTAGGATCGCTGCATCATCGGGGATTGCTACAGGCTGCACCTGTAGGCTGCGGCAATCGATCAACAGCGCTGAACCCGCCTCCGCCCGCGCACTGACCAGCTGATCCATGATACCGCAATTGCATCCGGCAAATTCATGTTCAGTGCGCTGGCCGATTTGCGCAAGGCGGGTGCGGTCGAAGTCTGGCTGTCCGGCGAGTGTCGCAAACGCCAAACCGGACGCATTCTCAAGTGCTGCCGAAGACGATAACCCTGCCCCCTGCGGCATATCGCCAAGGATCGCCATATCGACGCCGGGAAATTCCAGCCCCTCCGCCAGAAGCAAACTCGCCATACCGCGCACATAGTTAGACCAAGAGGCTGTGGCATCGGGGTGGATTGCGGTATTGAGCGAAAAGCGTGTTGTTGCTCCCGCCAGATCACCCGCGACGATATTGACAATCCCGTCCTCACGCGGGCGAACCGCGACCATCGTCTGTTTGGAAATCGCACAGGGCAGAACAAAACCGTCATTGTAATCGGTATGTTCGCCAATCAAATTCACCCGCCCCGGCGCACGGGTGACAAGCGTCGGAGACGCCCCAAAGCTTGTGCGAAACAGCGTGCTTAATGCGTCAATCATTCGCCCTCGCGGCAGTGAATAGGTGATACCGCACGTAACTTTTCAGCCGCTTGCTCTGGCGTCAAATCGCGCTGCGCTTCGGCCAGCATTTCATAGCCAACCATGAATTTGCGCACAGATGCCGAACGCAGCAATGGCGGATAGAAATGCGCGTGAAGTTGCCAATGATCCCTTGGTCCATCGGTAAACGGCGCGCCGTGCCAGCCCATCGAATAAGGGAAAGAACAGCGGAAGAGATTGTCGTAACGCGCGGTGAGTTCTTTGAGCGCGACCGCTAGATCGGCGCGCTGCTCGGCTGTAAGTTCAGGTATCCGTTGCACCGAAAAGCGCGGCAACAGCAACGTTTCAAACGGCCAGCTAGCCCAATACGGAACGATTGCCAGCCAGTGCGGTGTCATAACGACAACACGCGGCCCGTCCGCTTCGCGCTCCGCCAGTTCGAGCAGCATCGGCTTCGCGCCAGCCCAAGCGGCTTGCGTGCGGTCCTCGGTTGCCAGCTCTTGAGGAACATAATAAGTTGCCCACACCTGCCCATGCGGATGCGGGTTGGAACAACCCATCATCGCGCCCTTGTTTTCAAACACCTGCACATTAGCATAAGTCGAACCGAGGTCGGCGATCTGCGCGGCCCAAGTGTCGATTATGCCCTCGATTTGGGAAAGCGGAAGTTGTGGCAATGTTTTGCCGTGATCGGGGGAGAAGCAAATAACGCGGCTTAATCCGCGTGCGCCCTCTGCGCGGAACAGCAGGTTGCTGTCTGTTGGCGCTGGCGCATCGGGCAGCAGAGCGGCGAAGTCATTAGCGAAGACAAACGTGCCCGCATAATCTGGGTTAACTTCTCCTGTGACACGCGCGTTGCCCGCACAGAGATAGCAATCCGGATCATACGCTGCTCGCAACTCCACATCTGGCGCGTCCTCCTGCCCCTGCCACGGGCGCTTGCCGCGGTGCGGCGACACCAATATCCATTCATCACGCAACGGATTATAACGTCGATGCGGATGTTCTGCAGGGTCAAATATCATGCGGGTTTTACCTCGATCATCAGGCTGGTCTCGGCCTTCATTGTCGGCAAGACAAGACCGTGTTGAATCAGCCATGCGCCGTCATATTCTACGCCATCAACCCGATAACGTCGGCTGGCGTCCAGCATCGGCAGCCTCACAACAGGCGCGTGTCGATGCGACTGCGGCACGACGCGATAGACGAGCAGCAACAGCCCATCGGTATCGCCATGCGCTTGCCACCACAGATTATCATCGCCTTCGCCCAGCCAGACTTTGCCGCAATGTAGCCGGTCGCGATGTGCCTTGTATCTAGCGATCCACTTGGCCAGCCTTGTTCGGTCGGCGTCGCTCAATTTGCGGACATCCAGTTCCACGCCAAAATGCCCCGGTAACGCCACTGCACCCCGAAAATCCATCGACTGACTGCGTCCTGTTTCATGGGCCGGTGAAGCACCGATGTGCGATCCCATCAATTCCTGCGGCATAAACTGCAAAAACCCCCGCTGGATAGACACTCGGCTGACCGCATCGATATTGTCACTCGTCCAAAACCGGTGCGTATGCCGAATAACTCCAGCATCAATCCGCCCACCGCCGCCTGCGCACGCCTCGATCTCTACATGCGAAAAAGCAGCGCGCAGACGCGCCATCAGCGCATAGGCAGCCGTAACCTGTTTGCGATACTGCGGCTGCGCCCCAGCAGTGGTCAAGTCGCGGTTGTGATCCCATTTCAAATAGCTGATCGGCAAGTCTTTCAGCAATACCGCGATCTTCTCAAACAGATAATCGCTAACCTCTGGTTTGGCCATATCGAGCACCAGCTGATTGCGCGCGGTGATAACGGGTCGCCCCGGCGTAGCCAACGCCCAGTCGGGATGCGCGCGGTATAAATCGCTGTCAGGGTTCACCATTTCCGGCTCGACCCACAGGCCGAATTCCATGCCAAGGCCGACAACGTGATCGGCCAACGGTTTCAGGCCATTCGGATATTTCGCTGGATCAGTCCACCAATCGCCAAGCGAACTGGTGTCATCATTGCGACCTTCAAACCAGCCATCATCCAGCACAAAGCGTTCGATGCCGACCGCCGCGCCTGCATCCGCCAACTGCATCAGCGCCGCTTCGTCATGGTCGAAATAAAAACCCTCCCATGTGTTCAAATGCACCGGGCGCGGTTTCATTATGCCGTCTGGCCAAGTGATCCGTTGCCGGATGGCAGCATGGAAATTCTGCGCCACCGCATTGGCATCCACACCGCATGTCGCCAGCATTTCCGGCGTCGTGATGCTCTCACTAGCCGCCAAGCGCAGTTCGCCGGGGGCAAGCCATTCGCCCATCTGCCACTGAAACCGTCCGTCATCGAGCCATTCGATACCTTGCACATGATTGCCAGACCATGCCAACTGCGCGCCGTAAGTCGCGCCCTCCGCCTCGACAATCGCACCGGGGAAGCAATCGTGCGAGGTCAACCCGCGCCGGTTTTCACGCCGCCAAGTGCTGCGCGTCAGCGGATCTGTGACGGGGACAAATTCATCATTATGACGTCCGCCGAAAGAGCGTACTTCGCGGGCGTCTACCGGCAAAGGCAGCGTCCCGGCCGCCAGCCATTGCACATCAAGCGTCGCATCACCCAAATTCGTAAGCACCGTTGAAACCGTCAGGACATCGCTTTCGGCATCAAGGTTTAGCGTGATGGCCACTGCTATCTTCGCGACATCATCGGTCAGTCGAACGATGGCGACTTGCCCGCTCTGTTCAACGGCACTGGTCGTAGCCTGAAAGGTCCAATCACGACCACCACGATGAGCCAGCAAAGCACTCTCGCCAAACCAGCCCACGCCAAGGCCTGGGAATATCGAGAGCGGCTGGTCAAAATCCAGACTGAAACTTGGCGTTGGCCTTGATGCGCGCAATGGCGACAGCGCGACATCATCGGGCAAACGCGGGCCCCAATAACGCCACAAAGGCGCTTCACCCTCGGACAGCTCAAGGATTAGGGAAACGGCTTTCCCCTGTAGATTCAAAAAATACGTCATTGGCCGCTTAGTGCAAGGGCAAAGCGGTGCTTACAAGCCTAAATCAGGCCAAAGCTGCTTGGCCTTGCGGCTCCCTGATGCGGAACACAGCAAAGGCCGCAGCCAGCATACACACTCCGCCAAAGATCATCACGTTGCGCGGATCACCACCGAGCAGGGGTTTATACATAAACGTCATCGTCGCCGCGAACAGCAACATCGGTGCGCAGATCATCATGTTGAAAATGCCCATATAGACGCCGGTGCGCTCCGCGGGAATTGCGTTAGCAAGAACGATGTAGGGATTGCCCATAATCGACCCCCAGCTAAGCCCCATGAACGCCATCATGACCCACATGACCGGCAAGCTGCTCGTCATGGGCAATGCGATCATGCCGAGCCCACCAAGCACCAGCGCCACCCCGTGCAGTTTAGACGCACCCATCTTTCGCGCGACCGGTATCATCGCAAAAGCTGTGGCAAAGGCGATCAGGTTATAGAATGCGCCCATTGGGCCAGACAGCAGATCAGCCTCACGGAACTGCGCGGTGCTTGCATCCGACGTGCCGAACAGCGCCCTTGAAATCGCAGGCGTGCGATAGCCCCAATAACAGCACATCGCATACCATTGGAACAGGCTCATCCACGCCATCGATCGCATGGCGGTTGGCATCTCGCGGAATGCTTCGCCAATCTCGGTGAAGTAAGAGCCGAAAGATTTAGGCAGCCCTTGAATCCGAATGCGTTCGGCCTGCGTAAGTGGCAATTCGGGCACACGCAATATCGACCAGAGGATCGTCGCAATCGACAGCACTGCGCCGATGTAAAACGCAATCCGCGTATAGTCCGGAATCTGCCCCGGCTCAGCAATTTTTGATACGCCAAACCATGTCACCAGTAAAAACGGGCTGGCATAGGCAAGGCACTGCGCAAGACCGGTGAACGCGCTTTGCGACAAAAAGCCAAAGCCGCGCTGTTGTTCATCCAGCCGATCGTTCACATAAGCGCGGTAAGGCTCCATCGTCACATTGTTGCCAACGTCGAGAATGAAGAGGATCGAAAACGCCATCAACACGCTTTGCGACAGCGGCATGAAAAACAGCCCCGCCATGCACATAATCGCACCGATCAAAAAGTAAGGCGTACGCCGTCCAAAGCGCGACAAGGTGCGGTCGGACATCACGCCGATAATTGGCTGCACGATCAGGCCGGTCAACGGCCCTGCGATACCCAGCCAGGGAAAATCCGCCTCGTCTGCGCCCAGATAAGCCCAGATCGGCGTCATATTCGCTTGCTGCAAACCGAAGCTGAATTGCAGGCCAAGAAAGCCGAGGTTCATCTGGAGGATTTTTGAGCCCGATAGGATCGGCTTTACACCTGCCGAAACATTCTCCGTAGCAGCCATTGATTGCGCCATACATCTCCTCACCGCTGGCATTTTGCCAGTCCCTCAATTGCTGTTCTACGCCTATTTCAAACAAGCGCAACAATCGATTGCAATTTCGGCTTTTCTTATGATTTAGCTTTTCTTCATCGTTTGAAGTAAAGCTTTATGGTCGCCGAAATTCAACGCACAACGCGACAAAAAGTCATCGATCTGCTCCATATCAACAACCATGATATCATCCACCGGCGGCGTTATCTGCGCATCGTTTGGAAACGTGCCATAACCCGCTAGCAAGCAGTGCCATGATAGGCTGCTGTAATATTTGCTGATATCAAGCTCGGCTATGGTCGCGCCTAAATCCTCGCCGCGAAACCAGCTGGTCATGATGATTTTCAGCGTGTCTGACAGGTTCTGGTTCGCCGCATTGTCGCGCCAATATTGCGTGTCGGTGCGGCGGTTCACGCGATAGTGACAGACGATATAGTCACGGATGCCATCATAGCGGGCGCCTATACGTTGGTTGAACGCATCGTGGTCACCGGTCTCAAAATGTTCGATAAAGCCCTCGACCGTAGCTTGCACAATATGGAGTGCTGTCGCCTCCAAAGGTTCGATAAAGCCTTGGGATAAGCCGACGGCGAGGCAATTGCCGACCCAGCTACGTCCGACGCGGCCAACTTTCATCGACAAATGCCGCGCTGCGATATCGCTGTCGAGCAATCCCAAATGTGCACGCAATTCGGTCTCGGCGGCATCCTTGTCGATATAGCCGCTGGCGTAGACATAGCCATTGCCGGTGCGGTTGGTCAGCGGGATATCCCAAGCCCAGCCCGCCGATAGCGCCGTTGCATTGGTGTGCGGATTGGTGCCGGCAGGGTCGGCAGGCGTAGGCATGACGACCGCGCTGTCATTAAACAAATTGTCGGCGAACGATATAAACCTCTCGCCCAATACTTCTTGAATAATGCTCCCGCGAAAGCCGCTGCAATCGATAAAGAAATCGCCTTCGATCCGCTCGTCGTCTTTGGTCAGTAATGCGGAAACCTCGCCATTCTCGGCAACTGCAACCTGCACGATGTGCCGTTCCAAGTGCTCCACGCCCAAACTCTTGGCATGATCGCGCAGCACATTCCCAACCAAATGGGCATCAAAATGATAGCCATAACTAACATCAAAGGGGAAGCTTTCCGCCGCAATCGGCGCAAGCTGTTTTGCGCTCAACACTGCAGGCAAGAAAAACCTGTCAGGATGTGCCCAGACGTCGCGCCCTGTCCGCCTTGCCCGGGTGTTATAGGTGAAACTGTCGAGCGTGCGCGCATCGACCTCGGTGTTAAACGGGTGGTAATAGCTTTCAAATCCCGGACGCTCGGACCAGCCCTTGAAGGTAATGCCGTTTTTATAGGTGGCATTGCACTTTGGCATCCAGTCGGCTTCGTCCATACCTAATGTGCGGAAGAAGCCACGCAACTGCGGCGTAGACCCTTCACCTACACCGATGATGCCCACATCGGGTGATTCAACTAAGGTGACTTTGCAGCCGAGCCCCCCCCAGGCCTTTGCCAGCAAATTCGCCGCCATCCACCCTGCGGTGCCGCCGCCAAGGATAATGATCCGGGCAGGCGGCTTTTGTGTCACTTAGCGGGCACGAGCCGGATAGCAAAGCCGCCGCCCGGTGCTATCCGCATGTCAAGGCTATCGGCGCTGGTCAGGTCTTTGCTTTCGATGATGATCGAATGGCGTTTATCGGTGCGGTAATCGGCATCGTCGCCATCGCGGTAAATCTCTGCTTTGTATTTTTTGCCCAGTGTCAAGAAATCGAGCTTGAACGACACTTTACGTTCCATCTCATCACCCACAGCACCTATATACCAGCCTTCGCCGCCGCGTTCCTTGCGCGCCATCGTGACGAAGTCGCCAATCTCCCCATTCAGCACGCGGCTGTCCTGCCAATCGGTTGGCACGTCGCGGATGAATTTCATTTCTTTCGGGTATTTGGCATAGTTTTCCGGTGTGTCCGCAACCATCTGAACGGGCGAGTAGATCACCACATAAAGCGCCAGCTGCTTGGCGATCGTTGACAAAATGTCGCTGTCATTCTGGCCCTTCAGGCTCAGAACACCCGGCGTGAAATCCATCGGCCCCTCGAGCATTCGCGTGAAAACGACATTGGCTTCATGCTCGGGAGGGTTCTTTCCGCCCCACGCATTATACTCCATCCCGCGCATCCCCTCTCGCGCGACATAGTTCGGGTAAGTGCGTTGCAGGCCCGTGCCTTTAACCGGCTCATGGGCATCGATGCCGATTTTATACCTGGCGGCAGCCTCAAGCACCCGGATCTGGTGATTGACCATCCACTGCCCCTGATGCCATTCGCGGAGTGTTTTGCCATCGCCGTCCTGTCGCTCCATCTGCGCCGCATCGGTCACATAGCCTGTCTTGACCACCATGTAATTGTTGTCGGTGGCGAATTTGAATGCCTTGTCGAACTGCTTTTCATAATGGGTGGCAGCACCACCGGTTTCATGATGCCCAATCAGGCGGACGCCCTTTTTCTTGGCATAGGCCACCAGCATGTCGACATCGAAATCTTGCGTTGGCTTGGCAAAATCCATGTCATAGCCATTCCCGAACCAGTCGCCGTCCCAGCCGACATTCCAGCCTTCGACCAGCAGATGCGGGATTTTGTTGGCAGAAGCAAAATCGATATAGCGCTTCACATTCTCGTTAGTCGCACCATGCTTTGGCCCGCGCGCCCAGCTCCATTCGCCCTTGATCATGTTCCACCAAACACCGGCGAACTTGCCCGGTTTGATATAGCTGACATCGCCCAGCTTGTTCGGCTCGTTAAGGTTAAGCATCAAATGGCTTTGATAAATCCCCGCCGCATCATCGGCGATAATCAGCGTGCGCCAAGGCGTTTGCCAAGCCCCCTTTTTCTGCACTTTTGGCTCGCCTGCGCCGGGATGGAGTGCTGCGCGCAACGTGTTCCCTTCGGTGCGCGATACCGCCATACCCGAATAATCAACCAATGCCGCTTCGTGCAGCGCGACATGCGTGCCATCGGCCAGCTTCATCGTCACTGGTGTGTCAGCGTTGCTGATGGCGGACAAAGCCGTTTTGTTGTACAAATACTCCTCGCGATTCCACAAAAACGCGGGCTTCCACCACGCGGTCGCGTCGCTGGCAAAGGCGAACTCCGTCAGCTCGTCAGCGATATTGGCTTGCGGCAGATTGGGCTGTTCGGGGAATTCATAACGAAAGCCGACACCGTCGTTGAAGATACGGAACGTGACGGTGAATACGCGCGCGAGCGCTGTGGTCTCTTTCAGATGGACTTTCAGCTCGCGGTGCTGGTTACGGATGTTGGTCCACTCGCCCCAAGGCTGTGTCCAGCTTTCGTCAAAATCTTTCACCTCTTGACCCGTTACCGAGAGGCGTCGGTCAAGTTTCACAGCATCGGTGAATAAAAAGCCCAGCTTGGACGGCGCAAGGATGGGTTTGCCTTTGCGGGCAACGCTATAGGCAACGCGCCCATCGCCATCGATGTTCAGCTCGACTGTCACATTGCCATTGGGGGAGGATGCCGTTGCCACTGTTTCAGCAAAGGCGGATGGAGACAAAATCACCAACCCGGCGGCGGCAATCGCGCCTGCACATTTTTTCAACATCCTCATTCTCCTATTATGCAATCCGTTCCGCGATCAACCCCCCGAATGCAGGCAGTTCCCATGCCGATCCTTCATTCACGCTTTCTATAACCCGCCAACGGTCGGGCTGAGCGGGAGTCCAACGCAATAGTTTAGCCGAAAAATTATACGCACAGACCAAATGTTGCCCGACGCTGATGCGTTCAAACACCAAAAGGTCGTTGCTCGCCTCAATCACATTCAGCGCACCGACAAGCAACGCATCATTGGCGTTGCGCAAAGCGATTAGAAGACGGGTCAGATGCAACAAAGACGTAGGGTCGGCCTCCTGCCGGTCAACTGCACGCGCAGCATTTTCTGCGCCTAGCGGCAACCAAGGTTCTGCACTGCTAAAACCACCATGTTCATCCTGTGCGACCCAAGGCATCGGCGTGCGTGTGCCATCGCGGCTAAGCGTCAGCGGCCAATTGGCGATGGCTTCTGGGTCCTGTAATTTCCCAAATGGGATATCGACTTGGGTCAGGCCAAGCTCCTCACCCTGCCACAGAATGATGTTCCCGCGCAGCGCAACAAACATCAGCATCACCATCCGCGCATAAGCATCGCGCTCTTCAGCGGGGGCCCAGCGGCTTAGCCAACGCGGGGCATCGTGATTCGATAGCGCCCAGCTGGGCCATCCGATGTCCGGCGCGTCTGGCCAGTTTTCAAGCGCTTGCCGCACCAAAGGTGGCGTCAGTTTTTCGGCATAGAGAAAGTCAAAGCCGTAAGCGCTATTGAAATGGGTTTCACCCGCCGTGAAAGCTTTCATTTCTTTGTCAGGTTCGGGGCCACCAACCTCGGCCACCGAAAAGCGCGCATCATATTCATCGGTCAGCGCGCGAAAGCGTTCGATAAATAACGGGATATCGGGGTGCGACTGATTGTGCACTTTCAGTTGGAAATCAAACGGCCGTGTTCGCGGCCCAACACCGTAAGGCGCAGCAGGGTTGTCGCGCAATTGCGGATCGTGCATCGCAAAGTTGATCGCATCGACACGGAAGCCATCGACGCCGCGGTCAAGCCAGAAGCGCGCAACATTCAACAGCGCATCCTGCACATCGCGGTTATGCACATTCAACTGCGGCTGTTCCTTCAAGAAATTGTGCATGTAATACTGTCGCCGCCGGGCATCCCAAGTCCATGCGGCCCCGTGAAAGACCGACGCCCAATTGTTCGGCGGCGAGCCATCGGGCTTTGCGTCCGCCCAGACATACCAATCGGCCTTTGCATTGTCTTGATTGGTCCGGCTTTGCGCGAACCAATCATGCTGATCTGATGTGTGTGAAAACACCAGATCAGCCATCACGCGCAGGCCCAGCGCGTGCGCCTTGGCAATCAGCGTATCAAAATCGGCCAGCGTGCCAAAGATCGGATCGACATCGCAATAATCGGCAACGTCATAACCAAAATCCTTCATCGGCGAAGTGAAGAACGGCGAAATCCACAGCGCGTCGACACCCAGCGAGATTATATAATCCAGCTTTGAGGTGATCCCCGCTAAGTCGCCAATGCCATCGCCGTTGGAATCGCAAAAGCTGCGCGGATAGACCTGATAAATGGTCGCGCCGCGCCACCATTCTCGGCCCGATTCTGTGCTAGGAAGAGGATTGGTATTATCGGTCATTTAACGCGGCAAACCATATATTCGAGGGGAGGTAGAGTGATGCCAATGGCGCCCGGTGCAGACAGTGCCGTAGGGCACATGCCGCGCATCGACGACAAGGCCTTGGCGCGCGGGTCAATCTCGACATTGGCTGACAGCGGCGTGTTTGATGTGTTGGCAACGATCAGCACTTCCTCGCCGCTGGCTTCATCGATGCGGCTGAACGCGAACAGGCCGGGCTTGTCGCTATAATTGCGGACAACGGTTTTACCGCGCCGCAACGCCGGCGAGCCAATACGCATTTTGGACAGTTCGGCGACGCTACGATAGATCGCGTGGTCCGTCCCGAAATTGTCCTGCGCGTGCGTCGCATTTGTGCCAACGAGTGTGTTGTCGAGATAGACTGCAACCTTGGACGCAAATAAAGTCTCGCGCGCGTCTTGATCGCCGCCGTCTCCGGCAAAGCCTTGCTCATCCCCTGAATAGACCGTCGGCACACCGCGCATCGTGAACATCATGGCGTGACCTAGCAACACGCGCTTCAGTATTTCAGCGTCGTCAGCTTGCGGATTGGCTGTCCGCATATCGCGGGCAAAACGGCCGCCGTCATGGTTGCCAAGGAACGTCGGCAGCCGCCGCCCCTGCTTGGCGCTTTCGGCATACAGATTATCCGCTTCGATCAACTGCTGAAAAATCTCGGATCCTTGCTTGCCACCAACGACCTCCATCGCGGCGCGGCGAAAGGCGAAATCGAGCACAGCGGGGAAGCCTGCAACGCGGGTGTGCAACGCCTGTTCGTGAACATTATGCCCCTCGTTTGCGACCTCTCCGAAAATGTGGAAGTTAGGGATGCCCTTTGCCTTGGCACGCTCCAGCATTGCAGGTGCAAACTTGGCCCAGAATTCAGGGTTCACATGCTTGGCGGTATCGATACGGAACCCATCCACGCCAAACCGGTCAATCCAGTCGCCGTAAATCTCGATAAAACCATCCACTACGCGGGGATTTTCGGTGTAGAGATCATCCAGCCCAACGAAATCACCCATCACCGAATTTTCGCCGCGAAAGGTCGTATCGCCGCGATTGTGATACCAGCGAACATCGTTTAGCCATGGCGGAACTTTAACATTCTTCTCCGCGTCCGACACCATTGGCGTGTAGGCGTAGTTGAAGTCCGTCAGCTTGGCGAAATTCTCTGGCGTCTGCACGCTGTCGCCCGCAAAGCCATCGTTGATCGCAGCACCGTCGGCGGCACGGCGCGAGTAAGGATAGTCGGCGCGACTGCGATAGCTGCACGAACTAACCGGACATTCTTTGTAACTGATGACATCTGCGCTGTGGTTAGTGATGATGTCCATATAAACTTTCATCCCGCGCCCATGCGCTGCATCGACGAAAGCCTTAAACTCGGCATTGGTGCCGAAATGCGGGTCGATGCTGGTAAAATCGGTGACCCAATAGCCGTGATAGCCCGCACTTTCCTGCCCCGGCCCACCCTGCACAGCTTTGTTTTTAAAAACCGGCGCAAACCAGATCGCAGTAACCCCCATGTCCTGAATATAATCCAGTTTCTGCGTCAGGCCTTTCAAATCGCCGCCCTGATAAAAGCCTTTATGCGTCGGATCGAAACCATGCTTCATCCGGTCGCCCTTGATACCGCCGGTGTCGTTTTTAACGTCACCATTGGCGAACCGGTCGGGAAGGACGAAATAGATGACTTCATCTTCGGGCAGTCGCTGCCGGTAATCCCTTGCGGCAACAGGGACAGCGATGCTGGCGATTAGCGACAGCGATAAAAGCAGTTTCTCTAACATCAATGTAATCCTGCTGCACAATTGCGGGTGATAAAGTCGGAATGACTCGGCATGGCGGCGACGCTGGCGTCGACAATCTGGCGGGTTGCGCCAAGAAAGCCGTTGAGCTCAGTTTCCGTCAGCTGCTCGGCAAGCGGATTATAGCGCGCAGGCATAATCCCCTGCCCCACCATCACCTGCAACCAGCCAAGCTCGGTGAACAGTTCCTCGCTCACGCGGAAAATACGTCCGTTGGCGCGGAAAACCTCTAGCTTTTCGGTCAGCGTATCGGGAATCGCCATGTGGCGGCACTCTTTCCAAAATGGCTCGTCGCGTTGATTGGCGTGATAATGCAGGATTATGAAATCACGGATACGTTCATATTCAAACACGGCCTGGCGGTTATAGGCATCGGTGTCGGCGGCGGCGACAGGACCATTGGGCAGGAATTTCAGAAGCCGTTCAATCCCCGATTGGATAAGGTGTATGCTAGTCGATTCCAGTGGCTCGATGAAACCGCTGGCAAGACCGAAAGCCACCACATTGTGATTCCAGAATTTCCGCCGCATACCCGTTGTAAACTTGATCGGTCGGGGATCGCTTAGCGGAGCGCCGTCAAGATTGGCGAGCAAATTGGCGGTCGCCTCATCATCACTGATATGCGCGCTGCAATACACATGGCCGTTACCGATGCGATGTTGCAACGGGATGCGCCATTGCCAACCTGCCTTTTGCGCGCTGGACCGCGTATAAGGCGTCAATGGCGACACGCTTTCACAAGGCACCGCCACGGCACGATCGCACGGCAGCCAGCGGGTCCAATCTTCATAGCCTGTCTGTAAAGCCTCCTCAATCAGTAGCCCGCGAAAGCCGGAGCAATCGACAAACAGGTCGCCCTTGATTTCGCTGCCATCCTCTAGCTTTACCGCTGCGATATCCCCGCTTTCGCTGTTGCGACGGACGCTGGCTATTTTGCCTTCGGTGCGAACCACGCCCTGAGCCTCAGCCTGCTTCCTCAAAAAAGCCGCATACAGCCCCGCGTCGAAATGATAGGCATAGGTCATCGGCCCAAGGGGCGCATTAGGTGTGGGATTGCCGCGTATGAAACGATTCGCCTGTGCCGCGCTTGCCGACAGCGAATATGCTTCTAACCCCTCATTTGCGCCGTTCGCCACAGCGCGCAGCCAGTAATGGTGAAAGGGGGTCAGCCCGAGATCGCGGCCAACCTGTCCGAATGCGTGGATATAGCTTTCACCGGGGCGCAGCCAGTCGGAAAATTCGATACCAAGCTTGAACGTGGCTTGCGTTGCGCGGATGAAGGCGTCCTCGTGTATGCCAAGCGCAGCATTGAAATGCCGGATCTGCGGTATCGTCGCCTCGCCAACCCCGACCGTGCCAATCTCTTCGGATTCCACGAGCCGGATCGACCAGCCACGCGCCAGAAATCGGGAAAGTGCAGCAGCCGTCATCCAGCCTGCGCTGCCACCCCCGACGATGACGATAGTCCGAAGTGCAGCACCTACCGCCATGATTTCAGCCTTATTAAAAAGGGTATCCGCCCTTCATGAAAAGTCCCGCCCAGCGACCCTGCGGGCGGGACTCCATGCCTACAAGCTTTAGAACTTATAGCTAAATCCGGCAAGGAAACGACGACCGTAAATCTGGTAGTCGATGACTTGCAAACGGTTTGAACCCACTGATGCAAAACGTTCGTCCGTTAGGTTTTGACCCTGCAAGGTAACCGACAGGCCGTTAAGCGCGCCTTCCTTGAAATCATAACCGATTTGCGCATCGACGATCAATTCGCCAAGTGCAGTGCGGCGCGTTGGCGACCCGCCAAAGCCTGTGAAGTCACCCAAGAAGGTCGAGCGATAACGAGCACTCACGCGGCTGTTAAAGCCCCATTTTTCAAAATAGGCGGTGCCGTTGGCGACCCATTTCGAATAGCCCGGGATAGCAGTGATGTTACCGCCGCCATCGCGAACCTTCGATTTGGTGTAACCAATACCGCCAGTGACGCCAAAACCATCCAAGGCTTCGCTAAAGTTGCTGAACGGCAATGTCAGAGCAAGTTCGGCACCATAGAGCTTTCCGCCGCCGACGTTGGTCGGTGCTTCACGGATACCCAATGCCTGCGTTGGCGGCAGCTGATTAGGATCGAGCGGGAACCCGGTGTAATCAAAGAAAAACTTATCCTTTGAAATGAACTGCTGAATATCCTTATAAAACAGCTGAACCGAAACAACGCCTGAATTACCGAAGTATTTCTCAACGTTAAGGTCGAACGCGTTTGCGCGATACGGCAGCAGCTGTGGATTGCCACCGTTACCATCGACAAAGCGGATTGGCTGACCATTAAGCGTTCCATTGGCTACGCCATAGCTAACCGCGACACGAAGATCGTCAAGCTTGGGACGCTGGATTTGCTTTGATGCGGCGAAACGGATCACAACATCGCTGTCAAACCGCATCGAAAGGTTCAGGCTGGGAAGGACATCCCAATAATTAATACCTCCAGTTATCCTCGTATAGCCGACGCCGTTAAAAACGAGTCCGGTTGATGACTGGTCGGTATTGATCGCCTGCACGCCGATATTGCCGGTCAAGGTTCCGCTACCCACTTCCTGATCGATATCCGCTTGTAAATAGGCGGTCATGAGATCTTCTGCGACTGCGAACGCTTTTGCAGGAATGTCTGGCGATGTATTGCGCACGAGCACCAAAGTGCCATCAGCAATCAGCCCGCGTGCATCATAGCTGACGATTGGGCCTAGGCCCAGATAGCTAAGGTTCGTGGGGCGAAGCAATGCGTTAGTAGGAATAGGCAAAGATGTCGCACCGCCGCGAAGCCGCACAAGCGATTCATCAGGTGTCAGGCTCTTGTCACGGTTTGTGTAATTCATACCGAATTTGACGGCTGAAAAGAAACCTTCCAGTTCTTTTTCAACGCCTACACGGTATTGCTGCAGCTCGTCCTGAACGATGCGGTTATTATAATAGCCCGCCTGTGGGACAACACCACCGCCCCAGCCAAGGGGGTCAGTCAAACGAATGAGCGTGGGATTGCTGTAATTCAGCGATGGCGAAAATATGGTGCCGGTCGGACCCGATACAAAACCAATCGTCGCAGACGCTCCGTTTGCCGGGATATCATCGGCGTTAAATCCTGTGCCTGCATAGCTTTCAATGCTCAACTCGTTACGATCAGTTTTTGAAAAACCAACGTCGATGAATGCTTTCCAGCCATCATCGCCATCATATTCAGCGTTATAACCGACAGAATATAAATCGGCTTTACGCTGAAAGATATCGTTGCGAACGACGCCGCGAACGTTGGTAAAGGTTCCCGCCGTTGTGAAACCATTTACCACTGTTGCTGTGGCCGGGTTAAAGCCTGTGCCGAATGCTCCAAAGCCCAACGGCAATTCGATGCCGCGCTTGCTTTGGTCATCGTTAAAGTTGGAATAAAAACCGTCTAGGGTCAGCCGAATTGTATCAGACGCTTGATATTGAAGCGTTCCGTTAAGGCCCAGACGCTTTAACTGTGTTGATGTCACAAAAGATTTCGAACCACCAATGACGCTTGGCGACGCGGCAGTGCCGCTGCCTGCATAGCCCCAAGCGTTAAATTCCTGAAGCTGGTAAGGCTCGTTGACATAGGATGCTGACAACGCAATCCCGATGGTGTCATCAGCGAATTGATCCACAAATGTCGCATTGGCGCGATAGCCCATTTTCTTCGAACCGGCATTCAATGCACCCAGATCAGCATAAGTGCCACGTGCGCCGACTGCCAGAACCGACTTGCCATAATCAAGCGGGCGGATGGTACGAACGTCGATGGTGCCGACAAGGCCTTGGCCAACCAGCGATGCTGTAGGCGATTTGTAAACCACGACCTGATTGACGATTTCAGACGGATATTGGTCAAACTCAACACCTCGGTTATCGCCAGTCGAGGTTTGTTCACGACCATTCAGCAAGGTCTGCGAAAAGTCAGGCCCAAAACCGCGGATGGCAATCACGTTAGCACGGCCATTCAGGCGTTGCGAGGTAACACCGGGCAAACGCGCAATCGATTCACCGATGGATGCATCGGGCAACTTGCCGATATCTTCCGCCGAGACCGATTCAAGTATCTGGTCGCTTTTCTTCTTTTCGTTGACAGCATTTTCAAGGCTGGCGCGGAAGCCGGAGACGATAATCCCCTCTTCTGCTTCCTCTTCAACAGCAGGCGCGTCTGCATCCTGCGCAAATGATGGAGCCGCCGCAAAAAGTGCGATGCCAAGCGCAAGTGCGCTGACCGATGCACGGGATAAAACTGTAGTGTTGGTAACCTTCATGACATGCTCCCCAGCATAATGTCGGGACGTTGCCCGGACCACGTTGAACGTGTTTTGCGAACCACCCCCGATATTGAGGGCCATTTCTATCTTACGCATAACCCTTTGTGCATGGGACGCACAGGAACCCACATACGTATTCAGACAATCAGGCCGCGCATGTTGCAACTATGTGACACTAGACGTAGTGTAGTTGCAGGAAGAGGAAACCAAATGTCGCGAAAGCCGACATCATTTGACATCGCACAATTGGCTGGCGTTTCACAGCCGACGGTGTCGCGCGCGTTAAGCGGCAGTCCGACCGTGTCGGAACAGACCCGCAAACGCATCGAGGCGATTGCGCAACAGCTAAACTATACCGTCGATAAGAACGCGTCCTCGCTGCGAAAGCGTGAGACCAACACCTTGGCTTTACTATTCTAT
>JANMGR010000119.1:0-9491 GCA_031374785.1 Sphingomonadales bacterium | reverse complement strand
CGGCCGGCAACGCCTGAAAACCCAATAATACCGGCCTCCTAAAACCCCCCCCGCGCTGGTCTGGGGGTGGGGGACCGCCCGCGTAGCGCGGGGGGGAGGGGCCGCCAGCGCAGCTGGCGCTCTTGCGAGCGCACCCCTCCGTCATCAACCTCCGCCAAAGGCTCCGGCTGATGCCACCTCCCCGTGACAAGCTCGGGGAGGATTTGAATTATTTTATGACCAACCCCGTCAGGCCTAGCTTTAGCGCAAGGCCTATGACAAGAAGCGCCAACAGCCCGCGTACCAGCCATTCCACCACCGCCTTGCGCGCCGATTTTTTCGCATCGCGCCAAGCGGAAAGCAGCTCGCGCAGATCGGCCATATCCTTAGCCGCGCTTTGGTCCGAAAGCCCCAGATGCGCCAGCGCACGCTGGGCACCCGATTCCGATGCCTGAGCGAGCAACTCGCCAAGCTGTTTGTCTTCTATTGTCATGTGGATAGTCCTTGTCGCTGCAGGGGCAGCAAAGGTTAGTCGTCGTTCTCGTCTATGAGGTGCTACAGATCGTCGAGAGTCACTGCGTCTGGGTCAGGATTTAGCGGCGGGTAAGTGATCGGCCTGTCGCCATAACGCTTTCGCAATGCACGCTCGCGGCGATCATCGGATATTTCTTCGGGATCAATCTGTTCCGGAAAAATGAAATTTGCCTCGAATTTTCCGTCAGCAACATCATATTCGACCGCAGCCCATTTTTTGTCGTCGTCGGCCGCTTCCCAAAGCTCCCCTACAAGCGCAAACATCTCGCCCGAGGGTTTGTGACAGAAAATTCCGTCCTTGCCCTCGGTAAAGACAGACGCTTCACGGCCTTCGTCGTCTACTTCTGCATATAGAAACGCGTTATCCGGGAGCCTGCCAAGCATCTCGGCAATTTCCTGGGCAATATCATTTAAAACATCGCCCATGTTCACGTTGGCTTGCATTTCGCTATCGTTCACTTGCCTTTTCCTTTTGGTTTGTTCGTGATTTCGCGGAAGGAAGGCCGTCCATTGATCGTGTAGGTAATCTCAAGCGAGTCAGGCCGCCTTGAGGGTCCATTGTATTTCGGTACTATCACTACATCTACCTTGTCACCACGTTTTGCAGCTCGTTTCCATTTATTTTCGAGCTTGCGATAGTCGCTTCGGTTGATTGTCGAATTTTGAGGAAAATGGTTTTCGGGTATATTGGGTCCGCCGAATTCGCGTGCGATATAATGCCCTCCATCATCCGATGGTTCCCGATTTGGTTTACCGGCATCTCGTTGCAAACGCCGTGACCGCTTTTGCGCCGAATCTAGTCGAATTTGTCCGTATATTTTACCCAGACGACCAATGCCATCGGTGTCAAAATTGTAGCCATTTGCGCTTACCGTTGGAGATACAACACTCGGTTTCGCGGCGGCGATGGCCTTAGCAGCGGCTGCCGCCCCCTACTGCAGCTGCTGCGCCTGCCGCGATCATGTTACACCCGACGGAGTCCCGGTTAGTGTCGGCTTGGGCGACGGTTTGTCGCTAACCGGATCTTCGCGGGAACCCGATGGCGGACTTGCTTTGGGTTTTGGCGGCGGATTGGTGACAACCTTGCGCGGTTTGATCACTGGCGCAGGACGTTTTAGAATAATCGTAGGTTTCGGCTTTGGCGTCGGCTTTGTCTTGGTGGGCGGATCCCAAGAACCACTTGCACCTCCGCCGCCAAAGCTACCTCCGCTGCTTCCATTCCGAGAACCCTGTTGGGCAAAAGTGAACTGCCCGTTTTGACGATCATGCCAAGGGTTAAATTTAAGCTCTAATATACCTGTTTTGTTCTTTCCATCGATCCTCGCAATATCAGGAGCAGCAGCCAAGCCAACCGCCACCCGCTTCTCCTCGGTCGTCAGGAAATCCGCCGCACTCACCTGCGCCCATAACCGCTCGCGATCCTCGCTCAGTGCGGTCACTTGATTGACATCAACCTTCAGCGTCAAATCCGCAAACCAGGGCCGCAGTCCCTCGGACAATGCGTCCAATATCTTGCCCGCAAGCGGCAAAATCGCTTGCCGCCACAATGCCTTGTTCGCCTCGCGGTAATTCGCATAGGTCGCATCCCCCGGAAGCCCAAGCAGCATCGGTGGCACGCCAAAGGCCAACGCAATCTCGCGCGCTGCCGCCGCTTTCAATCCAGCAAAGTCCATATCGGCGGGCGACAAAGACAGCGCCTGCCATTTCAGCCCGCCCTCCAGCAACATCGGTCGCCCGGCATTGGCCTGGCCCGAAAACTGCGCCGCGAGTTCCTCTTTTAGCCGGTCAAACTGATCGCCTGACAAAGCCTCCGCCGCCTCATGCACTAACGCGCCGCTTGGCCGCGCGGCATTGTCGAGCAGCGCCTTATTCCATTTTGCCGAGGCATTGTGGATCGCAATCGCGCCCGAGGCAGCGCCCAAACAGCCCAACCCATAATGGTCATCAAGCGGATGGTGCGTGCGGATGTGGATTAGCTCATTTGCGCCGAGCCGCGTCACCGCCTCCCCCGCTTTATAACGAAACGCCGCTGGCCAGCCGCGTATATCGGCCTCAATCGAAACGCGTTCGGGCCGCAAAGCATACAGCTCACACAATGACCCATCAGGCGCGGTCAACAGCTGCACATAGCCATTGCCGTGCAGCAATAACTGCGCCGCGAGTGTTTCCAGCAAGGCCTGGCCGCCGCTGGTCGCATTGACCAAAGCCAGCGCCGCATCGTCGGAAGCGGACAAAGGCGCAGACGCCACTCCTTCAGCCACCAACCGAACCGCACGCTGCGCAATCGCGTTGTTGAGATACCCCTCGCGCAATTGCGCCTCATAAGATTGCGGCCACTCACCCAACCCGCCGCCGCCGCCAAAGCTGCGCGCGCCATAAGGACGCGTAAGCGGCACATGCGTTTTCCCCGGACGCGCCAAAGCCCGCCCGGCCGATTTCCAGCCGAAGATTTTCATGCAAAACTCCTGTAAATTTCTAAAGCTGCCGCACGCGCGGCTCCAGACCGCGTTTGCCCAGCATCAATTCTGTCATCGCCCAGACAAGCGCATCGGCGCGGTCAGGGGAGCGGCCCGGGCCTTCATAGCCTCCGCCCGAAATCAGGCCGCAAAGCTCGTCTTCTAGCTCGGGGAATGCCCCCGCGTGGAACGCTTTGCCGCCCTCATACAATGCCGCGACCGGTTCCGCGCGCGCAACTTTGCCGCGTGACGCGTGAACCTTTTTCACAGGCATCCCGACATCGGCTGCACGCAAGGTGCTTTCGACCATGTCGCCGCCTTGGTTGACTTCGGCCACCACGCGGTCTGCGCCCCAAGCCTCCGCCGCCGCTGCAACGGCTCGCGCCCAGCCCTCTGGTGATCGCCCTTTGACGCTGTGGTCGGCCAGCACATAGGCTTTGCCGTCCGCGCCTTTACCGACCGCGATAATCCCGCAGGCGTCGCCCGTTTTGCTGGCGGGCGGATCAACGCCAATGACGATCCTTTTGAAAAACCGATCACCCTGAGCCTGTCGAATGGGCACACGGCACTGCTCAATCACCTCACGCTTCCACAACGCATCCTCAACATCATCCAGCATCTCGCCGCCGATCTCCTGCCGCCCCAACCGCGTGCCGCCATACAGCGCCTGCATCGTCGCCAAGAACTGATCGGGCAGGTGCATATTATCCGCACTGCTGCCCCCGCGCAGCATAACGCCGGGTTCTTTAACCAGCGCACGCAGCACAGATACGCCGCGCGGCGTCGTCGTCACCAATGCGCGTGGCTGCGCCCCAATGCGCAGCCCCATCAACAGATTATGCCAGCACGCCTCTGCATTGCTCCACTTGCCCAGCTCGTCGCACCAGGCAAAACCATGCTGCGGCCCGCGCAGTTTCTCATACGCCTCTGCCGAATAGACATGCGCCACCGCACCCGATGGAAATTGCACCTCTCCGCGCACCAAATGCCAATGCACCTTTTCGTCATCATGCGCGGTGGCAAGGATGCCGCTTGGCCCCTCGACCATAACTTTGCGCACATCCTCCATCGTTGCGCCGACCAACGCAATCTGAGCAGTCGCATCGGCACGCGCCACACGGTGCACCCATTGCGCCCCCGCCAGCGTTTTGCCAAAACCGCGCCCTGCCATGATCAGCCAGATGCGCCAGTCGCTGTCATCGGGGTCCTGCCCCTCATGCGCCCATTGGTGCCAGCGCCCCACAAACTCGCGGGAATGCCGCGCGCTCAGGCCGTTCAAAACATATTGCTGGTCATGATCATTGTGCAAAGCCAGATAGCGGACAGGATCGGCAATGACCTCGCCCAGCGTCCAGTCATTCTTCGGCTTTTGTTTCCGGCGCAGCGTTTTCGGCTCCGGCCCGGTCGTTGCAATTTTCGGCATCGGCGGCCTCTTTCTGGTTGCGCTTGTGCAGGATTTTAAGGCGTTTCAACAATGCGGCATTGGTTTCTTCCTCGGTCGCGCGGCTGGGCGCTGGCCCGCCCCGTCGTTTAGGCGCGCCTGCAATCGTGCGCCGGTGATGTTCAACCAGCCGCATGGCCAATTCGGTGTCCATCGTCGAGACATCGGGCATCGGCGTATCGCCGATTTGCACGGTCAACGGCCCCATCGCGCGTTCGATCAGCATCGCTTGCAACCGGTCAAACCCCGCCGAAAGCGCGACGCGCCATTGCTGCGCAAAGTCGGGTTCGCGACGGCGCAATTTATACGCACCGCCCTCGCCAAAGCCAACAAAGCGCGCCGAGGCCGACACATTGCCCGTGGCCGCCACATGATCGAGAAACACCGCGCGCTTTCGCACGATCCATCCATCGTGCCGAACCGGACGCAGCTGCGCGCGCCCCTTATTACCATTGCATAATAGCTGAGTTGTGCCGGTCGGCTGGCTTTTCGTCATTTCCAAATTCCTTTCGCCCAAAAAGAAAGGGCCAAAGGCAGGCATGAAAAAGGGGACATGCTATTGCGTGTCCCCTTTTTCATGCCGCCCAAAGGATTTCTCCCTGGCCCCGAATCACATTTTCCCGTTATGACAATATTTGCCACATCAGCGTGACAATGTCAATATGTTTTTACCTATATGGTTATAGTAGATGACTCGCAAGGATCTACCTTAAGTCGCTTCTGCTTGCTAGCAGGTGCTGTCATTCACGCGGGCTATCTCACTATGGTGATACATCCGCCGGATTTGGTGATGCTTCACGCGAAATTGGCTACGGTGTTTGATATTGGGTTTTACCCCTGACGCGTTTTCAATTTTGATCCCAGGATCATAATATACAATGCCGTCGGTCAGCGCTTTCAAAAATAGAATGAAATCGGTTTGTTCGCACAGCAATATCTCCGCACCATATGCATATTCCGGCGGCGGCGTTCTTAAGAGAGACGGAACGTAAGCTGCTTGAGCATGCTTTCTATTCCAATGCTCCATCATCTTTTTGAAACGCCATTCGGCGGCAATGACACCATTGTGATCAACGAGTTGGATGCCGCCATCAATATCCGTCATTTTCCCACTGACGCGATCAAAGCCGTCAATCATCATACGAACACCTGTATCGGCATGAAAATCTTTTCCGAACGCATAAATGCCGCCAAAGTTTATTCGATCTGGTTTTCCACTTTTGTCGGCATAGCCAAAGCGCCTTACAAACGCAGCTGCCCCAGCCTCTTTGTATAGGCCTGCGTTGGGCTCGGGCGTCATAAGTGTTATGGGAGATTTTGGAGTGAACCTGATAAAGTCATTCACACCATATTGCTTTACCTCCCAACCGAGATAGTCGGGCTTCGAATCGCTGTTTGGAGATATTCCAAGCTCAGCTTCCAACGTGTAGCCACCACCGTTAGCGGCTGCATATGGGTATTTAAGCCCATCCCTTCCCAGCTTTTGCGAAGCTATCCATCGCATCTCATAAATTCGCCTGAGTTCGGCTAGGAGCGATTCCTTGCTGCTCAAAATACTGCTCGGATCAATAGGAATTTCTAGAAATACTCCTAGCGATTGGAAGGCGCGCGATTCAATTTCAGCTGTGATTGGATTATGGTGGTCAATTGCATGGGCAAAAATACTGCCATTTTCCGCAATGCCTAGAAATAAGGTCCGCCCAACATCGCGAGCCGCCATAATTTTTGATGGCGCAGCCTCACAACCCTTCAAAAATCCTGACATTCTGATTTCGGGATATTTTGGATAAAGGATCAAGTTGGCGTCAGGAGCAAGGTTTTTCCCAGACTTATCGATCCAGAAAAGTTCAATTTTCGCCTTCGCTCGATCCCGCTTACTACCAGCCAAGTCATTACCGTCTGTAAAAATATCACCGTGTGGAATGATGTTTAGCGCGGAAAAATCGCCTCCTAGATAGACTTGGTTTTTGGAATTATCATTCGGCGCAAGTTTCTTGGCATAGATTCTAGACGCTCCGTGCTGCTTCATCAACCCGAGCAGTTGGCTAAGAGAGTTCAGCTCAGCCATTCGCATAGGCCGGAATGCGATCTGGCCTTGTAACGATTGCTGGAGCCATATTAACAGGCGTGGTTTTTTGGCTAAGCGCGCTTTCAATATAGGGCTGCATGGCCTTCGCCAAAAACTCAACCACCGGAACGACAACAGCATTTCCGAACTGCCGATAGGCTTGTGTGTCAGATACCGGAATATGCCAACGCCGGTCGTCACGATCAAAGCCCATCAATCGCGCGCACTCCAAAGGAGTCAGTCGGCGCGGGCGTTCACCCGGCTGGGCGATAAGGATTTCAGAGCCATCTTTATAATACCGTGCAGACAATGTCCGAGCCACATCGTTCGGACCAAAAAGGCTAAAGCCAAAGCCATTCCCTTTTGCAGCATGTTTCGCCTTATAGTTCTGCAAATATTCCCAAAGGCGCGGGGTCAGTGTGTATTTGGGGTCAACATCTTCATGGCGTTCCAAAATACTGCCGAGTTTCGGGCCACTGCCGAATGAGGGGATCTCAAGCGTGTTGAGGTCGAAAGATGTTTTTTCCCGAAATCCGACAATGAATATACGTTCGCGCTTCTGCGGAACCCATGGATCGGAACTAATAACGCGTGTTTGAACATGGTATCCCAATTCATTTTTTAGCACGTTCAATATGGTGGCAAAGGTTTTGCCCTTATCGTGACTCGCCAAATTTTTAACATTTTCCAGCAGAAATGCAGCTGGACGATGATGGGCTATAATTTGGGCAGTGTCGAAAAACAGCGTGCCTTGCGTATCGCAAAGAAACCCATGAGGGCGCCCTAAAGCATTCTTCTTGGAAACGCCTGCGATAGAAAAGGGCTGGCACGGAAAGCCAGCCAAAAGCACGTCATGTTCGGGAATTTTGCTAGGATCATCCGAAAATTGCCGGATGTCGCCTGCGACTGGGTGATTATCTCGAAAATTTCGAGCATAAGTTTCCTGTGAATATTTATCCCATTCGGATGTAAATACACAATGCCCCCCGATACCCTGAAAACCGATGCGCAGACCGCCTATGCCTGCGAACAGATCAATAAAGCGAAAAGGCGACTTGGCTGCTGTAGGTGAAAACTTGCCGATAGTTTCAAGCGCCCTATAAACGGCGGCCTTGGGCGCAGTCTCACCCTTTTCCCATCGGTATAGAGTGCTTGTTGAATACCCAAGCTCTTCCGCCAATTCTTCAACGCTAATACCAATGCACTGCCGTAGCTCGGAAAAGGAAAGGTGGGAGTGCATGGCGATCCTCTGGGTCAATTTTTTGCATTATGCGTATGACTGACCCAGATGACAAGAACAAAAAGAGAATTTTATACGCCTTAACCCACTGCCGAAAGGCAAGTGGCCCTCACCCAGCAGCAGATGAGTTACCGCTGAAGGTGCGACAAAACGGGATTACACTTTAATTAAGGGTAGCCTTTGATTAGCATGAAATTCGATGGCTAATTAAAGGCTGGGCATGCTTAGTAGGTGCGGTGGCTTGTAACTAAACCTAGTTCACAAGTGGTCCCGCACCCGAATCACATTTTCCCGTTGTGACAATATTTGCCACATCAGCGTGACGATGTCAAGACTTATTTACCTATATGGTTATTTTATCCGGCAACCCGCGCATAGATTTTCTCAAAATGGCCGTGTGGTCCGGCGATACTGGGGCGCGCATAGATCGCGTCCAGGTACGCCGCAGTCTTTGGGTATTCGGCGGCATCGGGGGCATGGCCCATGGGACGTAGGTTGCCGAGGGCGGTGGCGACCGCGATATCGGCGATGGTGAACTTTCCGCCGACAAGATAACCGGAACCATCCATCACACGCTCAAGATAGGCGTAAAGCTTTGGCAATTCGGCTTCGCCAAGCTTGGCGGCGGCTTCATCGCCGTCTTGCTTCATAAATTTTGGCGCGACGACGCGGTTGAAGAAAATCTTGCCGCCGGATGCCGTCAACATCGTATCGGCAAATTCGTCGAACCAGGCGACGCGTGCCTTATCCTCTGCGCTTTCGGGCGTCAGCGTGGATCCGGGATATTTGGCCTCCAAATAGGTGAGGATCGCCGAGCTGTCGGACGTGCCAAAATCGCCGTCCTTGATCGCGGGCATTTTGCGGAATGGGCTGACCGCGGCATAATCGGGGTTTGGGTCGCCGATGCCGACGTTGACCACTTCATGCTCCATGCCCCGTTCGATCAGGTACGACAGGACTTTGCGGACAAAGGGAGAGACGGGCGTGCCATAGACGATCATGCGATGTGTTCCTTGTTCATGTGCTGCACCGATAGCTGACAGATACGTGGCATGATGCAACGGTTATTTTCGCGCGCTCCGATCCGGCGCATAAATCCAGTTGCATATCGAAACGGGATTGACATTATTGTCAGTAATGGCAGTCTGCCAAAAAGTTTGAGAGGACTCCCGACATGGCCACAGCCCCCGATTTTAGCGCGACCCAGAATGCGGACATCTTGCCGTGGGAGGTGAACGCGGCGCCGCATGATTATGACGTAACGCAATCCGATATTTACGTTGAGGACCGCTGGCATCCAGTGTTTAAGGCGATGCGCGAAAAAGCGCCGATCAACAAGATTGAGAACAGTTCATTCGGGACCTATTGGAATGTCTCCACGCTGAAAGCCATTCAGCATGTCGAGGCGCTGCCTGATATTTACTCGTCGTCGTTCGAACATGGCGGGATCACCTTGGTCGATGATGATGCGTTGTCCGAGCCGGTGCCCGAGGATGAACGCGTCGTGATGCCGATGTTCATCGCGATGGATCGGCCTAAACATACTGAGGAACGCCGCGTCATTGCGCCGGCCTTTACGCCTGCGGAAATGGTGCGGATGACCGAGGATATCCGGCTGCGCACCGGCGACTTGCTCGACAGCCTGCCTGTGGGGCAGACGTTTGATTGGGTGGACAAGGTTTCGATTGAGCTGACGACGCAGATGCTCGCGCTGATCTTTGACTTCCCGTGGGAGGACCGGCGGTTGTTGACCGAATGGTCCGATTGGGCGGG
>JANMGR010000115.1:0-43545 GCA_031374785.1 Sphingomonadales bacterium | reverse complement strand
CCCAAGACGCCTATCTAGAGGCGCTGGCCGAGGCGATGCGCCCGGAATATGAGGCAATTGTTGCCGCTGGCCTGTATTTGCAACTCGATAGCCCTGACCTAGGCCTCGGCCGACATATGATGTACAAGGATCGCAGCGACGACGAATATCTGACGCTGATTGGTGGCCATGTCGAGGCGCTCAACCATGCGCTGCGCAACGTGCCCGCCGACCGGGTTCGCATGCACGTGTGCTGGGGCAATTATGAAGGGCCGCATTGCTGTGATGTTGAACTGGGAGTCATCCTGCCGACGCTGATGGCCGCTAAGCCCGCTGCCCTTTTGTTCGAAACGTCGAACCCGCGTCATGCCGCCGATTGGAACTATTTCGTAGAAATGGCGGATATCATTCCCGATGATAAAATCTTGATTCCCGGGGTAATCGACTCGACCACTAACTTCATCGAACATCCCCGCGTGGTCGCCGAACGGATCGAGCGTTACGCGAACATCATTGGGCGCGAACGGGTGATTGCAGGGACCGACTGCGGCTTTTCCACCTTTGCCGGTTTTGGAGTGGTTGATCCCGATATTGTCTGGGCCAAGCTGAAAACTCTGGCCGATGGCGCCGAGCTAGCGAGTAAGAAGTTATGGTAAGCTTTCGCGATCGATTGCGCGCAGGCGAATTACTCGCTGGAACTTGGATCAAAACCCCGCACCCGCATGTGGTCGAAGTATTGAGCCTGACCAGCCTTGATTGCCTCGTTCTTGATGCAGAGCACGCCCCGTTTGACCGTTCGGCACTCGACGTGTGTATATTGGCTGCGCGTGCAGGCGGAAAGACGGTGCTTGTCCGCCCACAGTCGGCGAGCCACGAGCAAATCCTCAACGCCCTCGATTGCGGTGCTGATGGCGTGATCCTGCCGCATATCCGAACCGCCGCCGAGGCAGCCGACGCAGTCAAAGCCTGCCATTATGTCAGCGGCGGACGCGGGTTTGCAGGGAGTTCACGCGCGGCTGGCTACACTACCAAAGGCATGGCCAAACACCGCGCAGATGCCAAAGGCGTGACTATCATCGCGCAAATCGAAGACATTGAGGGCGTTGATAATATCGAGGCCATTGCTGCGGTCGATGGAATAGACGCTCTGTTCATAGGCCGCGCCGACCTGACGATTTCCTACGCTGCCGAAACTCCCGACGACGCGATTATAGTGAACGCCGTCGACCGCATTGTTACGGCAGGCAAAGCGGCGGGGAGAACGACAGGAATGTTTCTAGGTCGTGTCGGCGACGTGCAGATGTGGCGCGAGAAAGGCTCGAGCCTATTCATTCTCGGCTCTGACCATGATTTCCTTTTGCACGGTGCCGCAAAGCTGGCAGAGGCCGTCCGAGGCTGAGCAAACTGCAACAAAACTCCGCTAGGTGCGTTGTTACAGAATGAGGTTGTTCAAAGGACAATAAAATCATGGTGCAATTAAAAGCCGTCATTTTCGGCGCAATTGGCGTTATCGCGGAAACATCCGATTTGCAGCGGCAGGCCTTTAATCTAGCATTCCGCGAGCAAGGCCTGGATTGGAATTGGGACACAGAGACATACCGGCGGCTGCTTTCGATCAACGGCGGGCAGACCCGATTGCGCGCTTATCGCGATGAAGACGCCAGTCATTCGGACGTGACCGAAGCTATGATAGCGATGTTGCACGAACGCAAAACGCATCATTACGCCGCGCTTACCGCGAACGGCGCGTTGACCCCGCGTAAAGGCGTCGCCGAACTTATCAAGGCTTGCCAAGAAGCGGGTGTGCGCGTGGCATTATGCACTTCCACATCGGTCGAGAACGTCGATGCCATCAAGTCCGCTTTGGGCAACACGCTTGATTTCAGTGCCTTTGCCAGCATTACCACTATAGACAAAATCGGCGCAGTCAAACCCGCCCCCGACGCCTATCTGCATTGCCTCTCGCAGCTGGGATTATCGGCGGCCGATGTCGTTGCGATTGAAGACACGCCGGTGAGCATAAAATCAGCGACAGCAGCCGGAATTGCAGTCATCGCGACACCGGGCGCGATGACCGACGATCAGGATTTTTCTAGTGCGTCGATGAAGGTCGATGATCTGGCGGCGGTGACATTGGCGCAGTTGAGTGCGATCATTTCGTAGCAAGCGAACCAATTTACGACACTCGAAAGTGACCTAAAATGACGGACGCAATAATCCAAAAAGGATTCATAGCCGCTGGCCTAAGCAATATTTTCGGCGTGATGATATGCTCCAAAGCGTTCACAAACAATGTGATGCTAACAACTCAGCCAGATGTGATGGGAACCTTTGGACTGATCTCGATTATATTGTGGGGCCTCGCTTACATCGCAGTTAGCAAAAGCTACAATCAGGTGCGCTGGCTACTGGGTGTTTTCGTTATCGAAAAACTGGCTTATGTCATCGCTTGGCTGGCCTTCATAACCTCACATTCGTTGAGTTCTGTCTACGAACAGGACATCCTTGCAGGGATATTCTATACGATTTATGGCGTCAACGACTTCATTTTTATGCTGTTTTTTGGCTTTGTTTTCCTAGCGCGTGGTCAGGTCCCGTCCGTTGCTAACAGCTAGCTGCATACTCAATCGTCCGCCGTTCCAACTGTGCCGCCATCGCGGCATGATCGATCACCGTTTCATCGGCATCGCCAGTAAACACGCTGCTGCCGATCAACCGCACGCGCTGGCCTGTGGGATTGGGGCCACCCACATGATGACCGTGGACGCGCCAGAGGATCGCAGTTTGCTTTTCGCCGACCACAGCATGTTCGAAATAGAATGTAGCATCGGGTAATTGGCGAATGAGAGCGGGTAGCCAAGCGCGGTCATAGAGGTTGAATGTGCGGCCATTCCATGCCTGATGCAACCAGTTGGCAACGTCCCGCGCGGCCTCTGGAAAGCTCGGCGGAAGGAGTGCGCTATCGCTTGCCGCATACTGCCCCTCGCCACTGCGCAGTTCGCCCAATGGCGGATGCGCAGGCTGAGCGGTTTTGGCTTCACAGCGATCTTCGATGACGACTTCCCGCAAAATCCGGCCTTCCTCGCGCCAGACCCAGCGGTGGCCGTGCCAGCTTTTCACTTTAAAGGCGATGATATCAGTCAGATCAGCGGTTATGGTAATGTCGCTGGCGTCTTCATTTACCCACGCGGCTGTGATGGCGTCGCGGCCTTTGATGATGCCAAGGCTGTCCTCCCTCGTCGCGCGGTGGACATGGCTATCGTCAAGTACGGCCAGACTGCGGTCGCGGCGCAAAGCGGTTTCCAGTCTGCCAAGATTGCTCAAAGCCCACCCTCCATTTGCCGCATCAAAGCAATTTCATCAAACACCGTTACTTCATCGACAATCATGCTGTGTGCGATGCGCCAATGCGTAACGGCGAGGATGTAAACCGGCTCTCCGCTCGCTGCGCCATAAAGCGCGCCGCCATCATGTGTGCCAGCAAGCTCCCAGCGAACCGCGATCATGTCATCAACTGCTGCAACATGTTGAATCGATATCCGCGCATCGCCAAAGCTGCCGATCAGCGCGGTGAACCAACCGGCAATTTCTCCCCAGCCATATAGCCGCCGCCCGCCCGGGCCGCTCCAATGTGCTGCGGGGGAATAAGCATCACGGGTCATTCCGAAACGCCGGTGGTTGACGATGGCATCAAAGAACGCGTGCGCAAAAGCGTGCGGGTCTGCTGCTGGGTTGGGCAGTGTCACATCGGGGAATGCAGTCTCGGGGAACGACAGGACGCGCTCCATCGCTGTTTTGCGCCAATCGGCACGTCCGCCGTGCGCCTTATCCGTTTGGGCGTATGTCCGAGCAACTGCTCTTGGATGATAGCCCAGCTCAAGCGCCATCGCACTATAATCGCGGACCAGCCATTCTTCGATAATCAGGTTTTCTTTGCACAGACAATCAGCGATTGTCGTGAAGGTGATCCGCTTACCGGTGGCTGGCCCAAGCTCAGATGTTCCCAAATTGGTCGCCGTCGAGGTGATACGGTGGGAAGACAAATAAGCGCCGTTGCCCTCATCCGACCAAATCACCGCTTCCCCAGTCAGTGTCCGGTCAGGAAAGGCCGAGAGTGTTCGCGAAGTCCCAGCAATTACGCCATCCATGCCGAATACCGGCCCGGTCATCATGTGCACGACAATAGCAGGCGCGTAATGCGTTGCGATTAAACCCACATCCTTTTGCTCCCAAATGCGGTGGGTGCAGCGCAGAATATAATCGACAATATCGCTATACTCTTCGCCAAAGCCGGGAATGTCCTGACGGCGTGCACCTTGTGGGGCCAAAATTTGCGCGATGTCACGGCCACCTACATTGGGAATTGCCATCACATATGAACCAGAAACGTGATCGCGCCAGCCTGAGAATGCAACTGGCGCGGCAATCCGGCAGGCAGGCTGATCGTGTCGCCTTCAGTCAACTCGACAATGCCGTCATCGCAGCTGACATCTACGCGTCCTTGATGCACGAACAACACTTCTTTGCCGTTGGCGCTATCCCAATCGAGCGTGTCGCCCGGGGCAATATCGACGCGATCGACTTGAAATCCGTGGTCCCAATCCATCGGAGCATCTGCGCCGATAATATGGATCACATTGGTGCCATCGACAGCGGCATTGCGCCAAACAATCGCCTCAGCTTGTTCGGGGGTCATAGTGTTTAAGGCGTCGGCATCGTTGCGCGACGTGGGAGTCATTGTCGGCACGTTGGTGGGCAGTGCCTCGCCCGCCGCTGTATCGACAAGAGAGCCGTTTTCGAGGAGGACCAGCCCATAATCCTTTGCCATATCGAAAACTTGCGGCGCCCATGTCACACGCCCGGGATCGTCCTGTCCCAAAACCGCCCATAGAAATCCGGGTGCTCCATCATCGGCAGCGGCAGTGGCGGTAAAGCCGCGAAATACCCGCGTCGGAATTGAGATCACATCGCCGGGATGAAGCGCAACCTGCGCATCATCGCCATATTCGCCCAGATCAAAGCGCCAATGGCCGCTATGGACGACAAAAACCTCGGCGGTATCGTGGCTATGCTGCGAATTGACACAGCCGGGCGGCTGCCGCGCACCACCGATATTGTAACCGTGCGGTTCGGCGATATGGACGTGCTGTTCAGGGTTTTCGGATACACCCGGACCGATGATCGTAAAGTTTTCCTTCGCCTCTGACCCCGGCGTGCGGCAATCGATGAATGCGTTGTAGCAGGGAATCAAATCATAGTAACGCACCAGCCGCTGCGACAGCGCATCTGCGGTCCAGCTGTCGATTCTGGCATTATGATCGGCCATGTTTTTCCTGCTTTTCCGTCGGTTTACAGCCAATTTGGCTCTTTGTGCAAATAACGGTTTACGGCGATTGCATTCGAAGTCAATATTGGTGATATCGGGAGGGACAGAATGACATTGGATAAAGCCCGTTATTGGCAGGCGATAAGCGACTACCGCGACGTGGGCAAATGTCACGCAGCGTTGACCGCATCGCTGTATGCCGCTGATTGCAATTTCAATGCCGGAGCGCCGGTTGACCATTGCGTCGGCAGCGCCGCGATTGTTGACCGTTTTTGGACGCCCTTGGTCACAGCCTTTCCCGATCTTGAACGGCGCACCGATATTTTAATGGCGGGCGAATTCAAAGACGGCGACTGGTTTGCTTCCACCGGCTATTGTGTCGGCCATTTCGAAAATGCGCTTTTTGGAATCAGACCCAGCGGTCGGCCGCATTTTTTGCGTTATGGCTGGTTCGATCGTGTCGTTAGTGATCGCGTCGTTGAAAGCTATGTGTTGCTTGATCTGACGCGGTTGATGATTGAAACCGGTCAATGGCCATTGCGCGCGCAACTGGGGGAAAACTGGTCGCCTGCGCCTGCAACGCAAGACGGCATTGCGCTTGGCACTTCTGATCCTGTGGAATCCGACAAAAGTTTGAAACTGGTTGAGGACATGATCGCAGGACTGATGTCCTACGATCAAAAATCGTTGGCCAGCATGGGGATGAAACGGTTCTGGACACCGCAATTCCAATGGTACGGCCCCGGAGGTATCGGCAGCGCGCGTGGCCATGCCGATTATGAACGCGCACATCAAGGCCCGTTCCTCAAAGCCTTTCCCGACCGCATCGGCGGCAACCATAAATGCCGAATTGGTGAAGGCACTTATGTCGCCTCGACCGGCTGGCCGAGCCTGAACGCAACGCATCTAGGCAATGACTGGCTTGGCATTCCGGCGACGAACAAATGCATCACGCAGCGGATTATGGATTTCTGGCGGCGCGAGGATGACATGCTCGTCGAAAACTGGGTGTTTATCGACATGGTCGATTTGATTGGTCAGTTCGGCATTGATTTACTGCCCAACCATAAAAGGGAAACAGCATGATTCGCGCTGAAGATCTATCGGTAGCTCGCCGATTTGGTGCTCTGGCATTCTTGCTGGTCGCATATTTCTTTTACGCATGGTCTTGGAATACGGTCGATATATTGCGGCCATATATAAAAGAGTCATTAAAAATTTCGGATACTGCCGCAGGGTCGGCCTATACCTTGCAAGCTATCGGCGCGATTATTGGTGCTGTCATCATGGGACAGGTTGCCGACAAAATAGGACGACGTAATGCGTTGGTTATTTCGATGGTGGGTTATGGCGGTTTCTTGCTTTCGGGACTTTTGGTTACCAGCTATGCTTTGCTCATCGGTCAGCGCCTTGGCCTTGGTTTTTTCTTGGGATCAATGTTTCCAATTGCGGTCGGGATTTACTCCGGATTGTTTGCCAAGGCGATACGCGGTAAAATTGCAGGGTTAGTGTTTGCCACCTACAACGCCGCTGTTGCTGCGCTCAGCTTTTTATCTGCAGCCGCGTTTCGAAACGGCTATGACTGGACGGTATTGCTGCTGGCCGGTGCTGTGCCGGTCGCACTGGCAATATTTGCGTTGGTCGTTATTCCCGATGATCGATATATGGTCGCATATGGCGGCAACGATGATGGCCCGACCACCGCACAGTCGAGCGTCCCGGTTGCCGAATTGTTCAAACCCGATGTTATCAAACAGACATTGCTCTTAGCATTGATGATCGGCCTTAATTTCCTAGCTTATCAATGCTTCAACGGGTGGGGCACCACTTTTTTGAAAGAAAACCAAGGTATCCCTGACACAGATGTTGGCGATGTCTGGGGCTGGCTTTTGATCGGTCAATTGTTTGGCAGCCTGATATGGGGCTGGATTGGGGATCGATATGGACGCCGGATAACCGCTTGGGGCTTTATCGGTGCCGCCGTTATTGTTCCGGTGTATCTCTTTGCAGATTTGGGGAACACACTCCTTTTTGTTCACCCTTGGTATTTGCCTTTGCCCGACTCTCCGTTGAAAATTGTTGGTGTTGTTTATGGTTTATTGCTGTCGGCAAGCGTCGTCTGGGGGCCATGGCTAGCGGAATTATATCCATCCCACCTACGCTCCACTGCGGCATCGATATTCAACTGGGGCCGCGTGGTCAGTATGCTTGCTCCGCTTGTGACTGGCGAACTGGCAAAATATTATCCCCTACCGATCATCATGAGCGCAGCATCGGTCGCCTTTGTCGCCGCAGCGATAATCTGGTTCCGCCTTCCCGAAACTGTGGTGAAGCGGGTGTGATTTATCAGCCTCTAAAATATCAAAACTAAAAAGATCAATTGGATGCGACGAGCTGCAAATTTTCCGGTTGGAACAAACTTTTCAGTCGCGCAGAACATGCTCCAAGTTGCATAAGCGGCCTACGTCGAACTTTGGAGCCATACCGTGAACCTTGAAAACGATCCTCTCGCTGCATTCTGGATGCCGTTCACGGCAAACCGAGCGTTCAAAGCGACACCGCGTCAACTCGTCTCGGCAAAGGATATGCATTATACCGCTGACGACGGGCGGCAGATTTTGGACGGCACAGCGGGGCTATGGGCCGTCAATGCAGGCCATTGCCGCACGCCCATTGTACAGGCCATACAGAAAACTGCGGCAGAACTTGATTACGCGCCGCCGTTTCAGCTTGGCCATCCGCTTGCGTTCGAATTGGCCTCGCGGATCGCGGCGATTATGCCGCAAGGGCTGGACCGGATTTTCTTCACCAATTCCGGCTCGGAATCGGTCGATACCGCGCTGAAAATCGCCTTGTCCTATCAGCGCGCCATCGGGCAAGGCACGCGAACCCGGCTGATCGGGCGCGAACGCGGCTATAACGGCGTTGGCTTCGGCGGAATTTCGGTCGGCGGCATCGTCAACAACCGCCGCCAGTTTGGCACATTGCTGACCGGCGTCGATCATCTGCCGCATACGCATAATATGGAACATAACGCTTTTACCAAGGGGCGTCCTGGATGGGGCGGGCATCTGGCGGACAATCTGGAGGCGATTGTCGCGTTGCATGGCGCAGAGACGATTGCGGCGGTGATTGTTGAGCCGATGGCGGGGTCAACAGGCGTGCTGGTGCCGCCGATTGGCTATCTGGAAAAGCTGCGCGAAATTACAAAGAAGCACGGAATCGTTCTGATTTTTGACGAGGTCATAACCGCCTTTGGCCGTGTTGGCGGCGCCACCGCATCGGGCACTTTGGGCGTCACGCCCGACATCATCACCATGGCCAAGGGCCTGACCAACGCCGCAGTCCCGATGGGCGCAGTTGCCGTCAGCCGCCATATCCATGACGGCGTGGTCGAGGGCGGCCCCGATGGCATCGAATTGTTCCACGGCTACACCTATTCCGGCCACCCGCTTGCTGCCGCTGCCGGTTTGGCGACGCTCGATCTGTATAAGTCAGAGGGCATTTTTGAACACGCGACCTCTTTGCATGGCTATTGGCAAGAGGCCGTCCACAGTTTGAAAGGCAAGCGCCATGTTGTTGACATCCGCAACATGGGGATCGTTGCCGCCATCGAGCTACAGGCTCACGAAAGCGGTATCGGCAAGCGCGGAATGCAGCTGTTCCACAAATGCTTCGATAATGGGCTGTTGGTCCGGGCCACCGGCGACATCATCGCGCTGTCACCGCCGTTGATATTGGAAAAAGCGCATATCGACGAAATGATCGGGCGGATTGGCGTGTTGGTAGAAACCGTCGACTAAAGCGTCAAAACAATCTTGCCGACATGGCGTTTGGTCAGGAACGCTTGTTGCGCCGCGACAATGTCTGTCAGTGGATGTGTTGCCGCGACCACGGGTTTAATTTCTCCGCGCTCGATATAGCCGATGAGATTGGGGAACACCTCCGGTTCCAGCACAGTGCAGCCGATCAGGCTTAGGTCTTTTAGGTAAAGCGTCCGCAAATCGAGATCGACGATTGGGCCAGAAATCGCACCTGAAACCCCGTAACGCCCGCCGCGTTTTAGCGAGTTCAGGATTGCGACAAATTGCGCGCCGCCGACAATATCGACCGCTGCGTCGAAATATTCGTCGCCGAAGTGTGCTTGAAGATCGGCATCGCGCGGGACGACTTGGATTGCGCCCAGCGCGCGAACTGCTTCGGCTTTTTCGCTGCTTGCCATAGCGATCACTTCTGCACCGCGTCGTTTTGCCAGCTGCACTGCCGCCGAGCCAACCCCGCCTGATGCGCCGGTTATGAGCACGCGCTCCCCCGCCGCCAAACAAATCCGCGTCAAAATGTTTTCGGCGGTGGCATAGGCGCAAGGAAAACTCGCCAGTTCGGCATCAGACAGCGGGGATTCAATTTGGAACGCATTAATGGCAGGTACGCAAGCATAGTCCGCAAAGCCACCATCGATTTCGGAACCGAAATAGCGGATGTCGTAGCGACCACTGCACTGTATATTTGGCATGACCAGCACCCGCTCGCCTATACGCTTTGGAGCTATATTCTGACCGACCGCAACTATCCGCCCACAGGCATCCGCCCCTTGGATGCGCGGAAATTGGAATGCCGCGCCCGACCAGCCATCATCCTCCGCGGCTTCGATACCAGTAGCCGCGCCTATCTCGGTCGCCTCGGCAACGGCCTTTGAATACCAACCGATGCGCGTGTTAATATCAGTATTATTGACGCCAGCTGCGCCAATACGGATCAGCACATCATCCAGCCCCGGCGTTGGAACAGGCACATCGTCGCGTAATTCCAACTTGTCATACCCGCCATTGCCGGTCAGCAGAACCGCGCGCATGGCGGCGGGGAATGTCACTCCGCGCGCTCAAGCCCGAAATGGTTCAGATACCATTTCTGGAAATTGATGACGCTGCCTTCCTGATCCGAATAGCGTCCGGGACGATAGCGGGTCGACATGATGCCGTTCTGATTATTCTCGGTGATGACTTTGTCTTGCGTGGTCGTTGCGTGATAGCCCCAGATCATTTTTTCAATATCGACGTCGGCTTCGGTTGCTCGGCCATCGACCAGCCAGATCATTTCGACATCGGTTGCGAGCGCCGAACGAGGGGTAAACTGGAAAAGGATGACGAAATGATCGTCGGCGACAATGTTTGTGAAAGGGCTAAAACTCAGGTGCATTCGCCCGCGGTCAGGAGCCGTGCGCCTCCCCAACAACGGGGCGGGCGCGGTGCCGTCTTTCGTTTAGGCGGACCACCCGTCCTTGTTAAAACGCTGCATCAGCAAGCGGAGGTGGCTGCTGTCCGGCGGATCGTCGATTGTGCCGATGGGGCGACCCAACGCGGCGGCGTGTTCTTCCCATGCAGCAAGCTTTGGCGCGAAGCTCGCAATGGCGTCGGCTGGCCCTGAGCTTGGCCCTGCCCCAACGGCGACAATCGACTCCGACGCGTGCATTGAGCAGAATTCGGGGTGCGACGGAACGCAGTGATAGCATTCGAAGAAATTCTCGACGACCAGCTTCCAATTGGCGGTAGTCGGGTAGCTGCCGGAGTGTGCGATGCGCGCATTGGCGATGCCGTGATAATCGAGGATCGGCCCCATATCGCCAAAGGTAGCATCGAAATCGACGGGTTCATCCTCGCTCATATTGATAAAGACCAGCCCGTGGAACACGCGGATATGGCAAGCGAACAGGCTGTTTTCTGCCTTGTCGAAATCCTCTGGCATCAACCGCGCCGAAATCAGCCGACCGTCTAGCCCGAATGTCCAAGCGTGATAGGGGCAGACCAAGCGCGGGGCGTTGCCGCTTTCGGCCTGACAGATGGTCGAGCCACGATGGCGGCAGACGTTAAAGAATGCGCGGACGTTATCAGCGTTTTCGCGGATAACGATGATCTGTTCGCCGCCGATCTTGAACAGAAAATAATCGCCCTTGTTCGGGATCCGCGAGACATGCCCTGCGAGAATCCATTTCTGGCTGATGACCTGATCAAAGTCTGCGTCAAATACAGCGTCGCTGGCATAGAATTCTTGAGGTAGGCTGTAACCTGCGCGTGTATCGGCAGCGAGGCGGCTTATAAGTTCGGTATGTGACATCAGATTTTGATCCGGGCATTGGTTGGGTCGTACATGGGTTTGAGAGACGCGGTGACGGGGTAGCGAACCCCCGCGATCTCGATTTCATAGTCATCCGCGCCAATCGGTCCGACCACGCCGCCGTCTGCTGCATCGACATAGCCAAGCGCGCACGCCCCGCCGAGCGTGTGCGCATACATGCCAGAGCGGATGTAGCCCGCAATTCGGTCGCCCTGCCAGATAGGTTCGTTGTGATAGAGCATGGGTTCTGGCGATTTGAGCAAGAACTGAACGAGTCGTTGCCTCAGGCCAGTCGTCTTCTGCGCGAACAATGCCTCACGTCCGATAAAGCCGCCCGGCTTATCCATTTTCACCGCAAAGCCGAGGCCAGCCTCCAGCGGCGTATCCTCGTCAGTGATGTCGTGGCCCCAGTGGCGATAGCCCTTTTCCATGCGCAACGCGTTGAGCGCGTGATAGCCGCAATGTCTGAGGCCGAACGCTGCACCTGCCGCAACGATTTCGTCATACACGCCGGTCATGAATTCGGTGGGGATATAGAGCTCCCAGCCAAGCTCCCCCACATAAGTAATGCGCGATGCGCGGACGATGGCGTAACCCAGCTCTATCTCTTGCGAAGTGGCAAAGGGGAACGCCTCATGCGACAAATCATTGGGGCAGATCGATTGTAGCAGCGCGCGGCTGTTGGGCCCCATAATTGAGATTACACCCATGCCGGATGATACATTGGTCAGCACCGCATTTGTATCTTCAGGCGTATGGCGTTTCAGCCAGTTGAAATCTTTAACCTCGGTTTCGGCACCCGTAACGATCAGATAGGCGGTTTCCGACAGCCGGGTGACGGTAAGGTCAGCCTCAATCCCGCCCTTTTCATTCAGCCATTGGGTGTAAACCAGTCTGCCCGGCGCAACGTCGACGTCGTTGGCGCATACACGGTTTAGGACAGCGCAAGCATCGCGGCCTTCCAACCGGAATTTGGCGAACGAACTTTGGTCGAATAGCCCGACAGCCTCGCGCACCGCTTTGCACTCGGCCGCATTGGCCTCGAACCAGTTCTGGCGGCCATAGCTATATTCATATTTAGGTGTACTGCCGGGTTCGCCATACCAGTTTGCGCGCTCCCAACCGAATGCCTCGCCAAAGCAAGCGCCCCCCGCCGCCAATCGATCATGCAATGCCGATTTGCGGACGCCGCGCGCAGTTTCATATTGCTTGAACGGATAATGCGTTGCGTAAAGCAGGCCCAGGCTTTCGGTCACGCGTTCGCGCAGATATTTGCGGTTAATCTGGAACGGCATGTTGCGTCGGATATCGACGGTCCACAGGTCCGCTGGCGGAATGCCGTCGCGGATCCAGTCGGCCATAACTTTACCGACACCACCCGCGGATTGCAGACCGATGGAATTGAGCCCCGCCGCGACGAAACAGCCCTTTAGCTCCGCGCTCTCGCCCAGATGATAGCGCACATCAGGGGTAAAACTCTCCGGCCCGCAGAAGAATTTCTGAATACCAGCCTTTTCGAGCGCTGGCACGCGCCGCATTGCGTCAATCAACAACGGCTCAAAATGTTCAAAGCTCCCCGCGATTTCATCAAAGCAAAAATCTTCGGAGATACCATCCATGCCCCAAGGGCGCGCATTGGGTTCAAATGCGCCGACTAGCAGCTTGCCTGCGTCATATTTGTAATAGCCGCAATAGTCATAATCGCGCAGCACCGGCAGAGTGCTGTCGATGCCCTCGACACCTTCAAACAGCACATAGTAATGTTCGCAGGCATGCAGCGGTGCGGCAACGCCAACGCTTGCGGCCAGATCGCGGGTCCACATCCCGCCGCAGATGACAACATAGTCAGCATCGATGGAGCCGTCAGCGGTATCAACGCCGGTGACGCGGTCGCCGTTCTGGCGGATTTTGGTGACTTTGGTGTTTTCAAAAATCCGTGCGCCGCCGGTGCGCGCGCCTTTGGCCAGAGCCTGTGTAATATCGACCGCATTGGCATAGCCATCGCTCGGGATATGGATGCCGCCAACGACATCATCGACATTGACGATGCCCGCCATCGCCTTGATCTCATCGGGCGTCACAACATGCACGGGCAGGTCGAATACCTTGGCCATTGAGGCGCTGCGTTTCAATTCCTCAAACCGCTCCGCATTGGTAGCCATCGAGATGGAGCCGCATTGCCGGTATCCGGTCGCTTGGCCCGTTTCGGCCTCCAGCCCGCGATACAGCTCGCCAGTATATTTGGCGAGCTTAGTCATGTTGATCGACGGGCGTAATTGCCCGACCAGCCCCGCCGCATGCCAAGTCGTGCCGCTGGTCAATTGCTTGCGTTCAAGCAGGACAACATCGTCCCAACCGATCTTGGTCAAATGATAGGCAATCGAGCAGCCGATGACGCCGCCGCCGATGATAACGACCTTCGCCTTTTTAGGGAGTTCAGCCACGGGGTCAGACTTTCATCTTAGCGTTTTCAGCGTCATAAGCGGGATGTTCCAGCACAGTGCCAACGCGCCGCTCGCCTTGCAAAAACACATCGAATACCGATCCCGGCGCGGCGTTTTCGATCGGCACACAGGCAAAGAATAGGCTTTTGCCAACGCGGTGGCCATAGCCGCCCGAAGTAGTCAGGCCGATGCAGTTATCATCGACCAAACAAGGCTCCCCGCCGCGCACATCGACATTTGCCGCATCGACCTCGCCGTAAACAATCCGGAACCGGTCTGGCGCATCCAGCGTTGCTTGCTTGCCGACGAAATCTTCCTTTTTGAAATTGATGAAGCGCGGCATATCAGCCTCGATCATCGTCAGCTCGTTGGTAAGTTCAGAACCCCATGCCTTGTAAGCTTTTTCCATCCGCATCGTATTGGCCGCATACAGCCCGTAATTGACGATGCCGAATTCCTGCCCCGTATCCCACACCGCATCATACAGCGCCGCCAGATCATCCATTGCCGGATGCAATTCCCAACCGAGTTCGCCCGCATAGGACACCCGCAGCGCACGCATTTTTATGCCCGCAATCACAATCACCTGACCGCTCAACCAGCGAAAGCCTTCGTTGCTCAAATCCGCATCACTCAGCTTTTCTAGCACATCGCGCGAACGTGGGCCGTTCATCACCAACACGCCCAAGTCCATCGTCAGGTTGCGGATGGTCACATCCTCATCCGGCAATTTGCTGTGTATCAGCAAATCCCAATCGCGCTGTTCGGCGGCGGCTGCGGAGAGGCAATAAAAATGATCATCGGCAAAACGCGTTACGGTCATTTCGCCATATACACGGCCCTGAACCGATAGCGGATGGACAAGACCAATCCCGCCCAGTTTCTTCGGCATCCGGTTGGCGCAAATCCGGTTGAGGAAAGCCTCTGCATCCGGACCCGTAACATCATATTTGGCAAAGCCCGACAGATCGAGAACGCCTACGCTCTCCGTAACGGCTTTGACCTCTGAGGCCACCGCGTCGAAGCTATTGGTGCGGTGATAGCCGCCAATTTCCTCTGCGCCGTCAAGCGCAAAATATTTGGGCCGTTCCCAGCCGTAAGTCTCTGCATAGACCGCCCCTGCCGATAGCAATCGGCTGTAAAGCGCACTGATTTTCTGCGGGCGACCATCCGGCTCCTCTTCGCCCGGAAGCCGCGTCGTGAAGGTCATCCGGTAATCGAGAAACACTTTGTCGCGGCTGTATTGTTCGTCGGCATAGGGGCCGTAGCGACGTGGATCGAACTCAGTCATGTTGATATCGGCGTCGCCGAACACCATCCATTGCGCCAGATATTTGCCAGCCCCGCCGCCCTGCGCGATACCAAAGCTTGTGCCGCAACACTGCCAGAAATTCTTCAGGCCAACCGCAGGCCCCAGCAAAGGCCCACCATCAGGGGTGTGCGGGATCGCGCCGTTGACGAAGCGTCGCAGGCCGACTTCGCCAAAAATCGGCATCCGCTCAATCGCGCGTTCGAGCCACGGGGCAATCCGCTCCAAATCTTCCGGGAACAGCTCGCTGGTCGAATCCCATTCTGGATTTCCGCCGCGTGGTGCCCAGGCTTCGGCAAGACCTGTATTTTCATATACACCGATTAGTCCGCTTTTCTGTTCTTGCCGAAAATAGCCCGAAACATGCGGGCAGCGCATGACGGGGATTTCTTCTTCGCGGTCTTTGAATGCGGGAATGGGGTCGGTGACGACATAATGATGTTCCATATTAGTCACCGGAATATCGATGCCCGCCATTTGCGCGACTTGCCGCGCATAGCAACCTGCCGCGTTGACAATGATTTCAGCGCGGACCGTTCCCAGTTCAGTCTCAACATCCCATTCGCCGGTGGGCAACTGGGTCAACCCCGTCACGCGGTTTTTGCGGACAATCTTTGCGCCCATATTTTTTGCGCCAATGGCAAGTGCATTGCAGATACCCGACGGATCGGCATGGCCGTCTTCGGTCGTCCGCGCACCAGCAATCACGCCGTCGAGAGTCATGAACGGGTTGTGCTTCAAAATTTCTTCGGGCGGAATAATCTCCATGTCGAACCCGATGACCTTTGAAAAACCGAGGATATAGCGCATCCACGCCAATTCGCGCTCATTGGTCGCAAGGCGGATGCCACCCGATTTATGCCAGCTGACATATTGGCCGGTCAGCCCTTCCAGCTTCGGATAGAGCTGGTTTGAATAAGCATGCATCTTCGCCAGATTATAGCTGCCCGTAATGTTGGGGCACTGCCCCGCTGCGTGCCACGTCGAGCCAGAGGTCAGCTCGTCCTTCTCAATAAGCAGGCAATCGGTCCAGCCAAGCTCGGCAAGATGGTAGAGCAACGATGCCCCCATGATGCCGCCACCAATAATCACAACTCGCGCGCTGGTTTGCATTGAAAATCCGTCTCTTCCTCAAGCCGTTCGACAAGCAGTATTAGGGCGCAAAGGAAGCGAAGCACAAATGTGCAATTCGCGACGATTGGTTCAAAAAATTTCAGAGTTGATCGAAATGATCGAATGACCCTAGATGCGACCGCGAGTCCGTCACAACCCAGTCACACAAAATCTATAATTTAATGTTGCGATGACACGCGAACACACCCCGGGATAGACGATATGGCGACCCTTTCGATTACCTTGCCAAAGGCAGAGCCAGAGGCTTATTTGCTCTTTGCGATGCGGGTCGTATGGATAGCGATCCCGCTTGTGCTGTTGCTGCCGCTGCATCTGATTTGGCATATACTAAAGCTGCCATCGCCTTGGGCCATGTTGTTTCTGCGCATTGCCGCACGCGCATTGGGTGCGAAAGTAACGGTTTTTGGTAACCCGCTGCGCAAGGATGTATTCTTCGTCGCCAATCATCTTTCATGGCACGACATCCCGATATTGGCCGGAATTACCGGCACCGCTTTTGTGGCGCAAGATGGCGTGCGCGATTGGCCGGTTATCGGCTGGCTAGCAAAGCTTAACCGGACGATCTTTATCAGCCGCACCGAAAAGAATAATGTCGCCCAACAGGTTGCCGAATTGCGCGATGCGATTGCGGAAAACTGGTCTGTGACGTTGTTTCCTGAAGGGACAACATCGGACGGGCGCGGGCTGTTGCCGTTCAAGCAATCGTTGTTCGCAACCCTCGCTCCACCGCCTAAACCCATGATGGTCCAGCCGGTGCTGCTCGATTTTGGCAGAGCCGGGCCGGATATCGCGTGGTTAGGAGAGGAAACTGGCTGGGAAAGCGCATGGCGAGCTTTTACCCGGCCGGGCAGCTATGATGTCGGCGTCCATTTCCTCGAGCCGTTTAATCCCGGCGAGCTTGCTGATCGTAAAGTCGTCTGCGCGCTTGCCAGATCGCGGCTTGCCGATGCCTTGTCGGCGTCGCTTGGGGTGCGCGTTACTTAATCAACAATAGCAAAATAATTCACCCAATTGGCCAAATTTTTCAATTGTGGCGGCGCATCGACGGCGCTCTAACTTTCTCTAAATGGCAAAGTAATGCCGATGGGGAATGAACTGGGTGCTACCATGAAAATCGGATTTATCGGCCTTGGCAATGTCGGCGGAAAACTGGCTGGCAGCCTGATCCGCAATGGCCATGACGTGACCGTTCGCGACCTTGATGATGCGCTAGTCGCCGATTATGTCGGGCGCGGGGCAAAATCTGCTGCATCGCCAAAAGAATTGGGTGAGGCTGTCGACTTGATCGTCACTTGCCTGCCCTCACCCGCCGCCAGTTCTGCGGTGGCCGAGGGTGAAGATGGCTTTCTGCAAGTTATGCGTCCTGGGCAAGTCTGGCTCGAAATGAGCACCACCGATCATAGCGAAATCATCCGGCTTGGCGCCCTGGTCGAGGCGCGCGGCGCGATGTTTATGGAATGCCCTGTTTCGGGTGGTTGCCACCGCGCCGATACCGGCAACATTGCGATTTTTGCAGGTGGCCCGCGCGCCGCATTTGAATTTGTCTTGCCGGTGTTGACCACGATGGGGCGGCGCATACTGCACACCGGCGATCTGGGCACCGCATCGCAGCTAAAAGTGATGACCAATTATCTTTGCACAGTGCATCTTGTCGCGCTGGCCGAGGCGCTGACGACCTGCAAAGCGATCGGTCTCGACATGAACACAACGTACGAAGCGATCCGGATTTCATCGGGGAATAGCTTTGTGCATGAAACCGAAAGCCAAGTGATCCTGAACGGCAGCCGCGATATCAACTTCACAATGGATTTGGTGAGTAAAGACGTCGGACTGTTCGACAAAATTGCCCAAGCCGCCAATGTGCCGGTTGAATTGTCGCCGTTAATTGTGAAAATATTCAAAGAAGGCGAAGCTGCATTTGGACCTCGCGAATTTTCCCCCAATATCATCCGCCGCTACGAAGAGCCGCTTGGGATCAAAGTTTTAGGCCAAGGCTTTCCGGCTGACATGGTTGACGATGAACCCGAAGAGCCCGGTTATGAGGTCGTCCCTAAACGTTAAGCGGCAACAACCAAACGGTCATCCTCAACATTCTTGATCACCCAATCCATAAATGTGCGGATGCGCAGGTTTTCCTTCATATCCTTGCGACAGATTAATCCCCATGCGCCGGGGCAAATGGCTTTGTGGTCAATCGGTTTCACCAGCCGACCAACAGCCAAATCCTGATCGACAAAAGGTCCGTTAACAAGGGCAATCCCTTCGCCATTAAGCGCCATTTCGAGCGCCACCGCGAGTGTGTCGACCATCAGATAAGGCACTGATCGTTCAAACTTCGCGCCGGTTGACGCGAACCACATTTCCCAGTTTTGCACTTCGGTATAAATGGCGACGAGCGGCTTGGTCATCAAATCTTCAGCGGTCGGATTAGTTCCCATCGCCTTGGCAACAGCCGGACTGCACACCGGAAACAATGCATATTCATACAGCGGAACCCAATGAAACTTGGCTGGGTCAGGCGCAGTCTCGCAATAGACCAAACCGACATCAGCATGGACATCGTCAAACTCCCATTCAACCGCGCAGGTATTCAGTGTCAGTTTAATCTCGGGATGATCCGCCAAAAATTGCGGAACACGTTTTGCGAGCCAGCGGATTGATGCTGTCACATAAGTTTGCACACGGAGCGGCTTATCAAGCGCATTGCGGTGCACCTCCTCGACGCCTTCGAGCAATGACTCAAATGCGGCTCGGACATAGGGATAAAGCACTTTGCCCTCTTCGGTCGAGACAATGTGCCGTCCTTCTTGAACGAACAATGTGACGCCCAGTGCATCTTCGACCAATTGAACCTGATGGCTCACCGCAGGATGGGTAAGGCACAATTCGTCCGCTGCATCGCGGATGCTTTGATGGCGGGTTGCCGCTTCAAAGCCCTTCAGTGCTTTTAGCGGCGGCAACTGCCTAAGGTCGATTTTCGGGTGCATCGCCAGTCCCTCCCCGGATTCGCTTCATGCACATTGGGTAGCACAGCTGGAAAGCACTGGTAAATAAAATTAACGGGTCAAATTCGTATCTTCCAACACCATCGCAGCCCCTTTTTCAGCAACCATCACTGTTGGTGCGTTGGTATTACCCGATGTAATCGTCGGGAACACCGATGCGTCGATAACGCGCAGACCCGTTACGCCGTGGACGCGCAAACGGGAATCAACCACGGATGTCGTCGGATCAGTTCCCATCATGCAAGTGCTCGTCGGGTGGTAAACCGTGTCGGCACGGGCGCGGAAATCGGCAAGTAACGCCTCGTCACCTTCGACCCCAGTGCCGGGAATAAGTTCTTCGGTAATGATATCCGCCAGCGGTCTTGTGCTTGCGAGTTGGCGTAGCAACCGGTTGCCCGCCAGCACATCGTCAATGTCCGACTGCGTTGCGAGATAATTGGGATGGATCACCGGATAGGCCGCCGGGTCCGCAGATGCGAGTTCGATATGCCCGCGGCTGGTCGGGCGACACGGATTATGCGAAAGTAGGAAAGCAGAGAATGGATCAGGATTAAGAAGCTTACGCTCTGACAATGGCGTTTTAGTATAGCTAACAGGGCTAAAATACAGCTGCAAATTCGGATGATCTTTCGTCGCATCGCTACGCACAAAACCACCGCTTTGGTTGACGCTAAGCGACAACGGACCTGCACGGTCGGCCATGTAGCGTAGGCCTGCGCGAATCTTACCTAACAACGGATGCAGCAGATCATTCAAGGTCGCGGTGCGTACTTTATAGAAATAGGATACAGCGATATGGTCCTGCAAATTACGGCCCACAGCATTTGCATCAATGATTGGTTCGACCCCGATATTCTTGAGATGATCGGCGTCACCGATGCCCGATAGCATCAACAGCTGCGGAGAGTTAATCGCTCCGCCTGACAGGATAACTTCGCGTCGTGCCTTAACCTCGACCACCTTACCTTTGCAGGTATAGACAACGCCTGTCGCGCGCCGCCCTTCCAACACTACCCGCGTTGTATAGACATTGGTTCGAAGCGAAAGCGTTTTGCGCTTTCGGGCTGGATGCAAAAATGCGCTGGCGGTCGATGCACGCCAGCCGCCACGCGTATTGATCTGATAATAGCCCACGCCTTCGGGTTTACCTCCATTGAAATCGCTGCTGACAGGATAGCCGAGCGCCTGTGCCGTTTCTATAAAGCTATGGCACACCGGATGGGCAAAGGGCGATATATCAGTAACATGCTGCGGCCCACCGCGCCCATGATGCGCGCTGTGCCAGTCAAAATCCTCTGACTTTTTGAAGAACGGCAGCACATCATCCCAGCCCCAGCCTTCATTGCCCAGCGCCTTCCAGTCATCGAAATCCCGAGGCTGTCCGCGCACATAGACCATTGCGTTAATCGAGCCCGATCCGCCGATAACTTTACCACGCGGCCAATAGCTGCGCCTACCGCCCAGCGCCTCGACCGGCTCGGTGTCGTACATCCAGTTGATCCGCTTATCGAAAAAAGTGCGACCATAGCCGATGGGCATCTGAATCCAGATTGATCGATCGCTGCCGCCAGCTTCGAGCAATAGTACCGAATATCTGCCGCACTCGGTCAGCCGATTGGCGAGCACACAACCCGCCGTGCCTGCGCCGACGATGATAAAATCAAATTCTTCGGTCACTGAACGGGGTGCTGCGTCATTTCGAGGTGGAGCATGTCGCCAGTGTAAGGGTTAGCGCGCGCGACCTCTTCGTTCAGTTCAACGCCAAGGCCGGGCTCGGTCGACGGGATGACATGGCCTTCCTCAAACCGGATAGGTGCTTTCAATATCTCGGTATGAAATCCGCCCCAAGACTCGATACTTTCAAGAATCAGGAAATTGGGTGAACAGGTCGCGATCTGGATATTGGCGGCGCCCACGATTGGCCCGCAATACAGATGCGGCGCGATCTGGACGTGATCAACCTCTGCCATTGAAGCGATCTTCTTGGCCTCCAATATCCCGCCGACCCGGCCGAGATTCATTTGCAGGATGGCCGCAGCCCCTGCACGTAACAGCCGCGCAAAATCATATTTCGTGGTCAGTCGTTCGCCCGTTGCAATGGGTATCGAGGTCGCGCGCGCGACTTTCGCCATTTCCTCAGGCGCATCGGGCGGCACAGGTTCCTCAAGCCATAATGGGTCAAAAGGCTCCAGCCGTTTAGCCAGCCGGATCGCCCCCGCAGCGGTCATCTGGCCATGCGTGCCAAACAGCAGGTCAGCCTTTGTGCCAACAGCTTCGCGCAATTTTTTGGCGAACCGCTCGCAAAGATCAAGCGCCTCCAGCGACAATTGCCGTCCGTCAAACGCAGAATATGGACCGGCTGGATCAAACTTTAGCGCGGTAAATCCTTGCGCCAGATATTCGCCCGCCCGTTCCGCTGCGAGATCAGGGTCATGATACACGTCTGTTTGGTCGCCGGGTCGCGGATAGATATAGGTATATGCGCGCAACCGTTCATGCACCTGCCCGCCGAGCAATTTATAGACGGGCTTATTCGCTTCCTTGCCGATGATATCCCAGCACGCCATTTCAAGCGCGGATAAAACACCCATCAACGTGAGATCGGGATGCTGGGTAAATCCGCTCGAATACACGCGCCGCCACATTCTCTCGATATCGTGCGGATCATTGCCCGCGACATAGCGACCAAACACATCCTCGATCATTTTGGCGACCAGATGCGGCTCGAACGGCACGCAATAGGCCTCGCCAATCCCCGACACGCCGGTGTCAGTGGTAATCTTCACAAACACAAAATAACGCCCGCCGAAATGTGGCGGCGGGTTGCCGACAACGAAGGTTTCGATATCGGTCAGCTTCATTGCGTGCGGAACCCGCTGATCGATTTAATCTCAAGGAAATCGCGCACGCCAAATTCGCCATATTCGCGGCCGTTGCCCGACTGTTTGTATCCGCCAAATGGGGCCATATAGTCTTGGCTCGTGCCATTGATGCTGACTCCGCCCGCGCGCATCCGCCGCGCCATCCGGCGCGCCCGTTCCATGTCTTTGGTCTGCACATAGGCATAGAGGCCATAAGGCGAATCATTGGCAATCGCGATGGCGTCAGCCTCATCCTTAAACGGAATCAGCACCAGCACCGGCCCGAACACTTCCTCTTGTGCAATCCGCATCTGGTTGTGAACGCCTGCAAAAACCGTGGGCTTCACATAATAGCCGCGATTAAAACCATCGGTCCGGCCTGTGCCTCCTGCAACGAGCTGTGCGCCTTCATCGATGCCGACCTGAATCAGCCCCTGTATCTTGTCATAATGCGCCTTACTGACAACCGGACCATAATGCGGACCCTTTTGCATTGGATCACCAAGCTGTGCTTCTTTCGCAACGCGTGCTGCAATGGCAACCGCCTCTTTATAGGCAGATTCCTCAATCAGCATCCGCGTTGGTGCGTTGCACGACTGGCCTGTATTGCCAAAACAATGCAGCACGCCGCGCGTTACCGCCGCCTCCAGATCACTATCGGCAAAGACGATATTGGCTGACTTGCCGCCCAGTTCCTGCGCAACGCGCTTCACTGTATCGGCGGCATTTTTGGCAATCTGCACACCCGCGCGTGTCGATCCGGTGAAGGAGATCATATCAACCTCTGGATGGCTGGTCAGTGCGTCACCTACGGACGCGCCCGTGCCGTGGATCATGTTGAACACACCTTTAGGAAAGCCTGCCTCATCGACCATTTCGGCGAACAGTTGTGCAGAGAGCGGCGCCATTTCACTCGGCTTTAACACCATAGTACAGCCCGTGATCAGCGCCGGGCCGACTTTGCACACGATTTGGTTGATCGGCCAGTTCCACGGCGTGATCAGCACGCAGACTCCAATGGGTTCGTGCACGACGATGCCATCATCCCCGACATCATATTCCCAAGTCATTTCGCGCACGGCCTTAATCGTCGCGCGCAAATGGCCGGGGCCACTTTCGGCCTGAGCATCGTGGGAAAGATCATACGGTGCGCCCATTTCGGTCGAGATGGCCGTGACCATTTCACCATAGCGCCGTTCGAAAATAGCGATCAGCCGTTCGACAAGCACAACGCGTTCATCAAGCGATGTTGCGGCATAGCCATCAAACGCCGCGCGCGCCGCCTGCACTGCACGCTCGACATCATCAGGCCCGCAGATAGCGACTGTAGCGCAGACTTCTTCGGTCGCAGGGTTGATCGCATCGACGGTTGCGGTCGATGTGGCTGGCAATACCCACTCACCATTGATGTAAGATTTAAGCGAGCCTTCAGACATAACCAACCGCTCGTTTCTGATCTTCGATCACATATTTTTCTGCGCGCCAATAATGCCAAGCTGCCCAGAATCCTGTGGGCGCAAGGATTAGAAGTGCAATTCGTAACGATGCCGCATCCGCCCCACTTGGCCCTGCAAAATAGTCGCTTAACAAGCCCACGCCTTGCGGCGCTACGATCAGGTTGAAGACATTCGCCACCAATAATGAGACCGCAATCACCATCGCACGCATTTTGGGTGGAGCCAAATTTTGCAACAACGACATCGCAGGACCAATGTAAAAATAAATCGCCGGAATAAAGATCCACCACATCAACGTCGCGACCTGCAACGAGTTTGTATAATAGGCATAGAACGACGGAATGGTGGCAAGGGCCGTCACCACACCAAGCAAACGCAGCACCTTGCGCGGATCAGTATAAGAAGGCCGTCCGACCAGCCATGCGGTCAGCAACGAAGCGCCGATCCCCATCACAAGGTGGATTGGCCCGATCACGCCGCCTGCCTCACCAACATCCAATCCATAAGCACGCTGAATGAAGGTCGGTGTAAACCACATCAGCCCCCATCCCCACAGCGCCGAAAGCCCGCTGCCCATGATTGCGTGGACCAAAGCTTTTTGTGACCAGATAAATCTAAGCGTTGTCATCAATGTCGGCGTGTCGCTTTCGGAAACCGCGTCTAGCCGGCCTCTTTTGGGCTCTTTGATCGTTACCATGATGACGAGCGCCAAGAATATGCCCGGAATACCAAGTACGTAAAACGCGTATCGCCAGCCATATTCCGCCGCGACATAGCCCGCCATATCAGCGCCAAGCCATGCCCCGATAGGAGCGCCTAGCGCGAATATCGTCATCGCCATCGCGCGGCGGCCCGCCGGGAAGTAATCAGCAACAATCGAATTGCACGACGGCGTTCCGCCCGCTTCACCAATACCAACGCCAATCCGCGCTAGCAGCAGCTGCATATAGCCTTGCGACAGACCGCAAAAAGCTGTCATCGCTGACCAGATTGCCATTGAAGCAGCCAATAGATTGCGCCGGTTATAGCGGTCGGCAATCCATGACAATGGAATACCCATAATCACGTAAAAGAATGCGAGTGAAACACCGGTTAAAAATGCAACGCCGCTGTCCGTCAGATTAAGTTCAAGCCTGATCGGTTCGAGCACCGTCGACATCACATAGCGGTCAGCGATGTTGATCGTATAGGCCAACATCATTATGATCAGGACATACCAACGCTGCCCCAATGTCGAGACATCATCAGCGGTGACCGGCGCGGTCGGTGCATTGCTCGCCATAAAATTCCCCCTCAGGTTGCGGCCAGTTCCGGCCCTAATATATTACGCAGCGGATCGAGATAGTCGCTGAAATTTTCCCATTGGTCGACGCCGCTTTTGAAAATCGGTTGGCGCACCTGTTCGGAACTCGCTGTGCGGACCGCGCGGTCGTTTTCGTGAAAATTGAGGCACGCCTCTTCAAACGGAAGCCCGCAATGTTGGAGCAAGCGGCGGACCTGTGTTTCCAAATCGGCGACCACGTCTTCATACCGAACGCGCAAAATCTTGCCGGGCAGAACGGTATCCCAATAATCCATCAGCTGCACATAATCGCGGTAATAAGTCCCGACCTCGTTGAGGCCGTAAGTAAACTCCTGCCCCTCAGCGAACAGTTGCTTGAAGCCCGAAAAACAACACCCCATCGCCCCGCGCCGGGCATCGATGATTTTCGCATTGGGCAGGATCATGTGAATTAGCCCGATATGGCGGAAGTTATTCGGCATTTTGTCGATGAAATGGGGCGTGCCCAATTTGCGATACACCTGCGTGTCGCGGATGAATTCCTCGCCAAAACGGGTGACATCCTCGTGCGAAAGATCGGCGAGATTGGCCGGGTATTCAGGCTCCTCCCCGACGACGCGGTTGCGGTCCAGCCGGTGCGCTAAGGCAAAGATGTTGGGAAGCTCCATTGTCCCTTCGACCTGGCTGTGCGACGCCAAGATTTGTTCGAGCAATGTCGAGCCTGCACGCGGCAGCCCGACGATGAAGATCGGGTCGCGCGCATCGCAGCCTGCACCCGCAAAGCGGTGTAGCAGCTCCGGTGTCACTAATTCGCGCTGCAAACGCATCTCGTTCGTTAGACGCGCAGGATCATATTTCAGTTCCTCGCGCTTCAACTGGTTGCCACGTTCGTACGCTGCAAAGGATTCGGCAAACTGGCCGCGATCCTCGAGGGCCTTCGCTAAGGCAAAGCAGAGATGATAGCGATCATCAAGCGCGGTCATCGGCGAGGCTTCGCGCGCGCGCATCTGCGCGATTTCATCATCGTCGAACCGATAGGTTTTAAGGTTCGCAAGGCTCCAATAGGCATCGCCGCAATCGGGCCTGACGGTGTAAGCACGCCTATAGGCCGCAATCGCATCGTCTTGCCGCCCGACCGTCTTCAAAGCATGGCCATAGGTCAGGCTAATACCCGGATTGTTTGGCATAGATCCAAGCAACGCTTCATAGACCAGCATCGCCTCGTCAAAATTTCCGATGGCGAGATTTTCGTTGGCATACAGCATTTCAAATTCGGGGTTGCCCGGTTCTTTGGCGCGGAGTTCGGAGGCCTCGGCAAGCGATGCTTCAAACTTCTGCCGCTTGCGCAGCACTTTGACATAATCATAATGCGCGCTGACATTATCGGGGGCCAGAACTTTGCACGATTCGAGCAGAAATTCCGCCTCGTCATAGGCGTTGAACTTCATGCCAATCTCGGCAAGCAACCGCATTGCCTCTACATGATGACCGTTGCGTTGCAGAAAAGCCCGGCAAAGCTGTTCGGCTTTGTAAACCCGCCCTTCTTGAATGAAGCTGGCGACGCTGAGCAGCTCGGGTGGAAGCTTTGACAAATGCGCATATTGCGCAGTGGCAAAGTCGGCTGGACCTTCGCGCCCCGCCGCATCGTGCAGTTCGCTAAGCAAACGCCAGCTCGCCACCAACGCACCATTATGCGTTACCGCGCGCTGATAGGCGGCAATCGCGTCTTCGCTGCGCCCGCTATCGCGCAGACAATGGCCGCGTTCCTGCCATGCACGGCCATAGCTGGGGTTGATTGCGATTAGCTGGTCAAGCGTCGCCAAAGCTGTCGGAATCTGACGCTGCATCCGCTGCGCCACGGCAAGCGTATAAAGCGCGTCAATGTTATCTGGCGCAATGTTGAGCAGACGGCTGCAAGATACCGCAGCCTCTGCCAATCGGGCATTTTGCAGATGTGCCCGTGCCTCGCGTAACGCGGCATCAATATTTTCCGGCGAGGCCTCCGCCAACATTGTCACACGACCTCCTAGGTTGCAGCGAAAAGATGCGCAGACACTGCCGCACTTCGTGCATCGGGCGCAATGCCGAAATGAAAACGTGAAGGGGCATCGCGCATCGCTGCGGACGCCCCATCCAGTATCAACTACATCTTATACGAAAAACGCAGTCCAAGTGTGCGTGGCCGCGACGTTGTCGTGCGCAGTTCACCATCATTGCCGTTCTTATACAATTCAGGCCGCTCATCGGTCAAATTGTCGCCGAAGACTTCAATCCGCCATTCGTCCTTTGAAACACCGAACGATGCTGCAACGGTGCTATACGACGCCAGCTGTTGTGCAGCGGGTAGACGAGCGATCACATCTCCAGGCCGCACCAGCACACCGTTGTACAAAACCGGCGTAGACGCTGCATAGCCAAGTGTTGGGTTCGATGACTGATACCGAATATCGGTATTGTCGATAACGTCCGAGATACTCTTTCCGACATGGTGGAAGCTGATACCAGCGAATGGCGCCAGACCAGAGGCGAGTTCCTTTTCCCAATGCAAACGCGCATTGAATTGGAATTTAGGACTCAATGCCAATGGTCCACCAAGCGGACGAAGCACTGTTGTATTCTTGCGATACTTCAGCAGTTCAGAATCGTTGAACGAAAAGGCGCTGTTGAACGTTAATTCTGGCGTTGCGCGCCACGTCAAATCGCCTTCAACACCCCTAATTCTTGCATCAAGCAGGTTAGTGGTAAAGGTTTGGTTCGAGATGTTCTGGTCAAACACAGTGATCTGGATGTTGTTCCAGTCAATCTGATACGCTGCGATATTCAACTGCATCCGACGATTGAACAAGGCAAACTTGCCGCCGATTTCATAGTTAGCCACTTTGTCAGGCACATACGTGCCCAAACGGACAAAGTCAGCATTGGTCGGGCAGATCGCGCTTGGAACGCGGCACGGACGCCGGTTGAAACCGCCCGGGCGGAATCCGTCCGAATAAGTCGCATAAACAAGTGAACCTTCACCGAATTTATAGGTCAAGTTACCCTTGAACAGCACGCCAGTATACTTCGCTGGCGAAGCATCGGCATAAAGCTGATTAAGGTTAGCGCTTACACCATAAAATTGCGGCGGTGTTGCCGATGGCGAATAGGTGCCGGTTGCGGGATTGTAGACGCCCCGTGCGCCCGTTCCAAAACTGCCTGCAGACGAACCGTTGATCGACGCTTTTTCGTTATAATAGCGCAAACCGCCAGTGATAGTCAGCGCATCCGGAATAATGTCGAACGACGCTTCGCCATAGGCCGCGAACTGTTTATCTCTGCGTTGAACATCATTGAAAAATCCAACCTGTACGGGGCGGATGCTTGTGTCATTAGCGTTAACAATTGGATTGGGCGCACGGCGATAAATGAAGCCAGCAGCTTGCTGCAAATACGACCAGTCGGTGTTATCGAACAGCTTGTTATCGTCATAGAACAGGCCGAAAGTCCCGCGAATACGGTTTTCAGCGGGCGTTGTTACGCGGAATTCTTGCGTCAGACGCTTGGTGCGATTGCGCGTTTGATAGCTTTTGTTTGGCGCATAGCAGGTGTTACCGATGTTGCCGTTATACGCTGCGGTATAATAAACGCCGCGGTCGCATTCATAATAAGGCAGATACAGCCCAATGTTTGAATAGCCCGCATAATCCGCAATCTGTGTTGCGCTGTGCTTTAGATACGAGCCAGTATAGATCAGATCAAGCGCACCCAACCGTCCGTTGATGGTCAGCGACGACAGGTTGGCCTTATCCCTCAGCGAGTTGTCATTGAACTTAGTCACCTGCAAATCACCGACGGCGGGTTCGTAATCAAACACCCCATCGGTATCGAGCTCTTGGCGAACATGCATCAGATCCACTGACCAATCTTCGCTAAGATTCCAGGTTAGCGCCAAGCGGCCACCGCGATAGGTCGCGTCGTTATAGTTCTTTTCTACAAACGCATCGTTGTTAATCGTCTGGCGCGTAGGGGCGTTATATAAATAGGCACCGCCTGAAGTTCCGCATGAACGAACGCCGCCCACCAAAACAGTCGATTGTTGGCACGCTTGAATGGCGCGCATCACCAACAACGGGTTGCCGGTTGGAAGCCTGCCCGCAACGCCAGCATTGGCATTAAACGGCATTTGGAACGTACCCGCGACATTGTCGATATAGCCGCCCTGCCGATCGGTATAGATCACGGCGCGGACAGCAAGCTTATCCTTCACAATCGGAATATTGATGAAGGCATCGCCGGCAACGCTTTCCTTACCACTTTTGGTAAAGGCGTAGCTGGCGTTAAAGCCCGCGTGGAATTCTTGCGTATCTGGCTTGTTCGTGATGTAGCGAACGGCACCACCCATTGCACTTGCACCAAATAATGTGCCTTGGGGTCCAGCCAGAACTTCTACGCGCTGTAGGTCGACGGTGTATAGATCAAGGTTGCGTCCAACCAGTGAGGCAGGTGAATCATTGATATACAATGCCACGGTCGGTTGTGCGCCCGCTGTTCCTGAAACCTGGAGGCCCGGCGAATCCGTTGATAGGCCGCGAATGAAAATCGAAGATGCGCCAGGACCACGAGACGCGGTTCGCACATTGGGAAGATACTCAATGAGCTTGTCCAGCTTTGTAATGTTAAGATCGCCGAGTGCATCACCACTTAGCGCTTGAACTGCGAGCGGAATTTTATTCAACGATTCATCACGACGTGTTGCCGTGACGATAATCTCTTTGATCGCGCCGTCATCTTCTTTGGCAGCTTCGTCCTGTGCAAATGCAGGCGAAATGCCAGCGCCAAGCGATGCCAAAACAAACGCGGCTGTTGATAATTTCAGATAAGCTCTCAATTTTCTTCCCCTCAACCTTCCTCGACGCTGCGAGGCTTTTAATTCTCCGAGGGTCAGACTGAAACTGGAGTCCCCCGCAAGCAATTGACCAAAATTTCATGATTGGTAAAATTATTTCCGCAACCAATCACATCATCTACATATTGCGATTAGAACGCCTAATATATGGCCACCGGCAATGGATAGCGCCGCACTGCACCGCTAGGCGGATGTCCGGTTTGTCAGGGTGGGATAGTCATGCAGTTTAAAGCCGATTTTGTTTTGCTGATCGTTTGCGATGACCGCAAGGGGATCGTGGCCGGTGTGGCGAATTCCATTGCCAGTCAGGATTGTAACATCGTCGAAAGCTCGCAATACTGCGACGAATCCAATGGACGCTTTTTCATGCGGATCGCGATTTCCGGTTCACCCGATATGACAACGGAGCATTTCAACGCAGCATTTATGCCGGTCGCCACAGCGTTCCGGCTCGATTGGCAAATCCATGATTTGCGCAAAAAACTGCGCGCGATGATTATGGTCAGCCAAGGCGGTCATTGCCTGAATGACTTGCTCTATCGCACGTCGACTAACCGGCTGCCGATGGAAGTAACTAGCATTGTTTCCAACCACCTGAATTGGCAACGCCGCGCCGAGCATGAAAATATCAATTTCCACCACCTGCCGATCACGCCTGAAAACAAGCTGGAGCAAGAAGCTAAGCTGCTGGCGATGGTTGAGGAGCAACAGGTCGACGTAATTATCCTGGCGCGTTACATGCAGGTGCTATCCGATCAGCTGTGCCGCAAGCTGGACGGGCGCGTGATCAACATCCACCATAGCTTTTTACCCGGTTTCAAAGGCGCCAAACCCTATCACCGCGCCTATGAGCGCGGTGTAAAAATGGTTGGTGCGACCGCGCACTATGTGACGCCAGACCTCGACGAAGGGCCGATCATCACGCAAGATGTGTCCATCGTCGATCACTCCGAAACAGTTGAAGATTTAATTGCACAGGGCCAAGATACAGAAAGCCGCGTTTTAGCGCGGGCGGTAAAATTGCATCTTGAGCACCGCGTGATGCTGAACGGAAATCGTACTGTTGTGTTCAAATGAAAACTGTCGCTGACATCGTAACTGAGCATCAAATGCGCGAGGGGCCTTTGCTGCCAATCCTGCACGATGTGCAAAGCGCATTTGGATGTGTCAGCGAAGATGCGATGCGAGAGATTGCCGGCGCGCTCAACCTGACACGCGCTGAAGTTTACGGTGTTGTCAGCTTCTATCATGATTTCCGCAAAGAGGCCGAAACACGACCAGTGATCAAGCTCTGTCGCGCTGAGGCTTGCAAAGCGCGTGGTGTTGAATCGCTGATGACGGTTGCTGATGGTCAAAGCCGCGTGAAGGTCGAGGCTATCTATTGTCTGGGCCTATGTTCGGTCGGTCCAGCAGCGATGATCGGCGACCAAGTCTATGCGCGTCTGGACCGTGACCGTTTGGTGGAATTGATGGAAACACTATGAAGGCCCATATGAAAGTGCGCATCTCCGACGATGCCGTTGCGCTTGCTTGCGGGGCAGATGCAGTTGCTGCGGCATTTGCCAACGCCGGGGCGACGGTCGAGCGCGTTTCCAGCTGGGGGATGCACTGGTTGGAGCCTTTGGTGGACATCGACGGCATTGGCTATGGTCCGGTGACGCCCGATCAGGTTGCCTCGATTTTGGGAGGCGACGCGCAATCCATCGGTCGGATCGAAGACCACCCGTTCATCGCCAAGCAAACGCGTTTGACCTTTGCGCGGGCGGGGAAAACGCGACCGATTTCGCTGGACGATTATTACGCCAGCGAGGGCTGGCTTGGGCTCGCTAAAGCGCGACAAATAGGGCCGGAGGCAACGGTTGAAATGGTGCTGGCATCGGGCCTGCGCGGGCGCGGTGGTGCCGGATTTCCTTGCGGCATCAAGTGGAAAACTGTGGCTGGCGCGGAGGCGGATCAGAAATACATCGTCTGTAATGCCGATGAAGGCGACAGCGCGACCTTTGCCGACCGGATGGTGATGGAGGGCGATCCCTTCATGCTGATCGAGGGCATGGCGATTGCCGGTTTCGCGGTGGGGGCCAGCAAAGCCTATGTCTATATCCGATCAGAATATCCGCATGCGATTGCCAAGATGGAGGCAGCAATAAAGCTGTCCGCCCACCTGATTGCTCCGTTTGTCGTTGAGGTTCGCGTCGGCGCTGGGTCCTATGTCTGCGGCGAGGAAACATCATTACTCAACAGCCTTGAGGGCAAGCGCGGTGAAGTTCGCGCCAAGCCTCCGCTCCCAGCGCTTGAAGGGTTGTTCGGCAAACCTACGGTCGTCAACAACGTCCTGACGCTGGCGGCTGTGCCGTGGATATTAACGCATGGCGGAGACGCGTACGCTGCATTCGGCATGGGCCGGTCAAAAGGCACAATGCCGGTTCAGCTGGCGGGCAATATCAACCATGGCGGGCTGTTCGAGGTTGCGTTTGGCATTACGCTTGGCGAGTTGGTCAACGACGTTGGCGGCGGCACAGCCAGCGGGCGGCCTGTGCGCTGTGTGCAGGTGGGTGGGCCACTGGGCGCGTATATCCCGCCTTCGCAATTCGATCTGCCGTTTGATTACGAAGCCTTTGCCGCCGCCGATGCGTTGATCGGCCATGCCGGGATCACAGTTTTCGACGACGCTGTCGATATGGCGCAAATGGCGCGGTTTGCGATGGAGTTTTGTGCGGTCGAGAGCTGTGGCAAATGCACGCCGTGCCGGTTGGGCAGCACGCGCGGGGTGGAGACAATCGACCAGATTATCGCAGGCAAAAATGTCGAGGCCAATCTGGCGTTGATTTCTGATCTGTCGGAAACGATGAAGTTTGGGTCGTTGTGTGCGCTGGGCGGTTTCACGCCCTATCCGGTGATGAGCGCGATCAAGCATTTCCCTGAGGACTTCCGGCGATGATCACGATCCTCGATGGCGGGATGGGGCGCGAATTGCAGCGGCTGGGCGCGCCATTTCGTCAACCGGAATGGTCGGCACTGGCGTTGATCGAGGGAGCGGAATTCGTCACCCAAGCGCATGACAGTTTTGCCCTTGCAGGCGCGAAAGTCATTTCAACTAACAGCTATGCTGTGGTGCCCTTTCACATCGGAGAAACGCTTTTTCAGCAGCGTGGAGTGGAACTAGCGGGGCTTGCAGGCAAACTTGCGCGCGAAGTCGCTGACAAACATGGACTGTTGGTTGCCGGTTCCTTGCCGCCAGTGCTCGGTTCCTATCGGCCTGATCTCTTTGAAGTGGAGGCTGCGCGCTCAATCCTCGCCGTCCTGATTCATGGCCTCTCCCCTTTTGCCGACATTTGGCTCGCCGAAACGCTCAGCACTTTGGGCGAGGCCGAGCTGGTCGGCGAGATGTTGGCCAGTGACAACCGCCCGCTTTGGCTTTCTTTCACGCTCAATGATGAAGGCAGCGCCGAGTTGCGATCTGGCGAGAGCATAGAAGCAGCTGTAGCGGTCGCCCGCAAACTGGGTGCGAAGGCATTGCTGTTCAACTGCAGCGCACCTGAGGTGATGGAAGATGCCGTCAAGAAGGCCAAGACTGCCCTTGGGACAGACGCAATCCAGCTCGGCGTTTATGCCAACGGTTTTGCGCACAGCGAAGTAACAGTCGATGCCAATGCGGGCCTTCGCCAAATCCGCGCCGACCTTGATCCGCCGCGCTATCTTGATTGGGCGAAAAAATGGGTCGCGTCAGGTGCAACAATGGTTGGCGGGTGTTGCGGGATTGGCCCCGAACATATCCGCGCGCTTGCCAAAGGCCTGTAATGAACCAACCCCTGATAATGTGTCCCATATTGGTGTAAGGTAGAAAAATGACGTACCAGCCGCAGAAGGATTTCGGGACACCCGCAAGCCGTTCGGATGAAGCCGTGACGCTGACCATTGATGGCCGCGAAGTCACGGTGCCTGCCGGATCAAGCATCATGCGTGCCGCCTCTGAACAAGGCACGTCGATCCCCAAGCTATGCGCAACCGACAATATGAAAAGCTTCGGATCGTGCCGGTTGTGCTTGGTCGAAATCGACGGTCGCAAGGGGACGCCCGCCAGCTGCACGACACCCGTAGAGCCCGGCATGGTCGTGCGCACCCAGACGCCGCATCTGGCGAAATTGCGCAAGGGTGTGATGGAGCTGTATATCTCCGATCATCCGCTTGATTGCTTGACTTGTGCTGCCAATGGCGATTGCGAGTTGCAGGATCAGGCAGGGGCGGTCGGCCTGCGCGATGTTCGATACGATGTGCAAGCATCGCATCTGGGGCAAGAAAAAGACCACTCCAATCCCTATTTCGATTTCGACCCCAGTAAGTGCATCGCCTGCTCGCGCTGCATCCGTGCGTGTGATGAAGTGCAGGGAACGCTGGCGCTAACGATGGAAGGACGCGGCTGGGATTCAAAGATTTCAGCGGGGTTTGCTAGCGACGATTTTATGGGTAGCGAGTGTGTGTCTTGCGGCGCGTGTGTGCAGGCCTGTCCGACGGCGACACTCATTGAAAAGAAGGTGGTCGAAGTCGGCACGCCCGAACGCAGCGTCGTCACCACTTGCGCCTATTGCGGCGTCGGCTGCACCTTCCGCGCTGAAATGCGCGGCGAGCAATTGGTGCGGATGGTTCCGTATAAAGACGGCAAAGCAAATCGCGGGCATAGCTGCGTTAAGGGCCGTTTTGCTTGGGGCTATGCGCAGCATCAGGAGCGCATCCTGAAACCAATGATCCGCGCATCAATCGACCAGCCTTGGCGCGAAGTCGAATGGGAAGAGGCTTTCGCTTACACTGCGGCCGAGCTGAAACGGATCAGCGACAAATATGGCCGCCATGCGCTTGGCGGGATTACCTCCAGCCGCTGCACCAATGAAGAAACATTCCTTGTGCAGAAATTGGTGCGCGCCGGCTTTGGCAATAACAATGTCGATACCTGCGCACGCGTGTGTCATTCGCCAACTGGCTATGGTTTGAAAACGACTTTCGGGACGAGCGCGGGAACGCAAGATTTTGACAGTGTCGAGGATAGCGACGTTATCCTGATTATTGGCGCAAACCCGACCGATGGGCATCCGGTTTTTGCCAGCCGGATGAAGCGCCGGTTGCGCGGACAGGATGGGCGCGAGGGCGCGAAGCTGATCGTTATCGACCCGCGCCGCACCGACATCGTACGTTCGCCGCATATTGAGGCGCAGCATCATTTGCCACTCCGGCCCGGAACCAACGTCGCGGTGCTAACCGCGATGGCGCATGTGATTGTCAGCGAGGGCCTAGCCAACGAAGCGTTTATCCGCGAACGCTGCGATTGGGACGAATATAGCCACTGGGCAGAATTTGTTTCGCAAGCGCGCAATAGCCCGGAGAACTTGCAACCGGTCACTTTGGTTGAAGCAGACGAACTGCGCGCGGCGGCACGGCTTTATGCAACCGGTGGCAATGGTGCGATCTATTATGGTCTAGGCGTCACCGAGCACAGCCAGGGCAGTTCGACCGTCATGGCCATTGCTAATCTGGCAATGGCGACGGGCAACATCGGACGGCGCGGCGTTGGCGTGAACCCCTTGCGCGGGCAGAATAACGTCCAAGGCGCGTGCGATATGGGCAGCTTTCCGCATGAATTGTCCGGCTATCGCCACATCAGCGATGGCGATGCGCGGCGGTTGTTTGAAAATGACTGGGGCGTGTCGCTCGATCCCGAACCCGGCCTGCGCATACCCAACATGCTCGATGCCGCCGTCGATGGCGTGTTTAAGGCGCTGTATGTGCAAGGAGAGGATATCCTGCATTCCGACCCGAACACTAAACATGTCTCCGCTGGCTTAGCCGCGATGGAGTGCGTGATCGTCCACGATCTTTTCCTCAACGAAACTGCGCATTACGCGCATATCTTTCTCCCCGCATCGACGTTCTTGGAAAAGAATGGGACGTTCACCAACGCCGAACGCCGGATTCAGCCGGTGCGCAAAGTGATGACGCCACTGAACGGGCTTGAGGATTGGGAGGTGACGCAGCGGCTTGCGCAAGCGATGGGGCTCGATTGGAACTACAGTCACCCAAGCGAAATCATGGACGAGATTGCGCGGCTGACACCGACATTCGCGGGGGTTTCCTTTGACCGACTGGACGAAGAAGGTTCGCTGCAATGGCCAGTCACCGCTGATGCACCCGACGGCACGCCCACCATGCACGTGGATGGCTTTGTTCGCGGCAAAGGCAAGTTTGTTGTCACCGACTATGTGCCGACCGATGAAAAGACCGGTCCGCGCTTTCCCTTGCTGCTCACCACCGGGCGGATATTGTCACAGTATAATGTCGGCGCGCAAACGCGGCGGACGGAAAATGTCGCATGGCACAAGGAAGACTTGCTCGAAATCCACCCTGTCGATGCCGAGGATCGCGGAATCAAATCTGGCGACTGGGTAAAGCTTGCCAGCCGCGCTGGTGAAACCACTTTGCGTGCTACCGTCACTGACCGTGTAGCTCCCGGTGTTGTTTATACGACATTCCACCACGCTGTGACGCAAGCCAATGTCGTCACCACCGATTATAGCGACTGGGCGACCAACTGCCCCGAATATAAAGTCACTGCGGTGCAGATTAGCGCCTCCAACGGCCCGACCGATTGGCAGGAGGAATATGAAGCTTTGTCCGAACGCGCGCGGCGGATTGATGCAGGAGTTCCCGCCGAGTGAATAGCGCCGAGCGTCTTGTCTATATGGCAAACCAGATCGCCACCAATCTGGCGACCGATGACGATCCTGTATCTGCTGTAGCTAATCACATCCAGCTATTCTGGGACCCAAGGATGAAAAGGCTGATTCAGGAAAATGACAAGGCGGGGCTTTCACTGGTTGCCGCCGCTGCAATAAATCGCCTTGCCGAAACACACGATGCTGCCTGAAACAGGGACCAAGCCGCTGCGTTTCGCGGTGCTAACGCCAAGCCGAAATGCCAAAGAAATCATCGAACGGCCAACAATTATCGAGGCTCCTATCGCCATCGAATATAATGGCATCGGCTATGCCGTGATGATGGCAACACCGGTTAACCTGAACGATTTTGCCCTTGGTTTCAGTCTGTCGGAACGATTGATTGACCAAGCCGAACAGATACTGTCCGTCGACGCGCACAGTTCTGAACTGGGCTGGATATTGCGCATTCAACTGCCGCCGGAAAATGCCGAAAAAGTGATCGCCCGCGCGCGGCAGCGGGTTTCGGAAAGTAGTTGCGGGCTGTGCGGGATGGACAATCTGGACGAGGTAATGCGACCGCTGCCGCCTGTCACCGCGAAGATTGACATCACCGATACCGCCATATTTTCGGCATTAGCGGCACTGCGCGACCATCAGCCGCTTAATAAGGCAACAGGCTCCGCACATGCCGCTGCGTTTTGCACCGCTGACGGGCCAATCCTAATGACACGTGAAGATGTTGGTCGCCACAATGCGCTCGACAAATTGATCGGGGCGTTGGCAACAGCGGAGATCGATCCCGCAACTGGCTTTATCCTGCTAACCGCACGGTGTAGCCTTGAGCTGGTACAAAAAGCCATTCTTGCTAATTGCCCTATGCTGGTCACGATCTCCGCAGCAACCGATTTGGCAATCGATACCGCCGCCAAATCCGGCCTACGCCTTGTCAGCCTTGCACGCCCTGACGGGGCTCTGCTCGCAATGCCCCAAAGCGACTGATCAGCCAGCTGCGGAACATCGAAATCGCTGGATCACCCAAATCGTCGGCGTGGAGTTTCAGATAATAGCCATATCCATCTTCGATAATCGCCTCATAGGGCATGACCAACCGCCCATCGGCAATCTCCTGCGCAAACATATCGACATCGCCCAGAAACACGCCATTGGCCGTCATCGCATATTGCGCAGCGGCAATCGTCGTGTCGAATGCCAACCCGTTATGCGTCGGCACATCCAAACCACTTTGCCGCAAATAAGCGGTCCACAAAAGTTCGCGCGGCTGGCCATCGAGTTTGAGGTGCAGCAGTTCCTGACTATCCAGAAATTCTTCAAGCGATTGGCCTGCACTCATCCGCGCTACTTCGGGAGAACACAAAGGCGCGACACGCACCATCCAGAGGAGATCGGTAATCCGGTCGTCAACATTGGGCCGGTCATAAGCAATTGCCATATCAAAATCGGTCGAGGGCAATCCGGTCACATGTGCGCTGGAAACATCAAGCCGGATATCAGGATGTTCGCCGTGAAAGTCGCGCAGCATTGGCAAAAACAATTGCTGCAGTAACGACGGCGGAACGTGTAATCGCAACGACCGGCCGGTTACTTCGTCATCGCGGATCGCATTCATGCTTTGCTCTAGCCGGTCGAGGCATTTGCTGACCACTGGCAACAGTTCCTCACCCGCAGCGGTCAGTGAAAGCCGCGAAGCATCACGCACAAACAGCTGTTTGCCGAGCAGCTCCTCCAGCCCGCCAACATGGCGACTCATCGCACTCTGCGATACCGAAAGTGCGGCGGCGCCGCCGGTAAAGCTCAAATTTTGGCCCACTGCTTCAAACGCCCGCAAGGCATTGAGCGGCAACCAGCGGCGATTGATGGTGCTCCGGTTGGAAATGATATCGGCCTTTCAACTGCCTTGATTTACAGCACCACCATAGCCCGACAATTTGACATAGGGCTATGCGAAAATGCGATTTTATTCGTTGCCCCAACTGGCCCATTCCGAACGATAGAGAGACATAATCAAGGGCCACAGCATGGATTTGAAGCGGATCGCTTCGCTGTTCGATGAGCGGCGCGACGGACATACGTTGCCACAAGGGCTTTATGCCGAAGCGAACAGTTTCGACTTCGATATGGCCGCGATTTACGGCGAAAGCTGGCTGATGGCCGGGATGGAATGCGAGCTGCCGAAAACCGGAAGCTATGTCTCGATGATGGTCGGCAAATGGCCTGTCGTCATAACACGCGACCGCGACGGCGAAATCCGTGCATTCCACAACAGTTGCCGCCATCGCGGTTCGATGATTTGCGCGGTCGGAAGCGGCACTGCGCCAAAGCTGGTGTGTCCGTATCACAAATGGACGTACGATCTTGATGGATCATTATTTGCCGCAAACCGCATGGCCGATGATTTCGACAAAGGCGACCACGGCCTGAAACCCGTTGCGATTGAGTGCATATCGGGCGCCATCTTTATCTGTTTGGCCGACGCGCCGCCGCCGATTGATGACTTTAGGGAAAAACTGTCGACTTATGCCGCGCCGCACAATCTGAAGGACGCCAAGCTGGCATATGAAAGCGTGCTGGTCGAAAACGCCAATTGGAAGCTGGTGATGGAAAATGCGCGCGAATGCTATCATTGCGGCACTGGCCATCCCGAACTCGCCAAAACCTTTCCGGTCGGCATGTCGAAGCATTTCGACAGCGGCCATGATGCCCGCGTGATGGCGTTCGAGGCCGCGATGGATGCGCACGGTCTGCCGCAGGAACCGGTCGAGGGTCATTATTGGCAAGTCGCACGCTTTGCCTTAAACGAAGGCTGCCTTTCCATCTCTAGCGATGGCCAACACCTGTCGCAAAAGCTGATGTGCGAAGCCAATGGAGGCGATATCGGCTCGATGCGATGGGCGGTCGATCCGCATTGCTTCGTCCATTGCACTGCAGACCATGCTTTCATGTTCAGCGCGATGCCCGTCGGTCCCAATGAAACCCATGTTACGGGGAAATGGTATGTCCATAAGGACGCAGTCGAGGGCGTCGATTATGACGTCGAAACGCTTATAGCCTTATGGACGACGACCAATCTGGAGGACAAAGCACTCGCGGAAAATAATCAGGTCGGCGTGAACAGCATGGGTTACACTCCCGGCCCTTACTCGCAAGAAGCCGAAATGCTCGCGCTGCGTTTTACCGACTATTATTGTGACAAGGCCCGCGCCTATATTGCGGCGCATGGCAATGGTTGATCCCAAGGGGTTGCGCCCCGAAACGCTCGCCGTAGCCTTTGGCTATGATCCCGAAATGGGTATGGGTTCGGTGAAGCCGCCGATCTTTATGACATCGACTTTTGTCTATCCGTCGGCGCAACATGCCAAAGATGTGCATGAGGCATTTTTCGACGGAACCGGACCGCTTGTTGGAGAGACCAACCATATCTATTCGCGGCTGGGGCATCCGGGGTTGGACGTCCTCGAAAAGCGGCTCGCGGCGATTGACGGCGCAGAGGCGGCGGTCGCCTATTCCAGCGGTATGGCGGCGCATTCGAGCATTGCGCTGGCGCATGTTCGCCCCGGCGACAGCGTTATTCATGGGCGGCCGATTTATGGCGGCGTCGATATGCTGTACAACAGCATCATGCCGCAGTTCGGCTCTCATGCGGCGGCGTATCTGCACGGCACCGATGAAGCCGATGTTCGCGCCGCTGCCAATGCGGCGATAGCAATGGGGCCGCTGAAACTCATTATCGCGGAGTCACCTGCAAACCCGACTGCGGCCTTGGTCGACCTCGATCTGATGGTGCGCATCGCCGATGAGGTCGGCGCGCAGCAAGGCCATCGCCCGCTCGTTGTCGTTGATAACACCTTGCTCGGCCCTTTTGCACAAAGGCCAATCGAACATGGCGTCGATCTGTGCATGACTTCGCTGACCAAATATTGCGGCGGACATAGCGATCTGCTGGCGGGCGGGGTTAGCGGGCGCAAAGACCTTATCGACCATCTGCGGATGCAGCGCACGACTTGGGGCAATCACCTCGATCCCTATACATCATGGCTGGTTCTGCGCTCTTTGGAATCGGTCGCTGTCCGCGCCGAACGCGCGATGGACAATGCGCGCGGTGTTGCCGAGTTTCTGCGGGGCCATCCAAAGGTCGCGGGTGTGACCTATCTGGGTTTCCTCAAAGAAGGAACACGTGCACGCGCAGTCTATGACCGGCAGTGTAACGCGGCGGGCTCGACCTTCTCGTTCCATTTGCACGGCGGCGAGGCGGAGGCGTTCCGGACGCTTGACGGACTGAAGCTGCTGAAACTTGCGGTCAGCCTAGGTGGATCGGAAACGTTGATCTGTCATTCCGCAACCACCACGCATTATGCGGTCGCACAAGAACAACGGTTGGCTGGCGGAATCACCGATGGCACGATGCGGCTGTCGGTTGGGCTGGAGCATGTCGATGACCTGATCGCGGACCTTGCCCAAGCATTGGAGGCGGTGTGATGGAGCTGAACTTTACCGGAACCGATCTGTGCGCTGTCAATGGAACGCGCAGCGCGCCCGAAACGCATTATGACACCGTCGTTGTTGGTGCAGGGCCAAGCGGTATAGCCGCAGCTATCGAAGCGGCCAGTGCGGGAGCAAAAGTCCTGCTGGTCGATGAAAACCCGGTGTCGGGCGGCCTGATGGGCAATGACACGCCGCTGTATTATGGCGGACGGATGACCGCCGCGACGCAAAATAGCGAACGGATGCTCGAAGCGATTTTTATGTCGATGCCCGCGTTGGAAAGCGCGATGGACGCAGGCGTCGAGTTGCTCCTCGGCACAACCGCATGGGGGGTTTATCGCAATGGCCCTGGTGTCGCGAGCCTACCCGAACAGGTCGTCGGACTTGCCGATGCCGAGAGGTCTTGGATGGTTGGCTTTGATAAAATTGTGTTGGCCACCGGTGCGCGCGATCTTGCGATGGCGTTTCCGGGCTGGAACCAGCCAGGGGTGATGGGCGCCGCTGCGTTACAGATGTTGCTCACCCGTTATGATGCATTTGCGGGACGGCGGATGCTGGTGCTGGGATCGCATGATCTGGCGCTGAAAACCGCTTTGCTGGCGCACGAACGCGGTATCGAAGTCGCTGGATTGATTGAGGTGCGCGAAACGCCGCAGGGCAGCAGTGAGTTAACCGCTAAGGTTGAAGCTGCGGGCATCTCCATTCGCTGTGGACTGACGATCACTGAAGCTAAAGGCGGCATCAATGGTGTCGAAAGCGTAACACTGTCGAGTGGCGAAGAGATCGCTTGCGACACGATCTGTGTTGCTATCGGCCTTATCCCGTCCATCGAGCTGGTCGATGCGATGCACGGCTCGCGCGCGCTGAATGCCATGCGCGGCGGCTATATCCCCGCTGGCGAAGCCACGGTTTCCGCTGTCGGTGATTGCGCAGGCCTTGCCGATACCGGTTTCGACCACATCGCATATCGCATGGATTGGATGCGCGCCTTGTCGGCTATCAGCTCAGACGACACGATAATCTGCCAATGCGAGGAGGTCACCCGCGCCGACCTGATCGGCGTGCAACCGCCGAACTACCTGACCCGCCCCGCCCCAATGTGCGCGCGTTCGCTCGAAACGTTGCTGGCGGACGGCCCCGCCAACCCTGATCAGATCAAGCGGCTGACCCGCGCTGGCATGGGCGTATGTCAGGGCCGCCGCTGCCGCGATCAGGTGGCGATGCTGCTCGCGATTGAAGCGGACCAGCCGTTCGGTTCTATCCCGCTTGCCAGCCACCGCGCGCCGGTTCGCCCGCTGCCGCTCAAAATCCTCGCTGAATGGGATGAGCCAGCGGCAATGGATGCGGCGTGGGATGTGTGGTTTGGCATTCCAACGGCATGGGTTCCGCACGAAGATATTGGCAGCGCCCATGAAGATGAACATCGCCAGATGCTGTACACAGGGATGTACGAATGAGCGGGTCGGAAGTTGTCATCGTCGGTGGCGGCGTCACCGGGCTGAGCGCGGGTTGGTGGCTGGCGCGTTCGGGCGTCAAAGTCACAGTGCTGGATAAGTTCATCGTCGGTTGGGAAGCGTCAGGCCGCAATGGCGGTGGTGCATCGCATTATGCCAGCCCGTTGTTCGATGAAGAACAACGGATGTGGCCGCAGATGGATGAACTGCTCGGCTATCCCACCGAGCATCAAAAAGGCCGGATCATCATCGCGATGACTGAGCGGCAATGGGAGCAATACCGCTTTGTTGCCGAACGCCACGAACGATTGCACCATCCGATTGAATTGCTCGACACGAAACAGGTGCTTGACGCTGTGCCGCTGGCGAGCGAAAAAGCGTTTGGCGGGGTGCATTACAAATTCGGCGGTCATGCCAATCCGCATCGCACAACGCAGGCCTATGCTTGGGCGTTACAGGATTTAGGCGGCACGATCATGCAGCATAGCCCTGTGACTGGTTTTGAAACCGCAGGCGGCAAAGTGACAGGCGTAAAGACGGCCAATGCAACCTATGGCTGTGATGCTGTAGTTGTGGCGGCAGGTCCGCAAATCCCGCAGCTGATAGCGCAGCTTGGCGTGGATGTTCCGCTTGCCGGGGCACGCGCAGAAATGATCATTACCGAGCCTGCGCCGATGATGCCACTCACCGGCGTTGACGGTCACAAGCTTTATGGCCGTCAAACCATGCGCGGCAATCTGGCTTATGGTGGTGGCCCGCACGAATGGCTTGATGTGGACGCAGATGGCCCGGCGGCGCGGCCTTCAACGCCGCTCGCCCGCAATCTTGCCAAGCGGCTGGCAGAATTGCTCCCCAAGGCCGCTCATCTGAATGTGATCCGCAGCTGGGCAGGCGTAATCGAAAACTCACCTGACGGTCGTCCGATTATCGACCGGTTGACCAGCCCCGACAACGTTGTCGTTGCATCGATGTCGAGCGTCGGCTTTGGCCTTTCGCCAGCGTCGGGCCATGCGATCCGCGATCTGGTGATCGACGGCACATGCTCCTTTGCCGACATCGACATGCTTAAGCTGTCGCGCTTCGATGGACTAGAG
>JANMGR010000100.1:0-30007 GCA_031374785.1 Sphingomonadales bacterium | reverse complement strand
AGAAATCATTTGCGCGACCACGGTCAGCAAACTCGCGGTCGGGCGCGGGCGCTACACTTTCATGCTCCGCGAGGACGGCTTTGTTTTCGACGACGGCACAGTCTGGCGGCTTGGCGAGAACCGCTATCTCCTGACCAGTTCAACCGGCGGCGCGGACCGGATGGCGACGCATATCTCCTATGTCCGCCAATATCTCTGCCCGCATTTGCGCGTGTCGGCGGTTAATGTGCAGGAGCATTATGCGGGGATTGCGGTTGCAGGGCCAAAGGCCAAAGCGGTGCTGGCCGAGTTGATCGGCGAGGAGCCACCGCGGCATATGTCGACTGTTCCGGCGGTCATTGCGGGCGTCCCGGTAATCATCCTTGCTGCCAGCTATAGCGGCGAACGCGCGTTCGAAATTTATGTTGAGGCGAGCCATGCGGCGTCCGTTTGGGCCGCGTGCGAGAACCAAGTCGCCGCGCAAGGCGGTGCACTCTACGGCCTCGAAGCGATGGAGTTCCTGCGCATCGAAAAAGGCCATCTGGTTGTCGGCGGTGAAATCGATGGCCGTATGACCCCGCACGATCTGGCGCTCGACAAAATGCTCAACAAAGCGGGCGGTTATATCGGCGCGTCGGGCATATCGCGTCCCGCTTTGTCGCAAGCCGGACGACGACAGTTGGTGGGACTTGAAGCGATTGAAGGCAACATCCCCGAAGGATCAATGCTGGTCACACACGAAGGCGCGTCTCCACAAGGCCATGTCAGCGCCGCTGCATTTCGTATAATCGAAGGCGGATCAATTGCGCTTGGCCAATTGACCGATGGTTTTGCAAGGCATGGCGAGGAGCTGATCGCAATCTCACCAACGCGTGGCCAAAAGGCGCGGGTTCGCGTCACGGCACCGCATTTCTACGACATGGCAGGAACGCGCTATCGTGACTGATGTATCGATCAAAACGCTACCCGCCGCGCCGCTGCACGCGCTCGAAATCTGGAGCAATCCGGCGGCAGTAGCCAAACGGTTCAAAGCAGCAACTGGCTTTGCCTTGCCTGCGATGGGTCGTTCGGGTGGCAGCGACACCCTCCGCCTGATCCGTTATGAACCGACAGTCTGGCTGGTCGAGGGCGACGCGTCGGCACTACCCAGCATATTGGCCGACGACGGCGCGCTGACCGCCATCGGCGGCGGCATCGTCCGCGTCCGCCTTTCGGGCAGAGGCTGGCAGACGCTCCTGATGGAAGGCGGCGTTTTCGATTCAGAAAGCCAAGGTTTCGCCACAGGCTGCAGCGCCGCCACGATCATCGACCACGTCGCGGTGCGCCTGCATGTTGTGAGCGATAATGCATGCGATGTGTATGTGCCGCTTAGTTACAGCGCGGGGTTGCTGCATTTCTGGGAAGTGGCAGCGGAGAGTTTGGGCTAGCTTATTCGCAGTAAGCGGTATGTCAGTTTTTTTGTAAAACTTAAGCTGCCGCGCTCAGCGCAAGTTCCATAAGTTCATCCTGAAATGCTCGATCATGCGACAGTTGCGACGACGGAATTTCGCTGCCTGTGAATTCAATGTGCAAGCCCGTCCCAGAAGGAAAGCGCTTTCGAGCTAACAACTGCGCTAACATAGCGCCAGATTTTTTGGCCGTGCTTGCGCCATCAATCAATTTAGCGGCAGTGGGCAAAATGTTTTTCCAAGCGAAGCGTATGGCAGCAGGCTGGTCCCTCGCTAGTTCTGTTCCTGGCATTAGTCCTGGATCAAACGCTATAAAACGAGGGCCATTGTCTCCAAATTTGCGCGCCATCGCATAGGTAAAGAGAATGTTGCATAGCTTAGAAGTGGCGTATCGATCGCGTCCCAACTGCGCCTTATCCGTGCTGTCCGACACGTTGCCTTCCGCCACGGCCTTAGCAGATGGGAAATAGCCGCCATAAAATTTGTACGGCTTGGCAAGTTTATGGTCTTTGTCATGGGTTCCACTCGCAGTGGATACGATGACCGAATCGGATGATAGGCTTGACTGAATGAGCTCGAAGAGAACGATGTGTCCCAGCACGTTGGTCGCAAACGTAAGCTCAAACCCATCTTCGGAATATCGATCACCGCTTATAATCTGGACTCCGGCGTTCAACGCCAATCCAGTCAATTTGCTTGTTGCGAGGGTGGCCTGAACCTTTGCAGCGAATAGTTTAACGGAACTGAGCGATGACGTGTCGAGCTTTAGAACTAGCAACTGCTCGTCCGGCACCGCGCTCCGCAACGCTTCGGCGTTCGATGGATCGCGCGCGCCCACAATGATGACATTTGCCCGATCGGTTTCAGCCAGTTGCGCTGCAACCTCCAATCCGATTCCTGATGTTGCCCCGGTTATTAGGTAAAATTTGTTTTGAACCATAGACCAAGTCCTGCCGAAAATCTTGCTAGGGGATGCGCTTAGATGCTAGTTATTACGAATATCGTAGTTAGTAAATACGATATTCGTATTTGGAGATGGGTATGGATCAAATCGAACAGCTTGATGCAGCGATCAGCACGATGCTGCGTGTACTGACTATCGATGAGCGCCGGTTGTCATCCAATCTTGGATCGACCCCATTCAATCCAATCGACTTGGAGACTCTTTCATATTTGCATCTGCATCCCGGATCGGCAGCTAAAGACGTTGCAAACTATCTCAGTGTGCGTTCTACAACGATGCAGTCAGTGGTGGATCGTTTACATCGGCGCGGACTATTGCAGCGCGATAAAGCGGCATTAAAGGGCCGGGCGGTGGCATTACAGCTTACCAATGAAGGTATGAAATTCCGGCAAGAGGTGCACGCGCAGAACCTTAAAAATTGCCGGCAAATGCTAGCGTCGCTGTCTGCTCAGGATCAATCAGGCTTTATCAAAAACATGGCAGCGATTGCCGCCACGATTTCATGACGACACGCGATAGCATCCGGTCAAAACTTAGCTTGGCTGCGAACTAGCGCGCTGGAATGACCGAAAACTTGTCGAAAGGTGCCCTACACATCGCACAAATTTCCAACCATTCGCGACATTGACATTCAACTAATGTTCTTGTATTGTTCCGACGCTCTTTGACAGCCTGTTACGGCACTCGATATTTCCCCTCCCGCTCAGGGCATCTCCAACATTGGTTTGTAGGAAATTTTATTGCGCGATGACACTGCTGCCAGATTGGCCTGTGCGCGATGTTTGCGACGTTAGGCATAGTGTTAAAAAGCGTTTAAGGTGAGACCTTAGTGTGACTTTTGACGCAGTGCTGCGGGTTTCAGCGATTTTGAACGCAAGTGGGTGCTTTAGTGAAAGTTACTTCCCCATTGGTAAGTGCCGCAACGTCATCCCCCGCGCGTGCCGTCGCTGGAAACCTTTCCACACCGTCACGCCCTCACCGCCCGGGCTATACGCGCCCCAAGGCGTCCCGGCTGGGGCATTCCATTCGCCATCATCTGAATTTTCTACCGGCACATTCAGGTATGAGCCCTTGCCCGCGTCGCCCCGCAAATGCACCGCCAAAAACGCGGTGATGAAATGTAGGTTGATCGCATTGATCCGATCCTGCCGCCAGATTGGGTCTTCGAACCAGTCCATGTCCCACACCGACCCGCGCATTTCACGCGGCGCGGGATTGAGTGCAATCGAATGGCCTGCTTGTTTATACGTCAGCAGATAGCGGTCGGCATTTACAGCGCCGCCAAAAACCGCCAGCGCACCCGTTTTATAGTCAACGACCGGGTCGTTATCGCCCTGTATCAACAGCAATGGCGCTGTCAGCGCAGCTAGGCCCTCCGCCCCCCACGAACTACTCGGCGCTCCACCGCCGGGGGCTAATGCCACGACAGCCTTCACCCCCAGCAATGATATCGCATTCACATCGGCACTGCCGCGCGCGAACTTCTTTAGCCAGCCGCCTGCAACCAAATCCATATTCGGCCCCAGCGGATCGAGCGTTGCCCCGCCTGCGGTCAACACGCCGTAGCCGCCTTGAGAATAACCGATCAGTGCTACATTATCGGGATCGATTAGTCCTCCCAGGTTGGCACGCAGCTGCTCGGCCACAAAAACGATGTCGCGCGGCCGGTTGAAATTGGGGGCGGCACGGGTGCTGGCTGAAACGACATAAGGGTTTGGGTCGCGATGATGGATCGCTGCAACGACATAGCCTTTGGACGCAAGATTTTCAGTCAGCCAGGTCATGATGGCGGGATTGTTGCTATAGCCGTGGCTGACGATCACCAGAGGATGCTTGCTGCCCATCGCCTTTGCGCCACTGACCGCTATGCCCGGTTGCGTAAACGAGACCGGCGGCAGCGGTGGTTCAGCCCAAAGGCTACCGCGATAGACAACGGTTATCGAACCTTTTTTGACGGTCGCAGGATACCAGATATCCACCTGCAACTTGCGATCAACCGTTGCAACTTCGGTGGCGTCGGGATCGGCATTTTCGACATCTGGCTGGCTGCGATGCGTGAATGTGACGGAACGAAAGCCAACACCGTATTTGCCCAGACCTGCAAGTTCGGGCGCGTCAACACCGGGAATACTGGGAATGCTGGCGTTAGTCGGAGCGCTTATCAGGATCAGCATTGTAGCTAACGCGCGCCCGATCATGCAATCAACTCTTCGCCTTCGACCGTTGCGGATGGCCATACCAATTGCTGCGCCATCCAAGGATATTCCGCGATCAATGGCGGAAAGGTTTTTTCGCGTAGAACCTGCTGGCATAACGCGGCGGTCAGGCTGGGGATGTCGCCCAGTTCATCGATGCGCGCAACGACCTGAATTGCGCGTGAAAAACGGCCGCGAGTCATCGGCTCAGCGCGCAGTTGCGGCAACAGTTCGGGAACAGCGGCCAAGCATACCGGCGTAGTGATCGTCCAGCCAATCCCGGCAGCGACCAACGCCAATTGCTGATGCGAGGATTCGACCTCGACCATTTGCGGCAGCTTTAATTTCATCCGGACAATCTGGCGCTCGATTTGTTGCCCGGTGCCTGTCAGCCGCGAAAAGCGGATGAACGGCAAAGAAGATGGTACGCCGACAAGGTCCAATGGCTCGCGGAAATCTTTTGGGAAAACCAGGATAAAGCTTTCCTCAAAAACCGGATGCAGTTCAACTGTATCGCGGTGTTCAAGGTTAAAACTGCCCGTCACCAGCATGTCGATATCGCGCGCGAGAAACTCGCCCTGATGCTCCATCGATATTCCCGACCGGATATTCCACCGGCCAGCCCGCGCACCCAGATTGCGCAATATCGGCGCTGTCAGTTGGTTGGCAAGGCTGAACGACATTGCCACAGTGACGCTCGATATGGGCAAGTTTGCCCCTTCGCGGACTTCATCATAAGTCAATCGTGCATGAGCGATTAGCTTTTGCCCCCTCGCAAACAGCGACTTTCCGCTGGCGGTCAGACCCAATGGCCGCATCGTACGGTCGAATAAGGACGCGCCGATGCCGGTTTCCAGCTTTGCGATAGTTTGTGAAACGGCCGATTGGGTGACTTGCAAATGCGCGGCGCATTGCGACATGCCGCCAAGTTCGACAGTCATGACGAACACTTCCAATGCGTGAAGGTCGAATTCCTGTGGCAGTTTCATGCAGCGGCCCTCCCAAGCGCGCAGGCAAAGCCGGTGGCCAGTATTACCTTCGCTAATGGCTATTCGACACTGTCCGTAATAGTGCCATGCGTTTTCGATATGACGGCATTATGTGTCATTAGCGTTGCACGCTTGCATCACTTTGCGCGATGAAGCGCCAGCAATCCTCGCAACGTGCCCGCACACATCAACAGCAGCACCAATGCCAGCGGCAGGCCAGTGGCAATCGCCCCCGCTTGTAACGAGGTCAGCCCGCCGCTGAGCAACAGAACAACGCCGATTGCGCCCACTGCGAACAACCAGATCGTCTTTTGCCGGAGCGGCGTATCGGTACGTCCACCCGCTGTCATCGTGTCGATCACCAGAGTGCCGGAATCCCAGCCGGTTACAAAAAATATCAGGATCAAGCCAATCGCAACAAACGAAGTAAATTGCGCCCAAGGCAAAGCGCCAAGCAGCACAAATATTTGTGTGTCGAGTGAGGCCTTGGTCAACTCTGCCCCATTGCCGGCGACGATCTGGGCGATGCTGGCGTCGCCGAATATGGTCAGCCACAATATGCCGAGCAGGCTTGGCGCAATCATCGCCCCTGCGATGAACTCGCGCACCGTCCGGCCCAGCGAGATCCGCGCCATAAACATACCGACAAAGGGCGCCCAGCTGATCCACCACGCCCAATAATACACCGACCAGTCGTTGTAAAAGCCTGTGTCGGTGCGGCCAACAGGGTTGGATAATGCCGGAAGGAATTTGAGGTAGTTGACGATGTTGCTCGCCAGATCACTCAGCAGTTGTAGCGTCGATCCGGTGGTCAGGACGAAGACCAACAGTGCAAAGGCGATCCACATGTTGACCTCGCTTAATATGCGGATGCCGCGATCAATACCGCCACGGATCGAAAGGAATGTGATACCCGCCATCACTGCTATCAGGACCAAAATCGTCACAGATGAACTCGCCACACCGTAAAGATACGCAATCCCCGCCATCGCCTGCTGCGCGCCTAAACCCAGCGAGGTGGCAAGCCCAAAGATCGTCGCCAGCACTGCCAGCACCTCGATGACATCACCCGTGCGTCCCCATACTGCTTTGCCGAACAACGGATAGAATGCCGAGCGCATCGACAGCGGCATGTTGAAATCAAAGCTGAAGACTGCAAGCGCAAGGCCCGTGACAGCGAAAATCGCCCAGGGGTGGAGCGCCCAGTCAAAAATTGTTGCCGCCATCGCGATGCTTCTGGCCGCTGCTGCATCACCCGCCGCACCGCCCAAAGGAGCCGCTGGACCGCCCGCTATTGACGACGTGAAATGCGTCACAGGCTCACCCACGCCATAAAAGACCAGCCCGATCCCCATGCCAGCGCCGAACAGCATCGCGAACCAAGATAGCCGCGAATAGTCGGGCGTAGCACCCTTCCCGCCTAGCCTGATTTTCCCTAGCGGCGACAGCGCGACAACGACACAAAACAGCAAGAGCAGATTGCCAGCCATCATGAAAAACCAATCAAAATGCGCCACTGCGCCACTGCGCAAAGCAGCGAAAAGGTCTGCCGATACCTTTGGCGCGATCAGGCTGAACACTATCACCGCAAGCGAAATGAGCGCCGCTGGAAAAAAGACTGCAGGGTAGATCTGCATCCCGCCCCAAGTGCGATTGGACTGGCCGTAACGCCCCAAATCTATTGCTGTGTCCCAATCTGCCATTGAACCCTCCCCAAGGTTTATGCTGTTGCCTTAATGGCTGGCTGCGGTCGTGAATGCTGTCCACAACCAAGCAGCGAAACTGCGCCACACCTCAACCTGAAACCTGTCTTCAGCATCGCGGATGATGATGATTTCGACCGTTTCATAAATCGTCCGCGTCCCGCGCCCGATAGCGAAATTGTCTAGGTCTAATGGACAGCCGGTCATTAGTATTTCAGCCGCGCGCGGCCCTTCTAGAATTAGGCAAATGGATCGGTCGCTGATCTCTGTAATGGCAACCGGCAACCCTGCACTTGTCGGCATAGCCGTGACTGCTTCGGTGCGAAGCAACCACTCATCGGGACCAAGACAGGCAATGCCAGCTACAGTCACGCTAATGGTTTTGGGCACTTTCACGTTGAGCAGGGTTTCCAGTGCCTGTGCGGTACGCGCCCGCAGAGAATAGCGTTTCATTGGCGCAGCGAGGCTGATCGTCACCCCTACTCCGCCAAATGGCGTCGCGGGAACGGGGTCGTTGCGGGTCAGAGCATCAGACATTGAGCCGTGCTCCATCGGGATCGTAAAAGACCATGTCGCTGACTTTGGCGGTGTGCGTCTTGCCCGGCATCGGGATATGAAGCGTATCGCCCATCATGCTCTGCCCGCCAGCAACCAAGGCGAGCGCAATCGAGCGACCAAGCGTTTCGCTCCAATATGAAGACGTGACATGGCCGATCATCGTCATCGGTATCGGCTGATGGGGATCGGCCACAATCTGCGCGCCTTCCTCCAGAACGACATTTGGGTCATCTGTCAGTAGCCCGACCAACTGTTTACGCCCCGACGCGATAATGTCGGGCCTAGCAAGCGACCGTTTGCCGACGAAATCGGGTTTCTTCTTACCCACCGCCCAATCAAGGCCCGCGTCATAAGGCGTCACTGTGCCGTCCGTATCCTGCCCAACGATGATAAAACCCTTTTCAGCGCGCAGGACGTGCATTGCCTCGGTGCCGTAAGGAGTGATGTCATATTGCGCACCTTGCGCCATCAATCGCTCCCACACAGCGCGGCCATAAGCTGTCGGCACATTGATTTCAAAACCGAGTTCGCCGGTGAAGCTAACGCGAAACAAACGGGTCGCTATGCCGCAGATTGTCCCTTCGCGGATCGCCATATGCGGGAAAGCTTCGGCAGATAGGTCGATGCCCTCAACCAGCGGCTCTAGCACTTTGCGGGCGTTCGGCCCTTGCAACGCAATCACCGCATATTGCTCGGTCGTGCTGGTCAGCCAGACGTTCAGGTCGGGCCATTCGGTCTGGAGATAGTCCTCCATCATGTTCAGCACCCGCGCTGCACCGCCAGTTGTCGTGGTCAGGTGAAAACGGTCGGGAGCGAGCCGGGCGGACACGCCGTCGTCGGTGATGAAGCCGTCTTCTTTAAGGAGTAGCCCATAGCGGCAGCGCCCTGGCTCCAACGCTTTCCAAGGATTAGTGTACATGCGGTTGAGAAATTCAGCCGAATCGGGGCCGACGACTTCGATTTTCCCCAAAGTCGAGGCATCAAAAATACCCACCGAAGTCCGCACAGCAACGCATTCGCGATTGACCGCAGCGTGCATATCCTCACTGTTCTGCGGGAAGTATCGCGCACGCCGCCACTGTGCGACCAGTTCGAAGACTGCGCCATTTTCGTCAGCCCAGCCATCGATATTGGTCGTCCTTGTCGGTTGAAACAAAACCCCTTTGGCATGGCCCGCCAACGCACCAAATGTCTGCGGCGTATAGGGCGGACGAAAACTGGTAAGGCCGATGTCAGGAACCGGCTTTGCCAACGCCGCCGAGGCAATCTGCAAACCATTCAGGTTCGATGTCTTGCCCTGATCGGTCGCCATCCCGTTCGTGGTGTAGCGTTTGATATGCTCGATCGAACGAAAGCCTTCGCGCACCGCCAGCTTGATGTCCTTGGCTGTCACGTCGTTCTGAAAATCGACAAAGGCCTTGATCCTGCTTTGATCCTTGGGCGTTGGCAACACATCGACGACCACGCCGTTCCCAAAATCCCAATCGCCTGAACACGCCCCCACGCAGCGGACATTCTCGTTAGGCTGATCGGGGACATAGGCACCCAAATCATCGCGCCATTTCAAGCTGCCTTTGCTGTGCGACCATAAATGCACACTCGGCGTCCAGCCGCCTGCCATGAGCAGCGCGTCACAGGCAATAGTCTTGCCGCCGGTAATCTGAATCGCTTTGACGCTGTGCCGACCGGACACGCCAATGACGCTGTGGTCGAGGTGAACGTTAATCCCGAGCCTTTGGGCTTCGTCCAGTAGCGCAGCATCAACCGTGTCACGTACATCAATGATCGCCGCAATCCCGACCCCCGCCTTGGCCAGCGCAAACACGTCATGCCAGCCGCTGTCATGCGCCGCCATCAACGCGACGGACACGCCGACTGCTACGCCATAGCGATTGGCGAAAACTTTTGCGGCGGACGACAGCATAACGCCGGGCGTGTCATTCCCGTCGAACACCAAAGGCCGCTCAATTGCGCCCTGCGCAAGCACGACTTCGCCCGCGCGTATCCGCCAGAGTTTTTCGCGCGGGGCGTCTCCGCCATCCGGCAGATGGTCTGTAAGCCTCTCGACTGCACCGATGAAGTTATCGTGATAATAGCCGAAGGCCGTCGTGCGTTTCAGGATCGTTACATTGGGCGCATCCGCCAACGCTTTAAGGCTGCGCTCGAGCCAAGGCCAAAGCGTATGGTCAGCCAACGCACCACCACCGACTTCATCCTGCTCGTCGATCAAGATGATGCGCTTGTTCGACCCCATAGCCTCCAGCGCCGCATCAATCCCGGCGGGGCCAGCGCCAATAATTAACACGTCACAATGCGCATAGGTCGCCGAATAGATATCAGGATCTTCTTGCGTTGGTGCATCGCCAAGCCCTGCCATTTTACGGATTACAGGTTCGTACAATCTGTCCCAACCCGAACGCGGCCACATAAAGGTTTTGTTGTAAAAACCAGCTGGCAAAAACATCCCTAGCCGGTCATTGATCGCGCCGAAATCAGTCTTTAATGATGGCCAGCGGTTCTGGCTGACCGCATTTAGGCCGGAATGAATCTCGACGTTGGTGGCGCGCAAATTGGGGGTGAAGCGGCCCGGTCCGCGATTGACCGATACCAGCGCATTGGGCTCCTCGCTCCCCGCCGCCATTACTCCGCGTGGCCGATGATATTTGAAGGATCGGCCAAATAGCATGACGCCGTTTGCCAGCAACGCCGACGCCAAAGTGTCGCCTGCAAAGCCGTGATACGTCTTGCCATCAAAGGTAAGTTGAACGCTTTGACCGCGATCAATCCGCCCGCCTGTTTCTAACCGATACCCGCTCATTTTCGCGGTTCCCCGGCTTTATACGTTGTTTCAAACTTGTCCGTCACGGTATCGCGCACAGCGTTGAAGAAACGCCCACAGCCGTGGACGTGCCGCCAGCGTTCATGGTGTCGCCCGCGCGGGTTAGCGCGGATGAAAAGATACGTCTCCCACTCCTCATCGCTTTGACTGGCAGGATCGAGTGGACGCGCTACATGCGCTTGCCCGGCATTGGCAAACTCGATCTCGGGGCGTTTCTCGTCGCAATAGGGACAATGGATAAGGATCATCAGTGTGCGACCGCTGCCGCTGCTGCTTCGTCTATCAACCGACCATTGCGGAAGCGGTCCAGATTGAACGGTGCGTTGATCGGGTGCGGTTCGTCCTTTGCCATTGTGTACGCCAGCAAATCCCCCGCCCCCGGTGTCGCCTTAAACCCGCCAGTGCCCCACCCGCAATTCACGTAAAGCCCTTTGACCGGCGTCTTGCCAAGAATAGGCGAACGATCCGGCGTCACATCAACAATCCCGCCCCATGTCCGCAACATCCGCATCCGCCGGTAAATAGGGAAAATCTCGCAAATCGCCGCCAGCGTATGTTCGACAATGTGCAACGCGCCGCGTTGCGAGTAGCTGACATATTGGTCGGTCCCTGCGCCGATCACCAGTTCACCTTTGTCAGACTGGCTCATATAGGCATGAACTGTGTTCGACATGACGACGCAGGGGAAAGTGGGCTTGACCGGCTCGGAAACAAGCGCCTGTAACGGATAGCTTTCGAGTGGAAAGTCGAGCCCCGCCATTTGCATCATTACAGATGAATTGCCTGCTGCCGATACGCCAACACGTTTGCTGGCAATATAGCCGCGAGTGGTTTCAACGCCTTGAACCGCTCCATCGGGCCCTCGTCTGATGCCGGTGACGGCACAGTTTTGGATGATATCCACGCCTAAAGCCGCTGCAGCCCGCGCATAGCCCCAAGCGACCGAGTCATGCCGCGCTGTGCCGCCGCGCCGTTGCAGTGCAGCCCCCAGCACCGGATGCCGCGCTTCGGGTGAAATACTCAGGGGCGGGCAATAGGCTTTGGCTTCCTCCGGCGTCAGCCATTCATTATCGACGCCGTTCAGCCGGTTGGCATTTATGTGTCGCTGCAGGCTCTGCACATCATGCACATTATGCGCGAGCATCATCACGCCGCGTTTGGAATACATGACGTTGTAGTTCAGCTCCTGACTAAGCCCGTCCCACAATTTTACCGCATGATCATAGAGATGCGCGCTTTCGTCATAGTGTTAATTGGAGCGGATGATCGTCGTATTCCGCCCGGTGTTGCCGCCGCCGATCCAACCTTTTTCCAGCACCGCAACATTGGTGATCCCGTACTTTTTGGCGAGATAATAGGCCGCCCCCAGACCATGCCCGCCGCCGCCAACAATGATTGCGTCATAGGCTGGCTTTGGCGCAGCGTCGGGCCATTGCTCCGGCCAATTCTGATGCCCGTTTAGGGCTTTGGCGAATAGGGAAAAGGCGCTGAAGCGGGTCATGCCAAAACACTCCCTAGCGCCGCCTTTGCTGCCGCCACATAGAAATCCTTAAAATCCTCGACCAGCTTTTCCTCCACAGCGTAAGGCCCCTGTTGGTAGCCGTCATTGGATATGCCGCGATGGTTGATTGCGGAAAAATGCCCGTCTTGTTCGTTGGTTTTGCGCCATAATGCGGCGAGATGATCGGGGTCGTAATCCACGCCCTCGACGGCATCCTCACGCACCAGCCAGCTCGTCCGAAGCAGCGTCTTGTCCGCCGCAATGGGCGTCAGCGAAAACGTCACTACATGGTCGCAACAGAAATGATGCCAGCTATTCGGTTGTGTCCAAACCGACAGGCTTGACGTTTCCGGTTCAGTAAACGGCCCGATCAGTTTCTGGCAGGCCAGCTTGCCGTCGATGGATTGAGTTACGGCGCCATTTGCCAGCGCCAACCTAGCGATCCGGTGCCACCAGCCATCGGGGAATTCGACCAAGGGATGGTCGATACCCAGCGCCTTCCACTCTGCGTGTTTGGCCGTATCGTCAGGTGCGTCTTTGCCAAAACCCGTAGTCCCCAGCACGCTAATCAGTTCGGGATGACCCGCATCGCAATGATAGCATTCGCGATTATTCTCCATCACCAGCTTCCAATTGGCGTCTTCGATGTAATCGTCCCGCACCGCGACTTTCAGATGGTCGAGGTCATAGACCGCGATCTGCACTGCAATATCCGCCTTGACGCGATCAATCGGTGGCGGGTTGTCGGCCATACAGATAAAGATCAGCCCGCCGACATTTTCTAGGGCCACGGGGTTGAGACCATGATCTGCTTTGTCAAAATCCTCCGCCATACCGCGCGCGGCGAGCAGCTTGCCGTCTAGCCCATAGGTCCATTGATGATAGGGACACATCAGGCGCGGGGCACTGCCGCTTTGTTCAAGGCAAACACGCGCACCCCTATGACGACAGCTGTTCCAAAATGCGCGCACTTGCATGTCGCGGCCACGCACGATGATGATCGAATTATGGGCAAGCTCAAACACGAAATAGTCGCCCGGATGTTTCACATGTGCGACTGTGCAGGCATAAAGCCAAACCGATTTGAGCATCACCTCTGTGTCGAAATCAAACGCCTCGTCACTCACATACAACTCACGCGGCAGCGTGTGGCCTTTGCGGTCCTTGGCGAGCCAATCGGCTATCGGGGCGAAGCGTGACACGGCCTAGCTCCGCAGCGCATTGTTATCAGGGTCAAACGGCGATTCGGCAATAATTGTCGCTTTATACCGCACGCCTAAGATCGCGATTTCGAATTCTGCGCCGAGCACTGCCAAGTCAGGCCGAACCATCGCCAGTGCCAGCGACTTACCCACGCGCCAGCCATAGCCGCCCGACGTTACACGCCCCACCAATTCACCGCCTTGGTAGATCGCCTCGGAACCGCGTGCATCGGCGTCGGTTACACCGTGCACTTCCATCGTCACCATCGTATTGGCTCCGCCGCGCTCTTTCCACGCAAGCAGCGCGTCTCGTCCATAGAATGAAGGTTTTTTAAGACTGACGAACCGGTCCAACCCGCTTTCATACGCTGAATATTCGACCGACAATTCGCGCGGGATCAGCTTGTAGCTTTTCTCCAATGCCATCGACGTCATCGCACGGATACCGAATGGTTTGATGTCAAATTCAGCACCAGCCTCCATCAGCTTGTCGAAGATATAGTTCTGCATTTCAATCGGATGATGAATTTCCCAGCCAAGCTCACCGATGAAATTGACGCGCAACGCATCAACCTGCGCCAGACCGATGCTCATCTTTTTGCCCGTCAGCCAAGGGAAAGCTTTGGTCGAAAGGTCAGTATCCGTGAGTTTTTTCAGCACATCGCGCGAACGCGGCCCCGCCAGCACGAGAACACCCATTGCGGTTGTTAGCCGCTCGAAATTAACCGAGCCGTCGCGCGGGATGACTTTGCGGAGATGATCATGGTCATGTCGTTCATAGGCGCCTGCGGAGACCAGATAATAACGCTGCGGCGCGGCTTTATAGACGGTAAATTCGCTGCGCACGCCGCCTTTGCTGGTCAGCAGATAAGACAAAGTCACCCGCCCGACCTTTTTCGGTACCGCGTTGGTCAGCAATTGATCGAGCCAAGCCTCCGCCCGCGGCCCCGATATCTCGCACTTAGCAAACGCGCTCATATCCTGAATGCCGACATGTTTGGTGACGTGCAGACATTCATTGCCAACATGTTCGAAATAGTTGGAGCGGCGGAACGACCATTTTTCGCGGATGGGCTCGTTCGGCACAGCCGGATGGTTATCGTTTAACAACACATCAGGTTTATCGAGATCAGCCTCGCTTAACGCGTAACCCGATGGCGCAAACCAATTGGGTCGCTCCCATCCAAACACGCTACCAAACACCGCGCCCAAATCCCTCATCCGATCATAACATGGTGTGCGACGCAATGCGCGCGCCGCTTCGCGCTCTTCATCGGGATAATGCACGGTAAAGACCTTGGCATAGGCCTCTTCATTTTTCTCAATCAAGAAACCGCGCCCCGCATAATCGCCAAAGCGGCGCGGGTCGACCCCCATCATGTCGATCGTGGGCTCACCATCGACAATCCAATGCGCCAGTTGCCAACCCGCGCCGCCAGCAGCGGTGACCCCGAAACTATGGCCTTCGTTGAGCCAGAAGTTTTTGAGGCCCCACGCAGGACCGACAATGGGCGACCCGTCGGGCGTATAAGCGATTGCGCCGTTATAGACTTTCTTGATTCCCACCTCTCCAAAGGCCGGAACGCGTTTCATCGCGGCGAGGATGTATGGCTCCAACCGCTCCAGCGCGTCGGGGAACAGTTCATATTCGCTATTCGCTGCTGGCCCATCGACATAGCAAGCAGGCGCGCCGAGCTCATACGGCCCGAGCAGCAAGCCACCCGCTTCCTCACGCATGTAATAGCTCGCATCGGATTCGCGCAGCACACCCATTTCTGGCAAGCCTTGCTTCTTGCGCTCCATAATCGCCGGATGCTGTTCGGTGACGATATATTGATGCTCAACCGGAACCACCGGAATATCAAGCCCCACCATCGCCCCTGTTTGCCGCGCGAAATTGCCCGAACAGCTGACCACATGCTCGCACGTGATGTCGCCTTGATCGGTCGAGACCAGCCACTCGCCATTCGGTTGCTGCGTGATCGCGGTGACCGTCGTGTTACGGTAAATCGTCGCTCCACGCTGCCGCGCGCCTTTGGCCAGCGCCTGAGTCAAATCGGCGGGTTGAATATAACCATCATCGGGATGCTGGATCGCGCCCAACACACCATCCATATCAGCCAGCGGCCAGATGTTCTTGACCTGATCAGCCGTCAGGAAGTTGACATCGACCCCGATCGTCTGGGCAACCCCGGCATAATAATGATATTCATCCATCCGGTCTCTGGTTGTTGCCAGCCGGATATTAGACACTTGCGAAAAGCCGGCGTGTAGCCCGGTTTCGGCTTCAAGCGTCGGATAAAGGCCGACCGAATATTGGTGCAGTTTTCCAACCGAATAGCTGAGGTTGAAAAGCGGCAGCAGCCCCGCTGCATGCCAGGTCGATCCCGAAGTCAGTTCCTTGCGTTCGAGCAAGACAACATCGCTCCACCCCATTTTGGCAAGGTGATACAGCGTGCTGACGCCAACAACGCCCCCACCAATGACTACTGCTCGTGCTGTCGTTTTCATGCATTCCACCCAGCGTGATACTGGATTTGCTATGGCGGATAAATTTGGAAAACTTCAATCCGATAGCGTCAACACATTAGAGATATCCTATTATCTAATAGAAAATATCAGTATTTGTTACATCGCTACCGGATGATTGACCAAATTGAGCGCGATGCAGTTTCAAGCCTTGCGTCGCCGTCGCCGAAACGGCCAGCGGATGAACAGCAACACAGTGCCTGCTAATCCAAGTATCAGGCCACCGATGGCGAAGGCGAGCAGCCACCATGTGTTGAAATTCTCGTGGTTTTTCCAATCCATGATGTGCAGGCCCCAGAAGAAATCATACAATCGCCATGTGCCGGTGCGAACGGCGGTAATCTTACCTGTGTCAGCAGCAACAAAGATGCTGGTGGAATCGGGATCAGCATAGGCAATTCGCCATGCCGGAAGCGCAGCCCGGTATTCGGGGCTTTCTGCCACAACACGTGATGCCCTTGATTTCGGTTTGGCCGATGATTTCCACGCCGCGTTGGCAATGACTGTCGCTTGGGCTGCACTGACGGGTGGCAATAGTGCAGCCGTTTGCGCATCAAAAAGCTTAATGCCGTCAGCAGTCGTCACCTCGGCCACCGCACGACCACCCATCATGCGCCAGTTGATCGACTTGATGGGCGCGCCTGTGGCAGCCATTATCTTTGTCGGTTCAGCAAAGTCTAAACCTGCCGGAATGGTCATCACCGTCTCGCGACCAACAAGATGCTCACCGCGCACCTTGTCGATTGGCAGAAAGCTCATGAGAGCGCCGCTTGCAAACCAGATCAAAAGCTGCGCACCAACAATCAGCGCAAGCCATTTGTGGAGGCGGCTGGCTGCCAAGTGAATGCGGGTGCGTCTGCTACTCACAACCAGATCCTTATCCCGGCAATCAGGCTGACCATATCAGGATCTTCGCCCACCAAGCGGGTGAACCGCGCCGTGTCGCCAGTCTGCTTGCGCCATTCGACACCAATATAAGGGGCGATTTGTTGGCTAATTTCATAGCGCACGCGCAAACCCGCTTCAAAATCCGTTAGCCCCGATCCAACGCCGATAGCAGGAATATCCTGAAAGGAAACATTGGCTTCGATCCGCGGTTGCAGGATCAGCGATTGCGTAATGCGCTGGTCATAGGACGCTTCGACGCGCGCACGAACTTCGCCTTTGTTCGACAGGAATGTCGCGGCATTCACCTTAAACCAATAAGGCGCGACGCCCTCGACTCCTGCAACTAGGTAAGTGCGCGACGGGTCGGGTTTAATGTCATGGCGGACACCCGCTTGCAGATTCCAATATGGTGCAATGGCGCGCGAATAGAGGGCTTGCAGTTCAAGGTCATCGAGACGCCTACCGAATGCGCCTTCGCCCTCAAACTTGACACCAAAACGATTGATGTTGCCGCCGGTAAAGGCTTCGCCCTCGAACCGGTATGTTTCGCGGCCTTTCTGAAAACCGACTTCGGCCAAATCGAGCATGACAAGCGAATAGCCCATACCGCCGACTTCATGTGCCAGTCCTTTGCGCGACTGTGCCATGACTTCTGCGCCAAAAATCGCATCTGCGGCATGATCGCCTGGAGGCGCAGGCGCTGAGGCATCGCCGACGTCGCTCTGTGCGCTATCATCGGCGGGCATCGCGCTCATGTCATTTCCGGCATGGGGATCGGCGGGTTCTGCCGGAATCTCCTTTGTGTTCCCCATGTCGTGACCGGCACGTGGATCGGTTGCTGCGGGCGGTGCCTCGGCCTTGGTCTGTTCAGCGGGCATGTCATGCCCTTGATGCGCCGAATGGTCTTGCTCTGCGTAAGCCGCCGATGGCAGCAGCATCGCGGCTGAAAGTAGGAGAGTGCGTTTCATTCGCCGCCCTCCTCATGCCGCACAGTGACGACGCGAAACATCCCAGCGTGCATGTGCATCAGCATGTGACAGTGAAACGCCCAGTCGCCCATCGCGTCTGCCGTAAAATCGAACGTCACTTTGGCACCCGGCAGCACATTCACGACATTCTTGCGCGGATATTGACCCCTTTGTCCGTTCACGACCTCAAAGAAATGGCCATGTAGGTGGATCGGGTGCGGCATCATCGTGTGGTTGATGAGGTTCACCCGAACCCGCTCGTTATGTCGGAAGGGCAGCGGTTCGGTCTTGTCGGTATAAGACTCGCCGTCCATCGACCACATATAGCGTTCCATATTAGCCGTAAGATGGACGTCGATCTCGCGCGATGGTTTGCGCTGGTCGGGATTGGGCTCCAGCGCCCGCAGCTGGCTAAGCGTCAGCACGCGGTGCGGCACTTTCTCAAGTCCGGTCGGGCGCTCGGTATTGCGGTCCATCGGCATCGGCGCAAGACTGGCTACACCCGGCCCCATTTTCACCTGCGGCGCAACCGAAGGATCACGCATGTTCATGGAGCCATGATCCATGTTGCCCATCCCGCCATCCATTGCTGCCATTTCTTCAGGCGTCATATTGCTATGATCCATGCCCGCCATGTCGCCGCTACCGCTGCCATGATCCATGCCCATATCTTTCATGGTCAGCAGCGGACGTTCGCGTAATTCAGGGATCGGGGCTGTCATGCCCATTTGCGGCGATAGTGTAGCACGGCATTGACCTGAACGGTCGATGGCTTCGGCGATGAAGGCGTAGGGGATTGCTTCTTTGGGTTCGATGATGACATCCCATGTCTCGGCAACCGCAATCTGGAATTCGTCTGTTTCAACAGGTGTCAGCGGCAAGCCATCCGCTGCAACCACTGTCATCGGCAGGCCGGGAATGCGGATATTGAAATTGCTCATCGCGGCGGCATTGATAATCCGCAGCCGAACCCGCTCGCCGGGCTGAAAGATACCGGTCCAGTTGCCCATGCTATCTTGGCCGTTGATCAGATAATGATAATAAGCGCCGGTCACATCGGCGATGTCGGTCGGGTCCATCAACATCTGGCCCCACATGACGCGCTCAGACAATGGCTGGTCTTTGCCTTTCAGCAACCCCGCCATCGTCTGCTTTCGCCTATTGAAATAGCCGGCCTTCTGCTTTTGCTTGGTGAAGTTGGTGTGGGCGTGAGCGAAGCTCCAGTCGGACAAAACGAGGATATGCTCGCGGTCATATTTGATCGGGTCTGTGCCCGCAGGATCGACGATCAGCGCGCCATACATGCCCATCGCTTCCTGCATGTGGCTGTGGCTGTGGTACCAATAGGTGCCATGCTGACGCATCGGAAATTCGTAGGTGAAACTCTCGCCCGGCCCGATTCCGGGAAAGCTGATGCCGGGAACGCCGTCCATCTGGAATGGCAGTAACATCCCGTGCCAATGCACAGACGTATCTTCGGTCAGCGTGTTGCGTACGATCAGCTTAACCTTCTGCCCCTCGCGCAACCGCACCAACGGCCCCGGCAGGGTCCCGTTCACGGTATAGGCATGGCCGGTTTTCTTGCCCAAAGCGAAAGACGACTGACCGACACTCAGTTCAATCGTATCGCCCGAAACGATACCCGACTGTCCGGCCAAAGCATGAAGTCCGTGCGAGCCGCTTTTGGCCCATGCCGGGAAAAGGTCGCCCAAGGCGACTGCGCCTCCAGCAATAGTGGCGGCTTTCAGCAATGAGCGCCGGTTAACTGGATGCTGGATGGAGGCTTTTGCGGTGCTGTCGATCATGTGCTGAATACGCACTATAGGCGCTTGGCCCTCACATTCTATCGAGAATCTCGTCCAACTGTTTGCGCGCCCGATAAAGCCGCGTTTCGACCGCTTTTGCGCTTATACCGAGCAGCGATGACGCATCTGCTTCTGACACATCCTCGATCGTGCGCAACACCAGCACTTCGCGCAGCTTATGGGGCAGGGTAGCAATCGCTCTCATCACGCGGTTCAGTTCGTAGCGATGTTCTGCTGTCGCATCTTGCAAAGGACTATCACCCGCCACGGTAAAAGCTTCGTCCAGATCCACAGCGCGAGTAAAAAAGGCACGGACTTTGCGCCGCCGCGCCCAATCACGCGCCTTGTTGATCGCAATCTGCAACATCCAGGCCCGAAACGGCCGCTCGGTATCATAGCGTTTGAGCGCGGCAAATCCGGCAACAAAGGCTTCCTGCGTGATGTCGAGCGCAGCGTCGCTATCACGGACAAGGCTGCGCACCAGCCGGAAGACAGGATCGCGGTGCCGTTCGAGCAAGCGGCGATAGCCGTCCTCTTGGCCGGCCAAGGCAAGGCGCGCCAGCTCTGCATCGGAATGGTCAGAAGCGTCCGGCTTCACTTGCCGTCGCCGGTCAGTGCCTTTGTGACTGTTGCATCAAATGTTCGCGCTTGGTCTTTAGTCAGTGTGGCACGCATCGCAAACAAATGCTGAAGCGTCTCCTTCTGCATCTCGCCCATCACATGATGGATATGATCGACCGCTGCGGTGACTTGAGGGCCATAGCCATGCTCGGCCTCGATGGCTGCAGCAAGCCGTGCATTGGCAGCGCGCATTTCAAGTTCCATTGCCTGCTTGGCGATAGCGTGCTGTTTTTCCAGCGCCTTTATCTTCGCATGCTGCTGAGACGAAAGCGTCAGCCGCTCGTGCAGCAGCGTGTGCACTTCAGTCTCGCTCGGGCGTTCGGCAACAAAGACATGCCGCGCTGCAACCACACCACAAACAGACGCAAAAAAGGCAACGACAGCAATCAGCAGCAGCCAGCGCCTACGGGTCATTGGCCGCTATCCAACAGATTGGATGGGGCAAGTGCAGATGCAGAAGTCAAACTAAGCGGCGATTCACCTGCTAGTGCGGGTGCAGAGGTCATCGCGCCACCTGCTAACCCAATGCCAAGCGCAATTGCGCTACAAGCACCAAGCGCAGTGCGCGCAATCGAACCCATCTGCTGCCGCTCGCGCAAGCCCGCAAGGACCGCATCGTCTATCAAGCGCAGCGTATCAGGCATCGACATGTCCCGCATCTCGGCCAGCAATGTTTGGTTCAAAGCCATCAATTTACTCCTTATATTTCGATACGCAGCACAGTGACGTTCCCCTCAAAGTTTGATTTTGAGGGGGAAGTTGACACTCTGCGTAAATACAATGAACCGGACACTCAAGGAGAACGAACAATGCGTCATCTCAACATCCTGTCGCTGCTTGCTGCAACCGCGCTGATAGCATCGCCCGTTGCGGTTTTCGCCCATGCCAAAATGGTATCGTCGACGCCGGCGGCAAACGCGACAGTTACAAAGCCTGCTAAAATCACGATGACATTCAACGAAAAGTTGACTGGGCCGACGGTTAAAGTCGAATTGTTCATGACGGGGATGGCCAAAGGCATGAAGCATTACAGCGATACCGGTCATGGCGGGATGGCTGACCATGCGCCGATGAAAATTGCTGCTACCTCGCAGCTCGGCAAGGACGGTAAGTCGGTAACTTTGATACCAAAGCGAGCGTTGTCGGCAGGCAAATACAACTTAACTTGGACGGCTGCTGGTGCTGACATGCACAAGATGACCGGGAATTTCAGCTTTACCGTCAAGTAACATGGAACTGGCAGGCATAGCACTTCGCCTGCTGGTCTATCTTCAGAGCGGGCTGTTGCTCGGCGTATTGCTGTTTTGGGCGCCACGGACGCGGCAAGTGCGGCATTCGGCCGTGGCGCTTACTGCAGCGGGTATCACTCTAAACGTGCTAACGATGCTGCGGCTAGCAGCGTCATTTTCTGAAGGAGGCGCATTTTTCGATGCGCCGATACTTTGGATGTTGCTGTCGCAAACAGCGATGGGATGGGCTGCTATTGCTAGAACAGCAGCTTATATCGTGCTGATCGCTTTTATGGTGAAGGACGCGCGGCGCGCATTTGCCAGCATCGCAGCCCTTACTGCTACCGGCACGCTGTGCTGGAACGGCCACGGCGTTATGACCGATGGTGGTATGGGTTGGGTGCATCTTGTGGCAAATGCCTTGCACTTAATCGCAGGGCTTAGCTGGATCGGCGCGATTGCAGCGTTTTTATGGGCGGCAATGTGGCCCAACGGATCGGCGCACGCGCTTTCAATCACGCTCGAACGATTTGCGAAAACCGGCACATCATTGGTCGCGATCCTATTGGCCACCGGGATTATAAATACGTTTTTCATCGTTGGATGGGGTGGGATGCTCAGCTTTGCCAATACAATTTACGGACGCGTTCTGCTCATCAAGATATGTCTGTTTGCAGCCATGCTTGCTGCTGCCGCCGCGAACCGATTCTCGCTGTCAGCGCGTCTTGCGGCATCATCGTCCTTCGGCGCGCTCCGGATCAGTCTTGGCGCGGAACTAATCCTTGGTGTGGGCGTTCTGGCCTTCGTCTCGCTTCTTGGCACGCTCGACCCGACACAATAACACGCTCATCAACCAGCTTCGACGTCATCGAATGCAGCTATAGTGGCAGATGTCCTGAATTTCTCGTTAGCTTGATAACTCGGGCACAGCGGTGCTAACAGTTGCATCTATGGCTGCCCGTTGGCACGTCAAACCAACGCGATGGAGAAAGCATTGGATACTCCAGAAATTTCCGCTTTGCGCGCGCATCTTGAAGCCAATAATGGCATAAAGGGCCTCGACATAATCGGGGCCAGCAACACCGAACGGGCAGTTGAACTTTTCCGGCGCGATGGTTTTGTTTTGATTACCGACGTTTTGACGAAAGATCAGACTCAGTTTTTGGCCAATGGCTGCCAAGAAGTCGTTGCCGAAATTCTGGAGGTGGACAGCAATCGTGGCGGCAATCGGGGTTCGCATCGCTATTCCTTTGGCGGATCAAGCCTGACGCGCAGCCAGCTGCACCGCGCTGAATGGCAGATGATGCTCGAAATTCCGCTGGTCGATGAAATCGTAACGGCCATCTTTGAATCGCCAGACTTTTCACTGCGCGCAGCCAGCGGCGATTTCTGCCTAGCGGGTGCTATTGGTTATCAGCCGCTCCATTCCGACGTCAATGATTGGCACAATAGTGCGCTGACACGATTCAGCGCGTTCCATGATCCGCGCGGGCAGTTGACCATCCGTGATTTGCCGTGTCCGTATATTTGCGTCAATTTTCTACCGCAGGATGTTACCCGCCTGAACGGACCAACACGCCAGATTCCAGGCACACAACACTCGCGGGTGCCTATCCCCAACCTTGACAACGAACCCGAATGGATGCGGCTGAGCACCGTTTGTCCGGCACCGGCCGGGTCAATCATGATCCGCGACGTGCGCGCGTGGCACGGCGGCACACCGAATGTGTCGGATGCGATGCGAGCGATCCCAAATCTTGAATTTTACGCGCCGTGGTTCCACGAACCGATTGTCCCGGGCATCACCTATGCCGATCACAAAAAACTGTCTGACCGCGCGCAATATCTCTCTCGCTTTTGCGTGGCGGATTCGAGCGAACCATTGCTAACAGGAGCAACATTATGGGCTCCGTGATAACAGCACAGGATTTACGTTCGTGAAATACCGCAGACTTGGCAACACTGCGCTAAAGGTTAGCGAGCTCTGTTTGGGGACAATGAATTTCGGTCCAAGAACGTCGGAGCAGGAAAGCCGTTTTATTCTCGATATAGCAGTCGAGCATGGCATCAATTTTGTGGATACAGCCAACCAATATGGAGGTGCGCTTGGCGTTGGGACGACCGAGAATATCCTCGGCCGCTGGTTGGCGGCTGATCGCGGACGACGTGACCGGATAGTGCTTGCCACAAAAGTTCACCAACCGATGTCCGATGACATCAACGATCGCGGTCTGTCTGCGCGGCATATACAAATGGCGTGTGATGCCAGCCTGAAGCGTCTGCAAGTGGATCACATTGATTTATACCAATTCCACCATGTTGATCGCTTGGCCTCGCCAGAGGAATTTTGGCAAGCAACCGACCGGCTTATTGCCCAAGGTAAGATAACCTATGTCGGTTCAAGCAATTTTCCAGGATGGAAGATTGCCCAAGCGAATGAAAAAGCGGCGCAACGCGGGCGCCTAGGTTTGGTTTCCGAACAAAGCCTCTACAACTTGCTTGAACGGCGCGTCGAGCTTGAGGTGCTACCAGCCGCCAAGGAGTATGGCACAGGTGTGATTGCATGGAGCCCGCTTGCCGGCGGATTGTTGGCGGGCCTTGCGCAAGAGGCTGATCAACGTCGAGGGTCTGATGCGACTTTGGCTGCCCGCAAAGTCCATGCCGACAAGTTAAGGGAGTTTGAGAGTCTGTGCGCGACGCTAGGCGAACCGCCCAGCATTGTTGCGCTGGCTTGGCTGCTTCATCAGCCGGGAATCTCCGCCGCTATCATCGGTCCGGGCTCTCAAGCGCAAATGATTAGGCTTTTGGCCGCTTCGGATCTCGTTCTGGATTCAGAGACAGTTGCTAAGCTTGACGTCATTTTTCCGCCATGCGGCCCCGCACCAGAAGCCTATGCATGGTAATCGCCGCGAACTGGCAAAGGGGCAGCGTCGAAGTTCTAGGCGGGCATCTGACATACCAACGCACCGTTGGCCCCGGACCCATTTTGGTTCTATCGCATGGCCTGACCGACAATGGGCTGTGCTGGCGCAGGTTTGCGCAAGCGATGGCGGGGGAAGCAGACATAGTGATGCTGGATGCGCGTGGGCACGGCGAAAGTACGCGTGTGGTTGAAGGTAATCCGTTCGATCCCGGCGAGGATATCGCATCCGTCATCGATCATTTGGCACTGAACAATCCGATTGTGATGGGGCATTCGGTCGGTGCGCTGGCAACGGCTGGATTTGCAGCGGCTTACCCTGGACGTGCGGCTCTGGTCATACTCGAAGATCCGCCGTTAATGCCTGTTGCCACACCGCCCGAACGTGCCGCGCGGCGCAAACGCTTTCGCCTGCAGGTCGCTTCATTACAAGCCATGTCGGACGATGAGTTATTAGAGCTGGGCCGAACGCTATCACCAGATTGGCATGAGGATGAATTTCCGGACTGGGTGCAAAGCAAACGGCAGGTCGATCCTTATGCGCTTCCAAATGACGACACTGCTTGGCAATCGACACTGGCTAAGATTGATGTTCCCATCCTATTGCTTTGCGGAGAGACTCAGCGAGGGGCGCTCGTCTCGCCAGAACAGGCGGAGCAAGCGGCGCGAATTAACCAGCGACTAGAGGTTTCGCATGTGGCAGGGACAGGACATAATATTCGGCGCGAGAATTTTGAGGATTATGTCGCCGTAATCAGGCAGTTTCTACAGAAACATCAAAAGTTTAATAACGCGGGGGTAGGCTATGCAGTCAGCAGATCAGGCAAAGGCGGAACCAGTGGCAGTGTCGGGACCGAGCCCCTCGATCCCGATTAAGCTGGCGTATAGCCTTGGCCAAGCTGGACAAAATGGCGGCTTTGATGCTGCAGTCGGGTTTATCTTCTTCTTCTACTCTGCTGTTATGGGGCTTTCTGGTTCGCTAGTTGGCGCAGCATTGGCCGTTGGCCTTGCCTTTGATGCAGGGGTCGATCCCTTTATCGGATCGTGGTCAGACAATATAAAGTCGCGCTTGGGCCGCCGCTTGCCGCTGATGATCCTCTCCATCGTTCCGATTTGCCTGTCTTTCGGGTTGCTGTTCTCACCTCCTTCAGGCCTTGGACAAATCGCATTGTTCGCGTGGCTTACCGTCATGTCTGTCGCGGTAAGAAGCTCAATCTCGCTGTTCAACGTCCCCTATATTGCACTCGGCGCAGAAATGGCCAGCGACTATGCTGCAAGGACTAGCGTCGTCGTTTACCGTGCGACGGCCGGAATCCTTACCGGCGTCGCGGTTACAGCTATCGGTTATTCGATATTTTTTGCAGATGGCGGCCTGTTACAAGCCAAAAATTATCCCGGGTTCGGCTGGTCTGTCGCTGCACTTTTGTTTGTCTGTATGGCCATGTGTTGCTGGGGAATTCGCGGCTATGCTTCGGCTCTGCCGCAACCCGAAACGGTTGCTAGCTCGACACTCAAGCGGCTGCCGGGTGAAGTGAAGGAAATTTTCGCCAATCGTTCGTTTCGCATACTTTTCATATCGGCGGTCGTAATTTATGTTGCGATTGGGGCCAATGCGAGCCTGAACCAGCATGCGTTTGTCTATGTCTGGCAGATGGAAAGCGAGAAAATTCAATTCATCGGCTACGCTTATCTGTTTGGCATGATGCTGGGTGTGGGCGGCGCGCCGTTGCTGCAGAAATTGATGGAAAAAAAGAACGTAGTGATTGTGGGTTTCCTCTTGCTGATCGCCAACTGGGTGGTGCTTCAAGGCGCGATGCTGGCGGGAATTTATCACCCCTTGGGTGATGCAGCTTTGGTGCCGATGCAGTTCAACTCGTTTGTTGCAGGGATCGGCACCGGGTTTGTTCTGGTCGCCTATCCGTCAATGATGGCGGATGCGGCAGATGAGCATGAACAGCTGTTCGGCAGTCGCCGTGAAGGTCTTTACTTTGCTGGCCTTGGTTTTGCCGGAAAAGCTGCATCTGGGCTTGGCGTGATGGTTGCGGGCGTGGCGCTTGATGTTATTGGATTTCCGAACAGTGCAGGCCAAGCCGTTCCAGCAGCTTTGCCAGAGGCGATGCAATTTCGATTGGTGACGATCTGGGGCCCTGTGCCTGCGGTTATTGCCTTAGTTTCGTTGGTAATTCTAACAGCATATGGAATCACGCGGGTTCGTCATGCACAGATTGCAAAAGAACTGGGTGACAGGAACCAGCCGCGTAAAGAAGACAGCCCGTTCACTGTGTTCGCTGAATGAGCGCAGTCCAACGGCGGCTGCAGCCCGGCTGCAACACGTCCTGTCCTTCAAACCTGTCCAAAATATTCGGTATATGACTGACAGGTTCGACGCAGAAATAGGGCCGTTCTGGCGGCAGATAGAATTGCCACCCGACAGATTGATTGGCAATCATCTCGATCTCCCAATCCTTTGTCCCGATAAGCAGGCGACCAGATTCATCAAGCAACAGGGCATCCCAATCTCCAAGGGCTGAAAGCGACTGATGCCCCACTAGGCCAGCCCCTGCGATAGAGGGAATGCCGCGATCATCGGGACGCAAGCATTCAGGCGCATCGATCACGATATAGCTGCTTGCGCGTGCCTGAAAATAAGGATGCAGACCAAATCCGCACGGCATCATCCGGTCCGAAAGATTGGTCACTTCAAGTTCAATCTCTAGTCCCGCATCAATCACAGACAATCGCTGGCGGGCACGATAGCTCCACGGCCAGCTGTCGGCCTGATGCGTATATTCAATCGTCGCGGAAGCGGCGGATAAGTCAGTCACTTGCCAAGGACGCCGCCAGCCATGCCCATGATGCGCGTGAGGCGGAGTTGCGGCATCTGCCGGTAGAGTGACTTGACGGCCATCAAAGGTGAAACGGCCACCAGCAATACGGTTAGCAAAGGGAACCAAGGGAAAGCAGGCAGTGTCCAATATCTCTGTTGAACCGGCAGGTGTCTGCCGCAGAATTTCCGCCCCTGCGAGACTCAACGAGAGGATTGCGCCGCCAAGATGGGGGGCAAGACGACAAATCGTTGCGCCTTTACGCAGTTCAACAATTTGCCCATCGTTTTGACTGGTGCGTGAACCGATCATAAAAGCACGCCAAGTGTGATGAACCTCACGATAATTCCAGTGGCAATGATTAGGTAAATCATCAATAATCCAACGAGCCATTTTTGCAATCGTCGCAAAGGATTGGCGTTATTCAAAAGCTAGGGAAGAACCCTCTCATGTCCAACTCCCACGAAGAAGTCATGCGTCTTGGTGTTTGTTATTACCCTGAACATTGGCCGTCTTCACAATGGCCGGATGATGCGCGGCGAATGGCCGAGTTAGGGCTGAGCAGGGTTAGGATCGGTGAATTTGCGTGGAGCCGTATCGAGCCGGAACCGGGCCAGCTTGACTGGACTTGGCTTGATCAGGCAATCGTGGTTTTGCGGGATGAAGGATTGGGCGTGATCCTTGGCACACCAACAGCTACGCCGCCAAAGTGGCTTGTCGATGCAATGCCCGATATGGTTGCGATTGATGCGTTGGGGCGCCCGCGCGGCTTTGGTTCGCGCCGCCATTACTGCTTTAGCCACAACGGTTACCGCGCCGAAGCGCTTCGCATTACCCTCGCGATGGCAGAACGCTATGGCCATGAGCCAGCAGTCGTTGCTTGGCAAACCGACAATGAATATGGCTGCCACGATACGGTGCAAAGTTTTTCGCAAGCCGCGCTGGCTGCGTTCCGCATCTGGTTAAGTGAACGCTATACCAGCATTGGCGCGCTTAATTCTGCATGGGGTAATATATTCTGGAGCATGGAATATCGCTCTTTTGATGAAGTTAATTTTCCCAACCTGACCGTCACCGAGGCCAATCCCGCGCATTGGCTTGCATTTCGGCGGTTTTCGTCAGATCAAGTTGTATCCTTCAACCGCGCGCAAACCCAGATGCTGCGCGCGTTGTCTCCGGGCCGCGATATCGTCCATAACTTCATGGGCTTCTTCACCGAATTTGATCATCACCAAGTTGGCGGCGATTTGGATGTTGCTGGGTGGGACAGCTATCCACTGGGCTTTCTCGACAGTTTTCGGTTTAGCGAGGCGGACAAGCTGGCTTATGCTCGGCAGGGACACCCCGATATTGCGGCATTCCACCACGACCTTTATCGCGGCTGCACGACTGGGGGGCGTTGGTCAGTGCTGGAACAACAGCCGGGCCCTGTAAATTGGGCAAAATATAATCCTGCGCCTTTGCCCGGAATGGTAAGGCTCTGGACCCTTGAAGCAATGGCGCACGGAGCCGAGCTTGTCAGCTATTTCCGCTGGCGCCAGTTTCCGCAAGCGCAAGAGCAACACCATGCCGGATTGTTACGCCCCGACAGCGCGGCTGCTCCCGGTCTTAGCGAAGTTGCGCAATGCGCAGGCGATCTGGCTAAGCTTGGCCCAATTGGAGCACCACCGCGCAGCGTTGCGCTAATCTTTAGCTATGACAGCGATTGGGTTACGAGGATCCAACCACAGGGTTCGGGATTATCCGCACTTTGGGCGGCGTTCGACTGTTATACTGCGCTGCGAAAACTCGGTCTGGACATCGACATCGTGGCACCCGGAGCGCCGCTGAACGGTTATGCTCTGTGCGTAATTCCGTGCCTGCCAATCGTGCCGGATACCTTGATCAAGCAGCTTGAAAGCTTCACCGGTCAAATCGTCATTGGCCCGCGCAGCGGCAGCCGCACCGCTGACTTCGCTATCCCCGCCAATTTGCCCCCTGGCCCGCTTCAGAGTATATTTTCTGGAAAAGTCACTCTGGTTGAAAGCCTTCGCCCCGGGCTTGAACATATCGGTGATGGCTACACTGTTGCCCACTGGATCGAACAGGTTGAAACTCTAGCCGAAGCGGAATTCGTTGCGAACGACGGAACTGTCGCGTGTTGGCATAAAGATCGGATCCGCTATTTGGCTGCGTGGCCCACGGCCCAACTTGCTGGTTTAGTGCTGGCACAAGCGGCGCGCGATGCCAGTTTGCCAACGTATGAGTTACCAAAAGGAGTGCGCATGCGCCGCGCCGGAAACCGGCTCCATCTGTTCAATTACAGCACTGAAACAGTCAATATACCGGAAAGCCTGCTTGGCGATCCCATCCTGGGATCACGCCAGATGAGCTCTGCAGATGTGGCGGTTATCGAACAGGAATAGTGCTCCGCCTCTTTAAGCGAGACAATGTTGGTTGCGGGAGTAGGATTTGAACCTACGACCTTCAGGTTATGAGCCTGACGAGCTACCGGGCTGCTCCATCCCGCGCCACCAACAAGGCAACATCTCTGTCGCCCGGAAGCCTTTTTTGTTTCCCGTTTCGCTTTCGCGAAACAGCGGCGGGCTGCTTCATCCCGCTTTACCAACTGATAAAGGTCAACACGACAGTCGACCAAAAAGAAAAAAGGCGGACATCCGTCGAATGAACGACAGCGGTCCGCCTTTTTGAAATGTGAATGGGTTTTCCCGTGCTCTATATCAAAGCGCCTGCTGCAATGCCTGGCGACGCCCTACTCTTCCAACGCTTAAGCGGTAGTACCATCGGCGCAATCAGGTTTCACGGCCGAGTTCGAGATGGGATCGGGTGGGTCACTGATGCTAT
>JANMGR010000075.1:0-3053 GCA_031374785.1 Sphingomonadales bacterium | reverse complement strand
GATCCTGTAATCGCCATGGACGACACTGGTTCGTGTTTGCTCTGGCAGAGTCGCGGGCAGCCATTCGATCAGCCGCTCCATATCGGGCATATTTTCAGTTTCTGACAGGCGATATTGCTTGGTCCAGCGATCAACCTGCCGCCCGAAATAATTGCCGGGCTTGCCATAGTCGGACAACCCGGCGGCATCGACATCGGTGTTGTGCAGCTTTGCCAGCACGTCGATCATCTCGAAATAAACAGAACGCCGTTCGACAGGATTACTATCGGGCATCGCGCCGTTCCAGATCGTGCGGCCATCGACCATGCCCATGACGTAGAACCAGCTGCCGATGATGCTGTCGTCGGTGCAGACGCCATATTGACGGGCGACAGGGAAACCCGTTGTGAACAACCCGGCCTGCACTTTGTACTCGCGGTCCACAGCATGCGCCGAGGGCAATAATACGCCAAAGGGTTTGCGCCGCAGCACGTAGTTCCCCGAAGCTGCCTCAATCTTATACGTCGGATTCGACTGTCCGCCTTTGAACTTGGTCAGATGCAGCGGCCCTTTAAAACCTTCTACATTGGCTTGCATCCATTCAGTCAGCTTGCCCTCATCTAACCGGTCAGCACCTTCTGGCTCGACTGTGCCGACAAAGGCTTCATCAGCGTTGACTACCTCGGTCATTGATCGAAAACGATAACGCTGCGCGCGCTATCGCCCTTTTTCATTTTTTCAAAACCCTCGTTTATGCCTTCGAGCGGAATCCGCTCTGCGATGATGCTGTCGAGATCAAGCAAGCCGCGCATGTAGAAGTCCACCAGACGCGGGATGTCCACAGGGAAACGGTTGCCCCCCATGATCGCGCCTTGCAATTTCTTGCCAGACAACAGGTCCATCGCGGATAGGCCCACCGAATGCTGCAACGGCATCATGCCAAGGATCGTCGCCGTCCCGCCGCGCTTCAACGACTTTACTGCAAGCTCGCCAGACGCAGGCCGTCCAACAGCCTCAATCGCATGATCGACGCCGCCTTTGGTCAGCGCCAGCACTTGCGCCGCCGCATCATCGGCAAGCGCATCCACCACATCGGTCGCGCCCAGCTTCAATGCCAGCGCGCGCTTTTCAGGGATTGGGTCACAGGCTATAATCCGCCCAGCGCCTGCAATCTTTGCCGCGTTAATTGTCGCCAGCCCAACGCCGCCACAGCCGATAACCGCAACAGTTTCGCCCGGCGTCACTTTGCACGCATTAAAGATTGTGCCTGCCCCTGTAGTCACCGCACAACCAATCACCGAAGCGCGATCCAGCGGCATTTCAGGGTCAATCCGCACGCACGCATGTTCGTGGATCAGCATCATTTCGGCATAGGCTGACAGGTTTAGCATCTGCGCCACGGGCGAGCCGTCAGGCCGCGAAATGCGTGGCTCCTCACCCGATTTGCGCCGCGTGTCGCCGCCAAGGCAAAGCGACATCCGGCCAGTCACGCAAAACTCGCAATGCCCGCAGAATGCCGACAGGCACGTAACAACCGCGTCGCCAACCTTCACTGTCCGCACTTCGCTGCCTACAGCCTCAACGATACCCGCCGCCTCATGCCCCGGCACAGCCGGAAGCGCATGCGGATAGGTGCCTTCAATAAAGTGCAGGTCGCTGTGGCACAGCCCGCAGGCAGCGGTGCGTATCAGCACCTCATGCGCCTGAGGTTTAGAGATTGAGAGTGTCTCAATCTCAAGCGGTTGCCCGGGTTGGATTAAAACCGCTGCTTTCATCAGCGCGATACCGCCATATCGCCCGACGAAATCTCGCCAGCGCTGTTCGATCCATGCTTGCCAAATTCGATGCGAGCAATCGCGCGGGCGTGAACTTCATCGGGGCCGTCGGCCAGCCGCAAGGTGCGCTGATGTGCGTACGCGGAGGCCAAGCCAAAGTCGTTGGAAACACCGCCGCCGCCATGCGCCTGAATGGCATCGTCGATGATCTTCAGCGCCATATTCGGCGCCTGAACTTTAATCATCGCGATTTCACCAGCGGCGATTTTGTTGCCCACCGTGTCCATCATATGCGCCGCTTTCAGGCACAGCAGACGCGTCATTTCGATGTCGATGCGGGCGCGCGCGATGCGTTCTTCCCACACGCTGTGTTCCGCGATGCGCTTGCCAAAGGCTGTGCGCGAAAGCAGCCGCTTGCACATTTTCTCCAGCGCTTCTTCCGCAACACCGATGGTGCGCATGCAGTGGTGAATACGGCCAGGTCCAAGGCGGCCCTGTGCAATCTCAAACCCGCGTCCTTCGCCCAGCAAGACGTTTTCGGCTGGAACGCGGACGTCTTTCAGTTCAACCTCCATATGGCCGTGCGGCGCATCGTCATAGCCAAAGACCGGCAGGTGACGCAGCACCTTCACCCCCGGCGCATCAAGCGGCACAAGGATTTGCGATTGCTGCGCGTGGCGCTTTGCCTCGGTATCGGTCTTGCCCATCACGATGGCGATTTTGCAGCGCGGATCGCCGACGCCCGACGACCACCATTTCACACCGTTGATGACATAATCGTCGCCGTCACGCACCATCCGCGTCTGAATGTTGGTTGCGTCCGACGAGGCAACCGCAGGTTCCGTCATCAAAAACGCTGACCGGATTTCGCCGTTCATCAACGGCAGCATCCAGCGTTGTTTTTGTTCGGCAGTGCCATAGCGCATGAACACTTCCATGTTGCCAGTATCGGGCGCTGAACAGTTAAACACTTCGGATGCCCAGCCGATGCGGCCCATTTCCTCGGCACACAAAGCATATTCCAAATTGGTCAAGCCGGGGCCATCAAAGGCGACGCTGTCATCGACATGTATATGCCCAGCATTGGGCGGCATGAACAGGTTCCAGATCCCCGCAGCCTTGGCCTTGGCTTTCATCTCCTCAACGATGGGAATGACTTTCCAACGCTCGCCCTCATGCTCTTGCCGCATAAATTCTGCGTGATTGGGGCGGACATTCTGCTCGATAAAATCGCGCACGCGGTCGCGCCAATAGCTTTGCCGTTCGGTGAGGGTGAAATCCATGTGAGTCGTCCTTTTT
>JANMGR010000050.1:0-7069 GCA_031374785.1 Sphingomonadales bacterium | reverse complement strand
CCCAATATATTTTTCCCCCAGTTTTATCTATTTGGGTGGTACGTTAACCCCCCCCCCCGCCTGCGGGGGTGTGGGCGGGGGTGGGGGGGAGTCCATTAGAGATATTCGCTGCGCTCACCCCCTCTCCCAACCCTCTCCCCTGAAGGGGAGAGGGTTTTAAGGTTTGAGGAACATCCGCAATCGTCCGCACATTTGCAGTCACATCCTCACCTACCGCGCCATCACCGCGCGTCGCCGCCTGCACCAGCACACCGTTTTCATAGCGCAACGAACAGGACAGCCCGTCAATCTTATCCTCCGCCGTCAAGGCAACCGGAGTGCCTTCAGGCAGGTTCAAAAACCGCCGAACCCGCGCAACAAAATCCTCAACATCCGCGTCGCTAAACGCATTATCGAGGCTCATCATCCGTTTGGCATGGGTGACCTTCGACAGCGGAGAGCTCTCCACCGCAGCACCCACCGAAGCATTCGGGCTATCCGCGCGGATCAAATGCGGGAAGGCCGCTTCCAGTTCATTGTTGCGCCGTACCAAGGCATCATAGTCCGCGTCCGAAATTTCGGGCGCATCCTCGCCGTGATACCGCGCATTATGATAGGCTATCTGCTTGGCAAGCCGCATCAATTCATTGGCAGCATCGGCTTCGGTCAGATCGGTCACACGCGCCCTCAAATTTTGCGAATTACGGACACTATCATGGCATGATGCGCCCGAAATCCCAAGGATTCGTATAGCCGGATTGCATGCGCATTAGCGGCATAGCTGTGCAGATATGGCGTTTGCCCTTGCGCCACCATATCCGCCATAACGCGGCGGATAAGCTGCCCAGCGAGCCCCTGCCCCTGAAATTCGGGCCAAGTGCAAACGCCGCTCACCTCAGCATAGACATCACCTGGTAACATCCGTGTGCCAGCCATCGCCCGAAGCGCGCCATTGTGACGAAATCCATAGAAATCGCCGTAACGATGCGACATTTCTTCCCAAGGGCCCGGTTCTGTGGCGCGCGCCAGTGCCGTCATTTCGGGCACATCGGTCTCGCCGAGCAGTGATGCGGGCTTGTCGCCGAGAAGCGGCGCTGCTGGCTGCTCCGCAACCATCAAGACCAGATGCTTTTCCTGAATGATTTTGGTTCCGGGCGGCGCGGGCCAAACCTCCGGCTCAACGACCCAAATTTCATCATCGGCATCGAGCAAAAGCGCGGCCAAGGCAGCCTGAGCAACCGCGCCCTTATCACGCGCGGCGGCAAATGGGCCGTAACGGGGATCAAGACGCACTGCATCGCCGCTTACCACGGCAAGATGCGATTGCCGTCCGTTCAGGCAGCTCCAGACAGGGCGATCGAGAGGGTGTGAGGCACTCACACGTCCTCCATCAGTCGTTCGGCCTGCGCGCGTGCTTCATTCGTTACTTCCGCTCCCGATAGCATCCGCGCGATTTCTTGCTTGCGGCCATCGGCGGTCAAGCGGGTTACGCCGGTGCGGGTTACGGTGCCCTCGGACGATTTCGCGATGAAATAATGCGCAGCTCCCTTGGCGGCGACTTGCGGGCTGTGCGTTACCGCGAGCAATTGTTTTCCGCCGCTGGCCAATCGCGACAGACGCTCGCCGATGGCGCTTGCCACTGCGCCACCGACGCCGCGGTCGATTTCGTCAAAGATGATCGTTGCCGCTCCGCCCTCTTCGGCCAGCGCGACTTTCAGCGCGAGTATAAAACGCGACAATTCGCCGCCGCTGGCGATTTTGGTTAGCGGCGCAAACGGCGCACCGGGATTGGTCGAGATCAGGAACTCGACACGGTCCATGCCGCTTGCTGACCAGCGGTCTTCGGGGAGTTGTTCGACAGCGGTCTGAAACTGCGCAGCATCGAGTTTTAATGGCATCAGTTCGGCCTTCACCGCAACATCGAGTTTTGCAGCAGCGGCGGTGCGGTTTTTGGACAGCGCCATTGCGCGTTCTTGATACGCGGCGGCCTTGGCTTTCACTTCGGCCTCCAACTTTGCCAGCCCCTCACCACCAGCCTGTATCGATTCAAGTCGCGCCGTCAGGTTTTGCTGCAACGACATAATCGCATCGGGCGCGACATTATGTTTCCGGGCCAGCGCGCGCAATTCAAACAACCGCACTTCGATCTCATCCAATCGCGCCGGTTCAAATTCAACCGCACGCGCGGCGGCGTTTAGTTTATCTTCCGCCTCACTCGCCTCAATCACTGCGCGATCCAGCGAGGTCAGCGCATCGGCCAACATCGGATGGGCATCGGCGAGCCGGTCAAGCTTTCGCGCGGTCGAACGGATCAAAGCCAGCCCGCTTTTCGGGCCGTCAAAGCTTTCAAGCACCGATTTCAAATCTTCGGCAATCCGCTCCCCTTTTTGCATGTCGGAGCGCTCGCCAGCCAGCTGCTCTTCTTCGCCCTCTTGCGGTTTGAATGCTAGTAATTCGGCGACTGCATGTTCCAGCCATTCCCGGTCACGCGCTGCATTTTCGATGCTTTCGCGCGCTACGTCCAAACGCGCCTTTGCCTCTTGCCAAGCGGTAAAATACGCAGCTACACCTGCTACATCGCAGCGGCCAAATATGTCGATCAATGCTCGATGCCCGCGCGGGTTCAGCAAACCGCGATCATCATGCTGGCCGTGAATTTCCACCAACTGCGCGCCAATATCGCGCAGCAATGCAGCAGAACAAGGTTGGTCGTTGATAAATGCTTTGCTGCCGCCATCGCGCTTTATTGAACGGCGCACCAGCAATGGCTCACCCGGCTCGACAGCGATGTCATTGTCAGAGAGCATGACGGCGACAGCATGCGGCGCATCAAAGCTGGCGGTAACCAGCGCGCGTTCGGCCCCTGCGCGAACCAGCGCGCTATCGGCCCGCGCACCTAGTGCCAGCCCCAAAGCATCCAGCAATATCGATTTACCCGCGCCGGTTTCACCGGTCAGCACGCCAAGACCATGCTCGAATTCAAGGTCCAATGCCTCGATCAGCACCACATCGCGGATCGCCAACCCCGTTAACATTTAGGACCGGTCAGCATTGCAACTCTGCTCCCCTGCGGCTCACGCCGCCGGAGCGTGCTTTTGCATCAGCTCGAACGCGCGCTCATACCATTTGCTGCCTGCATAGTTTGCACCCAGAACAGCGGCGGATTTCTTCGCCTCTGCAGGCAAGCCCATCGCCAGATAGCTTTCGGTCAAACGATACAATGCCTCTGGCGCGTGCGTGGTCGTGTCAAATTTCTGCACCACTTCACGGAAACGCAACGATGCAGCGAGCCATAATGAACGGCGCTGATAAAAACGGCCGATTTCCATTTCCTTGCCCGCAAGATGGTCGTTCACCAAATCGATTTTCAGACCGGCATCGGCCGCATAGCGGCTGTTGGGATAGCGGCGCTGCACCTCACCCAGCGAGGCCAACGCTTGCTCAGTAATCTTTTGATCGCGGGTGACGTCGCTGATTTGTTCGTAATAGCATAATGCTACAAGGTAATAAGCATAAGGCGCGTCTTTGTTGCCAGGATGGATCGAGAGGAAACGCTTCGACGCATTGATCGATTCGTTGTATTTCTGCGCCATATAATAGCTGAACGAGCTCATCAGCTGCGCCCGGCGCGCCCAAGGTGAGTAGGGATGCTGGCGTTCGACTTCGTCAAAAAGCGCGGCGGCAACTTCGTAATTACCCGCATCAAGCCGCTCTTTCGCCGCAGTATAAAGCGTGTTCACATCGCGCGCGACATATTTGGTGTCTGAACCGCCGCCGCTACGACCGCCGCCTAGCATTGCACAGCCAGAAAGCATGGTTGCTGAAACGCCAAGCGCCAGCGCAGAGATCAAAGTTCTATTCATGAAAAGTTCCTTAGTCATTCATAGCGCCAAGGCCAAGTGCTAACAGGGCAAATCTTTAAGCCAATCGTCTGGGGGTCACAGAATGTATCCCCGATGAACCGGTTACCAAGCAATCTGCTTGCTCCCGGAAAAGCTGCGTGTGCCGTTAAGCTGCGCCCAATTGGTTGGCATTCCTTTGGCTATAGGAGAGCCGGACGGCAGACCTGCGATGGCATAAAGATAGGCGATATCGACTTTGCCAGATGGTACGTCTGCGAATTCGATGACCAGTTCAGCATTTGGGGTTTCGGGACGCCACCCGATGCGCATCGGTGCTCTGGCAGGGATTTTGACGGCTCGGCCATTCACTTTGGCATTGGTTAGAGCCACTGGACTGGAAAATTGGATTGTCATTGTGCGTGGCGCAGCGGCGCTGGAGACGCGGATGCGGCGCAGGCCAGTGCTTGTCTCTTGAGTGATGAGCGGTGCTTCGGCTGCAATCGCAGGGGCCGGAACAGCGGTCCATTTAGTTGTGTCAAAGCCAGTCGGGCGGATTTTGGAAACCGGACCAGCGGGCAACTGCGCTCTGTCCGATGTTGTCGCCCACCAGCTTTTCCCAGTGACGCTGTCTTGGTGGTAAAACAGATCAGCGATCATCGGGTAGCGCGGCGAAAAACGGTCGGTTGTTGCGAACCAGGTGACTCCGCAGGCGGCGGCCAAAAGCAATATGCCGCCTGCAATTTTAGCGGGCTTGAATTCTATCAACAGCGGCGTCGCCAGCACAATCACGAATACTATCATCAACGCAACAGGCGCGGCTGTGAGAGGAGCTACGGTCATGTAGAGATCGATTACATTGGCCAACAACACGGCACCGACAACTATGGTCGCAAGTGCGCTAGTCCAAAGCGTAACAGACGCACCGATGCCTTTGCGCGCTGCTAGCAACGCAAGCGCCGTCCCGATTATTGCGGGCCAAACAAATAGCCAATTCGCCCCGGGTAGGCGTATTTGAGCAGCGATGGATGCCAAAAATGCGACAATAAGCACGCCAATCCACATCGATGCTTTGGGTCGGAAGAGCAAAAGTAGGCCCGCACTAAGCGCAAGGAACAGCCACAAAGCCGGGTCCATTTCGTTAATCCGGTCACGGATCGATAGCATATCTTCGCTATATACCCATTTGCCGAGAAAATGGATGATTGCGCCAACACCGATTACTAAAGCCGCCGCGCCCGCTGTTCCTAGCAAAGCCTGTTTAGGCCTCACGCCAAAGCCTTTCGCCGCGAACGCTAATGCTGCGCCTGATAAAGCAATCAGCACCCAGCCAAGCCATATTGGATAGCGCATCACGAACAACCCAAGCACATCAAAATACGCACTTTCTGCGCCAGCAGTGCTGGGCATTGCTGACGCATCGACAAGGCTGCGCGTCGTTGTCAGCACAAAATTGCCGAGATGCTGCAACGATGCCGGGTCGATACTCGAAATGCTGTCCGTTGGCATATGATAATCGTGCAGGCCGTCGATATAGGCCGCGTTGAGCCCTACGATCCCTTTGGCCAGCGGCACAGAAAGGTCAGTGTCATTAGGCAATTGTTGATAGACTGCATTGGCAAGGCTGTTGCCCGCCGGCGCAACGGCATTGCTCGCCCAATGCTCCACTATCCCCGCATTACCCTTGGACGTTTGAAACATCAGCGCCCGCCCCCGCGATCCGCGCGCCTCTGCGTTAATTACAACACCGACACGCGGCGCAAGAGGGTGGCGGTCAAAAAATTCCTGCGCGCCGATCAAACCAACTTCCTCGGCATCAGTCAGCAGGAAAATCGTATCGCGTAGTGGCTGTTGCCCGGCTGAAAGCACTCGCGCAGTCTCCAGCAGCGATGCAACACCGGCGGCGTCATCCGACGCGCCATCGGCATAAGGCACACTGTCGTAATGCGCCATGAGCAGCACCGCTTTGGCTGACGGATTGGTTCCCGGCAGCACGGCGATGATATTTTCATAAGGCGACACGCTGATCGCGCCACCCCGCCGCACATCAAAATTGGCTTGCCGGATGCCAACGTCCTTTTGCGTGGAGACGGTAAGGCCAAGACCAGTCAAATTGGCCACTAGCCAATCGCGCGCGCGGTCATGCGCGGGGGAGCCGACAGGGCGCGGTTCGCTGGCGATTGCGGTCAAAGTCGCGGTGGCTTTAGCCAGCGAAAAGCCAGTGCCGGCGTCCCCTGCGGACGGTTGCCGCGAGATCATCGCAAGCAAAAGTGCCAGACCGATTACAACCGGTAGCAACAGAAATTTGCGCAGCATAACATCCCCTCGTTCGTAACGGCTATCATACCCTGCGGCATTGGTCGAATACCAAAACGACGTGCAACAAAAAGGGCCGCCGAAGCAGCCCTTTTCATTTCAAGCGGTGCAAGAAAGGGGACACGCAATAGCATGTCCCAATTTTGCGTTTCTGCTTAATCCTTCAAGAAATCAGGAACGTGGTTTGGGTTTCCGCCCTCGCCGCCACCTTCGCTGCGTGGACCGCGATCACGATCACGACCGCCACCGCCGCCGTCACGACGCGGGCCACGGTTGCGATCACCGCCGCCGTCACGACGGGGGCCCCGATCTCCACGATCACCGCCACCGCTTGAACGATCACCACGTGGGCGTTCCTCACGAGGTGGGCGTGTGTCTTCGATTTCTGCGCCGGTTTCTTGGTCGACCAAACGCATCGACAGGCGAACCTTGCCGCGTGGGTCGATTTCGAGGACCTTGACCTTTACGTCCATGCCTTCGCTGACAACATCGGTTGGTTTTTCAACGCGTTCGTTCTTCATTTCGGAAACGTGGACGAGGCCGTCCTTGCCACCCATGAAGTTAACGAACGCACCAAAATCAACGATGTTGACGACTTTGCCGTCATAGACTTTGCCAACTTCGGCTTCTTCGACGATGCCCGAAATCCATTTGCGTGCTGCTTCGATCTGGGCGATGTCGCTTGACGAAATCTTGATCAGACCTTCGTCGTCGATATCGACCTTTGCGCCAGTGGTGGCGACGATTTCGCGGATCACTTTGCCGCCGGTGCCGATGATGTCGCGGATTTTTGCCTTATCAATCTGCATCGTTTCAATGCGCGGGGCAAAGTCGGACAGTTCGGTGCGGGCAGTATCAAGCGCCTTGGCCATTTCACCCAGGATATGCGCGCGGCCTTCCTTGGCTTGGTTCAATGCCGCTTCAAAGATTTCGCG
>JANMGR010000017.1:0-8467 GCA_031374785.1 Sphingomonadales bacterium | reverse complement strand
TTGAAGAGGCGCATCATACCCATCTTTTTCGCGATCACGCCAGTGCGCATGATCCTTGCTCCTTAACAATCCAGCGCCATGAAGTTGACCTTCATGGCATCCGGAGCAGAGGCCCACCCGACGTTATTGCCGAGGGGGCATGCCTTCTAACCCAATTTTGAACATCGCCCCGTCCGGGCTAGAGACTTCTCCAACGGGAGAAGAAGACGGGGGACGCGGCCCGAACAAAATCCGAAAGGATTAAGTCCGGCGGTATCCACCTCAGTTCGTCATGACCCGGGGGTCGGGACGAAAGAGACCCCGGAGCTAATCCGGGGCTTCGCCGGCTTATGCCAGCTTAATTTCGACGTTCACGCCAGCAGCAAGGTCAAGCTTCATCAAAGCATCGACCGTTTGCGGCGTGGGCTGCACGATATCGAGCAACCGCTTATAAGTGCGCACCTCAAACTGCTCGCGCGATTTTTTATCGACATGCGGGCCGCGGTTGACGGTGAACTTTTCAATACGGGTAGGAAGCGGAATGGGGCCACGGATCAAAGCACCGGTGCGACGCGCTGTATCAGCAATATCGCCAGTCGCCTGATCGAGGACACGATGGTCAAATGCCTTCAGGCGAATGCGAATGTTCTGCGTTTCCATGACGGACCTAATTCCTATTTTCTACCAATATCAAAGAGCGAAAAACAGCCACCCCGAACCCCTTAGTTGCCGGGACAGCTGTTTCTATAATTCAGTATAACCTGCGTAACAATAGGGTCGGCGAATCAGCCAACCCCGTTTTGATACGCAGCCTATATTACTTCGTGATGTTGCTGACAACCCCTGAACCGACAGTCCGTCCACCTTCGCGAATAGCAAAGCGGAGACCTGGGTCCATAGCAATTGGCGCGATCAGCTTAACTTGAATCGTGACGTTGTCACCTGGCATCACCATTTCAGTGCCCTCGGGAAGAACAACTTCACCGGTGACGTCTGTGGTGCGGAAGTAGAACTGTGGACGATAGTTCGCAAAGAACGGTGTGTGACGACCGCCTTCATCTTTCGACAGAACATAGATTTCTGCGGAGAAATCAGTGTGCGGTGTAACCGAGCCGGGCTTGCAAAGCACTTGGCCACGCTCTACTTCTTCACGACCAACGCCCCGAACAAGCGCACCGATGTTGTCGCCTGCACGGCCTTCGTCGAGCAGCTTGCGGAACATTTCAACGCCGGTAACGGTCGTTTTCTTTGTGTCCTTGATACCGACGATTTCAACTTCTTCGCCAACCTTGACGATACCAGTTTCAACGCGCCCGGTAACAACCGTACCACGACCAGAGATCGAGAACACGTCTTCAACAGGCATCAAGAATGGCTTGTCGATTGGACGGTCAGGCTGCGGAATCGCCTCGTCAACAGCGGCCATCAGTGCAAGCACAGATTCTTTACCGATGTTATCGTCGCGGCCTTCAAGCGCAGCAAGCGCCGAACCACGAACGATTGGAATGTCGTCGCCGGGGAAATCATACTTCGAAAGAAGCTCACGGATTTCCATTTCAACCAGTTCAAGAATTTCTTCATCGTCAACCTGATCGACCTTGTTCATATAAACAACAAGCGCAGGAACACCGACCTGACGGGCAAGCAGGATGTGCTCGCGAGTCTGTGGCATCGGGCCGTCAGCTGCGTTCACAACCAAGATCGCGCCGTCCATTTGTGCAGCACCGGTGATCATGTTCTTCACATAGTCCGCGTGTCCTGGGCAATCGACGTGCGCATAGTGACGGTTTGCAGTTTCATATTCGACGTGTGCTGTCGAAATCGTAATGCCGCGCTCGCGCTCTTCAGGCGCTTTGTCAATGTTAGCAAAGTCAACAGCGGTGCCGCCGAATGCTTCGGCCATGATCTTGGTGATTGCAGCCGTCAGCGTGGTCTTGCCGTGGTCGACGTGACCGATGGTGCCGATGTTGCAGTGCGGCTTTGTCCGCTCAAATTTAGCCTTTGCCATTTTTCAAACCTTCTTTGTGTATGTCAGTTATTGTTCAGTTGTGCAGACGCCGACTGAATCAGGCGCCGCCCTTAGTCCGTAATTACGTATCAGGCAAGCTTCTCTTTGATTTCCGCCGCGACATTTGCCGGGACTTCGTCATAATGCGAGAAAAACATCGAATGGTTGGTGCGTCCATGTGTGAACAAGCGAAGTAGTTTGACATAGCCGAACATGTTGGCCAGCGGCAACATCGATTCAACGCCCCGTATATTACCGCGTGTGTCAGTGCCTACAATCATCTCGTGACGCAAGATCATGTCGCCGATTACAACGTCAAAAAAGCTTATTCGGACGTGATCATGAAACTGCTGAACGCTGATGTTTCAAACCACGCGCCGTTGGCATCTTTTTGATGCACGGTATAATCGATCAACCAGGTTCCGGACATCGACACTGGGTCGGCAAAGGGCAGCACAAATACGGTGCCTTCTTCTGCAGTGTCGGCCTCTTGTGGCCCGACAAGGCCGTAACGTGTTTGGTCCGGCGCGATCACAACGACCTCGATCAGCCGCACTGTGCTGCCAAAGCGCAGCATCACATCGGACAGCGGCCCTGTAACTGTGCTTCGTTCGGCGGGCTGCGCCTCAATCAAATCGGGGGCGACAAGATCGCTGATCGGCACTCCGCCTGATGCTGTGGCCGCGATTTCGAAATGGACAAAGCCGTTCAAGGATTTGAAGGATTTTGAGGTCAGCAGGTACGACAGCGAATAACGCCCCGGCTGGCGTGCCGCCACGGGCAGCGCAAAGTCGAACGACTTGCCCTTTTTCTTCGGCGCTTTTGCCGCATAGTTCTGTTGAAAAATTTCCTGCTGGCTATCGTCGGGCGCAGACAAGGTCACGCTCAACAGCTTCACAGGCTCTGCAAAGCTAAGGGATATTGTTTCAAGCGGCGCATTGGCAAAGCCATCGGCTGCGGGGCTGGACGCGACAAGCATTTTATCGGGAGCGACAGGTGCAGCAAACGCAGACACGCTGACCGTGGACGATAACAAAGCCAACATCGGTAGCGTAAATTTCATCACCAATTCTCCCCCACAAAAAACACCGGGTGCGCGCATGATACGCGCACCCGGGCTAAAAGAGGCTGACCCGGGTCGCTGGGCCAGCCTGCGATTAACACGCGTTTTTCTTTTTCTTCTTTTTGCCAAGGCCGCCAAGGGCTGAGCCGAGGACCGCACCCGCTTGTCCCGCGACTGCGCCGCCGACGGCAGCGCCACTGGCTGAGCCGCTGCCGCTTGTATCGCATTGCGCGATGGCGCTTTCGGTTTTAGCGGCTGTGCTTCCCGTTGAAGTATCGGCGGCTTTCTTGTCGTCACCGCCAAACAGAGTTTTGATCGAGGGTGTGTTGTAAACTTCCGTCCCTTGATTAGGCTGTTTTCCACCACTATTGCCATAAATTGTGTTTACATCGCGGTAGCTGGCTTGGCTTGCGTCATATTTGGTCACGACGGATGTATTCGATGTGCACCAGATGCCCCATTCTTCTAATTCGCCAGCTTTACAGGGTGCGCTGCCTTTTGCTCTTGTAGCAGGCGGCGTCGTCGCAATGCTTATGCAGTTTTTCAAGTCAGGATCAGAGTAGAAGCTGACCGGGCAGCGATCCAAGATATTGGTTTTAGCGATCTGGCCGCTCTGCGTTTCGGCAACCAAACGCGATTGCGGGTCTTGCGAACTGCACCAGCGGGTGAAGCCGTTTGTCTGGTCCTTAGACATTCCCGAGGGACATGCCGCTTGTGGCGTGGCAACGACTGACACAGTGGGGGCGTCGGAACTTCTTGCATAGCAATGTGTTGCCATAGTCTCGCCCGATTTAGATCGAGGACTTCCTTGCTCCCAGCCTGATGGACACCCTTGCGCGCCCTGTCTGTCGACGGGGCTAGGTTTAGCCATTGCGGGAGTAGCCAGCGAAATTGTCGCTGCCGTCATTGCTGTGGCCATTAGAGCCAGGTTAAGTTTCTTCATCTCAATCACTCCTAATTTTTGGATTTTTTGGATTTACTTTTTGCGGCGCACGATCCGTGCACCAGTCGTCCTGCGTGTCTTCGTAATAGCCCTCGACACACAGGCCGCCGCCGCTGATCTTTTGATAGACCGCTGGCGGATTATCGCCGTCGGGGTAGCAAAGCTGCGGATCAGCCGCCACGAGGTTGCCGTTTGCATCGCGCTGCTGCGCTTTCAGATATCCCGTCGGGCATTGCTTTTTAACAAAGCTGACCAGTTGGATACCGTTGGTTCCTTGCGCTATCGCCGCTGGACCAAAAGCAATCGTCGCGGTGATTGCTGTTACGACCGATGTAACGATCAGGATTTTGGATAGGATACGCATGTGAAAGCCTCCTTAGATGCCGGATTGGGTCAAGGACGCTTTGTCGAGCACCACAGGCGATAGACTTCGTAATAGCCATCGGCGCAGGTCTCTTTTTCCTTTTTGGAATAGATTTTGGGCGCGGACGAACTCATCGGTTCGCACAGGCTGGTATCGCTATCGACTGTGCGCCAGCCCGATGGACAAGCAATGCCGCCGCTGGGGCGTTCTACCGTGGTTTTGTTTTGCCCCTGTGCAAAGGCCGGAATGGCAATCGATGCCGCTGCAAGCGCGAACGCGCCAAGTGCTATCGCGACGAAAATCTGTCTGTTCATCGTGTTTGCTCCATCATATTCGCACAGCCGCTTTGCAACTCTGCCTCTGGATACAAATTGAAACATTTGTTGAGATCGCCGCAAGCAGGGCTCTACTCAAAGTGAACATTTCCCCTTTTCGCGCCGCGTTGATCCTACTCATTGTGAACAATTTTCTGTATTGCGGCGATACGCAGGTCTGATAGTCCACATGAATGTGGTCGAAAGAAGCAAGGACGCCCTATCGCTATATTACTTGGCGGATGGTCGAATTTCAGATGGACAGTCTAAAGCTCGCGCTTCGGGTCTTCCCTGCCGATCTGGACAGAGCGATCATCTTTTTTCTCGTCGCCCGCATGTCGTGCAGCGAATGGATAGGGGACGGTGCGATCCAGCGGCCCGACAGCCCTCGTGTCTTCAGCATCAATGCGCTTGCAGCATCGCTGTCACGGCCATTTGAAACGGTGCGGCGGCATGTGCATGGCATGATTGATGCAGGCATTTGCGTCCGGCATAATGACGGCGTTGCGCTGCTCCCCACGCCCGAACGTGAGGCGGATGTCATCCTTTATTACAGAGATTGTGCCAATCTGATCCTGCGGCTTGCAGGCAAGCTGGCGGAACAAGGCGTGCCTATTCCGGCACCGGAAAGCGTTGCCGAGAATGACGTTGAACAGCTGGTCAAAGCGGCACTCGATATCTGCCTCGTCGCGCTAGAAAATAATGATCATAGCCATTGGTTCGAGCTCGCGTTGCACGGGGCGCTCATTTACGAAAATGGCCGCGATATCATGGGTTCGCCCGAACTGGCGCGAGAATACGGCAACCTGGTGCTGACGGACGAACAGCGACGCCCTGTCAGGATACGAGTGCTCGCCGACGATTACGGCATTCCCTATGCAACGGTGCGCCGACATGTTGACCAGATGCTGTCCGCAGGGATGCTGTGTAAAAAGCGCGGCGGCTATATCTTGAATACGCAATGGACCGGCGTGGACGAAAAGATCGCGCAAAGCGACCAGACAGTGCAATATCTGCTGCGACAGTTCAGGGGACTAACGGCGGCGGGGGTTGATCTGATGAGACCACTGCCTGATCGCATCGCATAAAAAAGGGGCGACCGACTGGCCGCCCCCTATGTAACTTTGGAAAAGGCTGAGAAAGCCTTATGCAAGCTTCTCTTTGATTTCCGCCGCGACGTTGGCCGGGACTTCATCATAATGTGAGAAGAACATCGAATAGTTAGCGCGTCCCTGTGTGAACGAGCGCAGCTGATTGACATAGCCGAACATGTTGGCCAGCGGCACCATCGATTCAACGACCTGTGCGTTACCGCGTGTGTCAGTGCCTTGGATCATCCCGCGACGCGAGTTCATGTCGCCGATCACATCACCCAGATATTCCTCAGGTGAGACAACTTCGACCTTCATAATCGGCTCAAGCAGCTTGATGCCTGCTTTTTGCGCCGCTTCACGCATCCCTGCACGACCAGCGATTTCAAACGCCAGTGCCGAGGAGTCAACATCATGATACGCGCCGTCATACAGCTCGATATCAAAGTCGATGATCGGGAAGCCAATCAGCGAACCGGACTCTGCGGTTTCGCGCATGCCCTTTTCAACCGACGGGATATATTCCTTTGGAATGTTTCCGCCCTTGACCGCATCGGTGAAGGTGATGCCCGCACCACGTTCGCCCGGGGTAACCTTGAACTTGATCCGGCCAAATTGACCCGAACCACCCGATTGTTTTTTATGCGTGTAATCGACGTCAACAGGACGTGCGAGATATTCACGGTAAGCAACCTGCGGCGCGCCAACATTGGCCTCAACCTTAAATTCGCGGCGCATACGATCGACGATAATGTCGAGGTGAAGCTCGCCCATCCCCTTGATGATCGTCTGGCCCGATTCATGATCGGTTGAAACGCGGAACGAGGGATCCTCAGCCGACAGACGATTAAGCGCAATACCCATCTTTTCTTGGTCAGCCTTGGTCTTTGGCTCCACCGACAATTCGATAACCGGATCGGGGAATTCCATCCGCTCCAAAATTATCGGGAAACGTTCGGCGCACAAAGTGTCACCAGTTGTCGTTTCCTTCATGCCGGCAAGCGCGATGATGTCGCCGGCAAATGCTTCATCAACGTCCTTACGTTCGTTGGCGTGCATTTCAAGCATACGCCCGACTTTTTCCTTCTTGTCCTTCACCGAGTTCAGATACGTGCCCTTCAGCAGCGAACCCGAATAGATGCGGATAAAGGTCAGCGAGCCTACGAACGGATCGTTCATAACCTTAAAGGCAAGCGCCGAGAATGGCGCGTCATCCGCAGGTGGACGGCTATCTGGCTCCAACGTGTCCATATGGACGCCTTGAACGTCTTCGATATCTAGCGGCGAAGGCAGATAATCGACCACGGCGTCAAGCAAAGGCTGAACACCCTTGTTCTTAAATGCTGAGCCGCAACACACAGGAACGAACGACTGGTTCAGCGTGCCCTTGCGGATCAAACGCTTCAACGTTGCAACATCAGGTTCGTTACCGTCAAGATACGCTTCCATGACATCGTCGTCTTGATCGACAACAAGTTCAATCAGCTCGCTACGATATTTCGCAGCTTCTTCCACCATATCGGCAGGGATTTCTTCGTAGAAAAACTCTGCACCCAATGCTTCATCTTTCCAGATAACCGCGCGGTTTTCGACCAGATCTACCAGCCCCTTCAGGTCAGCCTCAAGGCCGATTGGAATGTAAAGCACAGCAGGCTTTGCACCCAGACGATCAATGATCGACTGCACGCAGTATTTGAAGTTCGCGCCGGTGCGATCCAGCTTGTTGATAAAGCACATGCGCGGCACGCCGTATTTATCGGCCTGACGCCATACGGTTTCCGACTGCGGCTCAACGCCGGCAACGCCGTCAAAGCAAGCTACCGCGCCATCAAGCACGCGGAGCGAACGTTCAACTTCAATCGTGAAGTCAACGTGGCCCGGGGTGTCGATGATGTTGATGCGGTGATCGTTCCAGAAGCAGGTCGTAGCAGCCGAGGTGATCGTGATCCCACGCTCTTGCTCTTGCTCCATCCAATCCATCGTCGCTGCGCCATCATGCACTTCGCCGATTTTGTACGATTTACCGGTGTAAAACAGGATGCGTTCGGTGGTCGTGGTTTTACCCGCATCTATGTGCGCCATAATACCGATATTACGATACATACTTAGTGGATGGCTGCGTGCCATGATCTTCACTCCAGTGAGTAGGGCCAGATGGACCCTAAAGTTGCGGGGGCCGGTCAGAAACCGGCCCCCTAATTTCCATTTATGACGTTCTCGCGGCAGTTCCGCGACGCGTCATTAAAACCAGCTGTTACCAGCGGTAATGGGCAAAGGCACGGTTTGCTTCGGCCATACGGTGGGTATCTTCGCGCTTTTTAACGGCGTTACCGCGGTTATTGGCAGCATCCAATACTTCACCCGACAGACGAGCCGCCATGGTGGTTTCGCTGCGATTGCGCGCAGCCGAAATCAACCAGCGAATAGCAAGCGCTTGCGCGCGTTCTGGACGCACTTCGCAAGGAACCTGATACGTTGCACCACCAACGCGGCGCGAACGCACTTCGATGCCGGGCTTTACGTTGTTCAGCGCTTCATGGAATGTTTGCACCGGATCTTTCTTGGCCTTGACCTCGACAGTTTCCAACGCGCCATAAACAATCCGTTCGGCGACGGACTTTTTGCCGTCAAGCATCAGGTTGTTCATGAATTTCGAAAGGACCAGATCACCAAATTTGGGATCGGGCAGGATGACCCGTTTTTCG
>JANMGR010000041.1:0-2509 GCA_031374785.1 Sphingomonadales bacterium | reverse complement strand
TGCAGCTTAGGGCTATTCTCGCGCTGTCGTTTTCATAGCCTCGGTAATCGCGACCGTCTCCACACTCACCGTCACCACGCGCCCCAGCAATTCGATGCAAGCCTCTTTGTAATCGGCAAAGCGATAAGTGTTGAACTTTGCACGGATGGTCGGGTCGCGCGGGGTCTTTTCCTTGTGCTGATCCAGCACCCAGTCAATCGCGCTGCGGTTGCCAAGGCGATATTCCCACGCCTGCACCGGCACACCGGTCAGTTGCGTGTCTTCGTCGATGACGATGTTGCCGGCGTCAGGCAGCGATTTCAGCTTGGGCTTAGGATGCGCCCCCTCTGCGCGCTTCGGTGCTGGCGTATCGACGCGGGTCAGCTTTGCAGGCTTCACCTTTTCATAATCGATATGCAGCTTCAACAACGCCTCGCCCCATTCCACCCATTGGGCAAAATCGGGATAAAACGGAATACGCGGAAATTCGCGCTTCAGGTTCAGCGCGTATTTTTCGCGATACTGCGGGTCGTGCAGCACAGCATAGCAATAGGCGAAAATGGCGTCTTTGGTGATGCACGGTGAGTCCCTCTCCCCTTCAGGGGAGAGGTTAGGAGAGGGGGCGAGCGTCTGCGAGCCAATAGACTCCCCCTCTCCTTCCGCAGCTACGCTGCTCCCTCCTCTCCCCTGAAGGGGAGAGGGCTTTTTGGAATAATACCCCACAAACTGCGCCACCGCCCAATCGGTGATATTATCCACCCGCTCGCCGGACTTGGTGTAGCGGTAGCGGTAAAGGCCTTGCGTGCCTCCGTTACCCGTCTTCAAGAGGCCGTAGTCAAAGGGGCGATTTGTTGCCAACGAAGCAACGGGGTGTGAAGATGCCACGGACAAGAACGCAATTAAGGCGTTTTCGCCGCAAAACGTCTGATTCAACGCACCTACTTCATCGATCAAATATCGTGCGCGAGGCAACGATTTCACAAGGAACGGGCGGAAAAGTGATTGCTCGGTTTGCAACGACTGAAGTTCATCAACCGAAACACGGCCGATCTTACGTTTTAAATTTCGAGACCATTTGATGGTAAGCGGAAGCGCATCTTTATCTGCATTTCGCTTCACACTTTGAAAAATTTGCCTGAACTCGGCGAGCTTTGCTTGCGCAGATTTTGCTGAAAAATCATATATCCATTCATCTCGACCGCTCATAATGCCTGTAGATGAAAGTTCAAAAATGTAGCCGTCAGATTTGTTACGACCACCGGGCATCTTAGCCACTGGTAGCAACGTCTCGAAATCAGATTCACTTTGGTTCAGCCAATTGCCTCGCTTGTCAGGCTTGATTTTGGTGAAACGAATAGTTTCAATTGACGCCGACGACAGGGTTGAAAGCTTATCCTCTGCCGTGTCAGATTGACCGACCCTTGCGTAATGCACCGCAAATGAAGACGTGTCCTGACGCTTCACCAAAAAGCAAATTGCCACACCGGTCTGTATGCCAAATACATTATGCTTTGTTCCCGAGAGCGATGGATCACTTCTTACATCGCCACCCATATCGTAAACCCAAATTTCGGAAAAATCGTTTTCCACGGCCTTACGAAAGCCGTCCAGATTCTGCGCGTCTAGGAAACTACGATTGGTAACAAAGGCAACTATGCCATCGTCTTTAAGCCTATCTGCTGCCCAACGATAAAAGCGCACATACATGTCATAAGCTGCAGTCTTTTGAGCCATCGACAACTTGACGTATGTTGCTTTAATTCGAGAATCGATCTGCTGATACGCTCGGTTTTTATTGTTGTCGTTCTCACTCTTTTGACTCACGTTATAGGGCGGGTTGCCGATGATCACACTGATCTTGCGTTCATTCTGCCGCTTCACCCGCGCCATATTTTCGTCGCTAACCGACCCGAACATATCGCCCTGATGCCCGCTATAAATGCCCAGCGCCGCAACATTATCAAGCGTATCGACAAAGCACAGATTGGGATATTCGGCGAACTGGCCGGTGATCGCGGCATAAGTCGCCTCGATATTCAGATTGGCGACGTAATAAGGCAAAATCGCCACTTCGTTGGCGTGCAGCTCTTCCTTATATTTATGCCGCAGCTTTTCGTGATTGCCGCGAAAATGTTCTAACAATTCGACGATGAAGGTGCCGGTTCCGGTTGCGGGGTCAAGAATCTCCACGCCCTTATCAATCAAATTCTTGCCGAAATGCGTTTCGCACAGCCAGTCGGCGCTTTTGATCATAAAGCGCACAATCTCGCCCGGCGTATAGACCACGCCCAGCCGGTCAGCGGCCATCGGGTTATAAACCTTATAGAAATTCTCATACAGGCCTTTTAGGAAACCCTGTTTCTCAGAATGGCTTTCGATCATCGCCGCTGTCGATTGGATTGCCGCGTAATAGGGGCCAAGCTGTTTCAGCAACGCTTGTTTCTCGCCATAGCCGAACAGTCTATCCTCCAACGCAATCAGCGCGATGGCGACATTATTTTGCCGGTGGAAATCGGGGTTTTCAAACACC